>NZ_JBDQQT010000003.1:0-330365 GCF_039888625.1 Pseudomonas sp. CAU 1711
GCTGATCCAGAGCCAGAGCGGCGAGCGCATCAGCCGCACCTTCTACGACGCCGACGGCCGCGTGGCCGCAGCACTGGATGGCGAAGGCTACCTGCGCGAGAACCGCTACGACGCCAGCGGCCGTTTGCAGCAGAGCATCCGCTATGCCCTGGCCAGCGCCGAGGGCCTGCGCGCCGAGGGCAGCCTGGAACAACTGCGCCCGGCCGCCAGCGGCGCGCTGAGCAACTGGTACTTCTACGACGGCGCCGGGCGCCAGATCGGCAGCGTCGACGAGCAGGGCTTCGTCAGCGAAACGGTGTACGACGAGGCTAGCAATCGCCAGCAGAGCATGCGTTACGCCACGCGCCATACTGCGGCAATCGGCACTGGCACCGGCTTCGCCACGATCCGCGCGGCCGTGGCCGGCGGAGCCCAGCAGACCAGCACCACGGTCTATGACAGCTACGGCCGGGTCAGCCAGCGCATCGCGATCGACGGCAGCGTCACCGCCTATGAGTACGACAGCGCCGGGCGTCTGGTGCGCGAGATCCGCGCCCAGGGCACTGCCGAAGCCCGCAGCAGCGCCTGGCGCTACGACGCCCTCGGCCAGACCCTGGGCAAGCTCAGCGGCGAAGGCGCCAGCCGCCTCACGGCCGGCATGAGCGAGGCGCAGATCCAGGCCACCTACGCCCAGTACGGCCTGACCTACAGCTACGACGAAGCCGGTCGCCAGCTCAGCGTCAGCGACGCCGCCGGCAACACCCTGCTGTCCTACTACGATGCCGCCGGGCGCCTGACCCACACCGTCAACACGCTCGGCGAAGTCAGCGAGACCGCCTACAACGCCTTTGGCGAGGTGCTCAGCCGCACCCGCTTCCTGGACCGCATCAGCGACACCGCCGGCCTCACCGGCGGCCTGCTGACCACCCCGCTGTCGGCGCTGACCCAGGCCATGCGCAGCAATGCCGGCAACAGCACCCAGACCTACAGCTACGACCGCCGCGGCCAGCTGAGCAGCAGCCGCGACGCCCTGGGCTATGTCACCACCTATGGCTACAACCGCTTCGGCGAGCAGAACGCCATCACCCGCACCATCAATCAGGGGGCGACGCCGAAGACCAGTACGACCTGGCTGGCCTACAACAAGCGCGGCGAGCTTATCGATACGGTTGAGGATATCGGCGGCCTGGCGCGCAGCACGGCCACCCAGTACGACGCCTTTGGCCGGGTGATCGCCCGCACCGACGGCCGCGGCCTGACCAGCAGCATCCGCTACGACCACGGCGGCCGGGTAGTCGTCACGACCAACCCGCTGAACCAGAGCCAAAGTACTGAGTACGACGCCTTTGCCCGCGTGCTGAGCCAGACCGACGCCCTGGGCCGGGTCACCTCGTATCACTACGACGACGCCAACCGCAGCCTGACCCAGACCCTGCCGGGCAGCGTGCAGGTGGTCACCACCCGCAACCGCCATGGCGAGACCCTCAGCGTCACCGATGGCAACGGCAACAGCACCACCTACAGCTACAACAAAGACGGCCAACTGCTGACCAGCACCAACGCCCTGGGCCAGGTCACCCGTCATGCCTATGACGCCAAGAGCGGCTTCAAGACCAGCGTCACCGACGCCGCCGGCAACGTCACCCGCTACAGCTACGACGTCAACGGGCGCACCCTGACCAGCACCGACGCGCTGGGCACGGTGACCCGCTACGCCTACGACGGCCTGGGCCGCAAGATGCGCGTCACCGAGGCCGAGGGCACGGCCGCGCAGCGCATCACCGACTACCGCTACGACGCCCAGGATCAGCTGCTGCAAGTGATCCAGGACCCGAATGGCCTGCAGCTCAGCACCACCTACCAGTACGACGGCCTGGGCCGCCAGCTGCAAGTCAGCCGCGGCACGGTGGCGGCGCCGAACCAGCAGGTGACTCGGTATGAGTTCGATAACTTGGGGCGGCGAACCGCCGAGCGTGTGGATCCGGATGGGCTGAACCTGACCACCCGCTACGTGTACAACAAGAACGACCAGGTCATTCGTAAGCTAGATGCAGCAGGAAACAGCACGGGCTACGTCTACGATGCGGTGGGCCAGCTACGCTATACCGTCGATGCATTGGGAGGGGTGAGCGAAAACCGTTACGACGCCAATGGGCGGGTGATCGAGAGCGTGCAGTACGCCAACCGTCTGGCCGAACGCTATCAGAGCGTCGGCGGCAGCATCGCTGCTTGGGAGGTCTACACCGCCCATGAGGCTACCGGTGGCGGCACTATCACCCGTGTTTACGACGCCGAGCGTGACGAGCATGTGGTGAGCTTGACCGGCAACGCGCAGGCGAGCGGTTATCGCCTGTGGAAGGACAGCAACAAAACCCCCTGGGGCAGCGTCTCAAGCCAGCTGAGCTGGGACCTGAAGTACAGTGAGAGCTTTACCGTCTACGTCAGTGTGCAGACCAACAAGGGGCTCCGCTACCTGACCTATAGACCAGGCACTACAGCGCCTCACATCAATAGCAGTGCCAGCAGCTACCTGCACCATTATCTGGGCAACGTCGCCAATGGCAGCTGGCAACGTATAGACCGGGACTTGAAGGCCGACCTGGCGGCGTTGGAGCCGGATGCCGAGCTGCTCTCGGTGAGTGCATTCTTGATTCGTGGCACGGGCTTGGTCGGTGAAATCAGCCTGGCTGCGCAGGCTCCCGCCACCGAGGCGGCCATGCAGCCCTTGCTGCAGCCCTCGAGCAATGATCGTCGCACCCGCTATATCTACGATGCCGCAGGCCGCCAGCGCTATGTCATCGACTCCTTAGGCGGAGTGAGCGAGAGCCGTTACGACGCCAATGGGAAGGTCATTGAAACCCTGCGCTACAGCAAGGCCATCAACCCCATGGCCGTGGCCACAGAGCACGACGTGCAGCTGGCCCTGTGCAGCCTGTGGAGCCAGGACCTGACCAAGGATTCCGCAGGCTTGAATCTGGCGGCTGCAGGTACGGCAATTCGGCATGAAGCCGAACGGCTCACCTTGGATAGCCGAACTGGAGTTGTCAGTTGGCCTGTCGCGTTAGGTAACGAGCTCCGCGAATTCAAAAGCGGATTGGTTTACCGTCAGGAACTCACCAGCGCCAGCCTGGCAGCAGGACGCTTCATGGTTGGGGTCAACAACGGTAAGAGTGGGGTGGAGCACCGCTCCCTCTACGCCAACCTGATGAACGGCGTGTTCTCGGTACAGGCGGCTGGCAGCGACGGCTTGAATGCCACGCGTGGCAACCTGGGTACGGCGAAACTCAGCACCACCTATGTGCTGGAGGTGGAAACGACTGCTACTGGCGCCACTCTCTACGTGTACGAGAAGGGCCAAACGCGTAGCTCCGGTTGGCAGCACAACTTGGCGGCGACTGCTGCCGAATGGGGCCAGGTACGCTGGGTGGCGTATGCGGCGCAAGGCAACTATGGCCAGGATGCTACGGCCTATCTCGACAATATCAGCCTATCCGACCGGACTCTGCTCCCCGAAGTCGGCGCTCAGGCGCGCCGCACCACTTATACCTACGACGCCATAGGCCAACTGAAGAGCGTCACAGATGCCGCTGGCAAGGTCGAGCGCTATACCTATGACGCGGTGGGTAACCGCACGACCCTGACCAACAAGAACGGCCATGTCTGGACCTACAACTACGACGCACGCAATCGGCTGGTCGAGGAGATCACGCCACCGCTGTACGTGGCCAGCATCGATGCGGCAGGAGCCGTAACGGGCAAGACGGTACGCCTCGTCACCCTGATCAGCTACGACAACCTGGGCAACGTGCTCAGCCGCAGCGAAGGTCGCCTGCGTGCTAACGTGGCTGATGCGGCCAGCAGCGACGACCTCAGCCAGGCGCGCACCACCAGCTACGCCTACGACGCCGTTGGCCGGCAGATCCGCACCACTAGTCCCGGCTGGTACAACAAGCTGACGGGACAGTACACCCAGGCCTCGGACGGCACCACCAATACGTTCCGGGTCAGCACCGAAGTCACCTACGACGCCCTCGGCAATGCCGTGCGCAACCGCGTGCGGGTGAATAACACGGGCACCGTCGCCACCGACTTCGTCGACAGCTTCAAGGTCTACGACATCCTCGGCCGGGTGACCCACGATATCGACGCGCTGATGGGCGTGACCGCCTACAGCTACGATGCGCTGGGCAATGTGCTTACGACCACCCGTCACCACAATGCCCTAACCAAGGCCGTACCGGCTCTGGGCTACTACCTCAAAGCCGATATCAACAGCGCCACTCTGATCCCGGATGCCACCTTTGATCGCACCCTGACCACCAGCTACGACGCCCTCGGCCGTAAGACCGCGGTGCAACAGAACCACACCGGCATATACACATTCACTGGCAACGTCGCCACCTCGAGCCTGATCACCGCCGCGCCGACCACGCTCTACAGCTACAACGCCCTCGGCCAGTTGGTGCGCGAGACCCAGGTCGCGCGCAATGCCAGCAATGTCACCGTGTTGACCGGCGCCAGCAGTGTGCATTACTACGACCGGGCCGGTCAGCGCATCGGCAGCGTCGATGCCCTCGGCCATTACACCCGCCAGGAGTACGACGCCCTCGGGCAACTGACCCGCCAGGTCGAGTACGTCAACAAACTGGCCAGCTGGACCGAAAACAGCCTGCCGAGCGCACCGGCAACCCATCTCGCCGACCGCAGCACCCTGTACGCCTATGACGCCCTGGGCCGGGTGATCCAGACCACCCGCGAGAACGTGCTGTACTGGCAACAGGACGCCAGCAACCTGAATGGGGTGGTCACCGCCACAGAAGTGCGTGGCAACCTGATCGACAGCCGACTGACCTACGACAATGTCGGCAATATCAAGACCGCCACCGACGCCCTGGGCAACGTCACCACCACCGAGTACAACGCCCTGGGCCAAGTCACCAAACTGATCGAGCCGGCGCGCTGGACCGCCAAAGCTGGTGCCCTGAACCCCCTTGCGAGCGACTTCAGCGGGCTGATGATGGCCTCGCCGACCGTCAGCTACCTGCTGAATGCCTTCGGCCAGATCATCCGGGAAATCCGCGCGGCCGGCAGCGATGGCAACGGCAACGTCCAGGCGGGCCTGACCCAGACCACTCGCACCCGTTTCGACGCCGCCGGTTATGAGATCCAGGAGATCGACGCAGCCGGCTCCGCGCAACACTACAAGGTCGACGTCGCCGGCCGCCGTATCGAAGAGAGTCGGCAGATCAGCGTCACCATGAGTGCCTGGTGGCTACCCGCCTTTGGTGTAGCGATGAACATGAACCACAGCATCCGCCGCACCTTCGAGTACGACAAGCTCGGCCAGCAGACCGCCACAGTGGATTGGTACACCGTCGGCTGGGGCACTCAGATGTCGATGCGCGACAGCGCACTGTACAACCGATTTGGCGAAGTCACCCACAAGCAGCTCAATGGCGACACCATTGAAATCTTCAATTACGACAGAGTTGGCCGGGTCGAGTCCCATGGCAATGCTACCAGTGCCATCACGGTGTTCAATTACGACCTGTCCGGCAAGGTCAGCAAAAGCACCGTGCTTGGCGATTGGGGCACCGCTGCCGACGACCGCATCACCTATATGCGCAACGACCTGCTCGGCCGCACCCTGGAACAACACCTGCCGGCCTTTGAAGCCAATCTCAATGCCGACACCCTGAACAACCTCAACCTGACCCTGACCACCCCGATCATCCGCCAGACCTACGACCGCTGGGGCAATGTGCTGAGCCGCACCGATGCGCGCGGGCAGACCAGCCATTACGCCTACAACCACAATAATCAACTCACCCATGAGTCTCTGCCGGCCACCGATATCCTGCGCGAGAACGGCAGCAGCTACCGCGCCAGCCTGATCCACGAGAAGCGCTACGACGCCCTCGGCCAGTTGATCCAGGAAGCCGACTGGGTCGGGCCTTATACCGGGGTTGCCAGCAGCACCCTGCTACGCACCCGCCAGCATGTTTACAACCAAGTGGGTGAACTGACTCGCGATATCGATGCCCTGGGCTATACCCGTGCCTACCTGACCGATGCCCATGGCAATCGCGTGGCCACCAGAGACGCCCTTGGCACCGTGACCCTGGACGGTTACGACGCCATGAATCGCCACACCAGCCACGGCATCCTGCGCAACGGCGCTAAGGTCACCCTGCTGACCAACCAGTACGACCAAGCCGGACGCCTGTATGGCGAAATCAGTGGTACCAGCGCCGTCGAGGAAACCCTCAAGAGCGTCGCCAATTCAGACTGGAGCAGCAGCGCCAGCGGGGTGATGGGCAACACCCGCTACACCGTCTACAACGAGCGCGGGAATATCACCTGGACTCGCAACGAATCGGGGGTGGCAAAAAGCTTCGAGTACGACACATCCAACCGCAAAGTGAAGGAAACCGACGGGCTAAACAACACCCTGACCTGGACCTACACTGCGGACGGATTCGGCCGGCTGGCCAGTCGTAAGGATCTGGCTGGGCGGGTATATACCTATACCTACAACGCGTTCAATCAGGTGACTAAAGAGAGCCTGAGCACTTCCTCCGGTGCAGGCCCAGACAAGACCTACAGCTACTACGCCAACGGTTTTACCAAGGCCATCATCGAAGGGGGCGTCACTACTAAAGACGCGTCCGGAACCGTTACAGCCGAGGACATACGCACTTCGACCTACGAATACGACCAAGCTGGCAATCGCATCCGGGAAATCAACGCTGGGCGCTATTACAAAGCCGGAGGCGTCAACCAGAACAGCAGTGCAGAGACTCGCTATAAATTCGACGAGCAGGGGCGCCTGAAAGAAGTCAAAGCACCTGCGGGCAACCAACTTGTGGGGGCGCTAGGCACCCAATACAACTTGGTCAGTACCGCACGGTTGGATTCGCTGAAATATGACTACGACGAAGTGGGTAATCGGCGGCGCGTGTATATGAACACAACTAACCAGTCGGGTAGCCAGAAGGTGATCGATGACTGGTATAAATATGACCTGGAGGGGCGAGCACTTATTACTGAAGGTTTTCTCAGTACTAACGGACAAGTAGTAGCAGGGCATTTGGGGGGGTGGAATAAAAATGCCAAGGGATATGCTCTGACTTATAACGCTATTGGCCAGCGTATGTCCTCCGACACATGGAAAGGTTTCATAGATAATACCTATGACAGAGAGAGGTTTAGCTATCCTGTAGGTCACCTTTATGAAGTTGAAATTTACAGCTACAACGACCTGGGGCAATTAGAAACCACTATAGGGCGCCCAGTGGGGCGCAGACTAAATGGGGCAACCGGGTCGGATACTTCTCAAGTGGCTGTTGCTCCACGGGATATATCTAAAGAATATCCAAGCTCAGAAACTGAGCGGATCAAATATTCTAGGACTTACGATGAGCGCGGGAACGCCACATTTCAGCGAACCCATAACTATCGAATCAACTCAAGGGTTACAAACGACTCCTCGACGCGCTACGCCTATCGTGGTGACGGTCAGCTGGTTTCCCAGCTCACTTATGACAGCGCACAGCGACTCGCCCAAGCAAACTACTTTAATGAAGTCGGCATGCTGGATGCCGCGGGCAATCAGCAGGCCTATCGATATGTTTCTTATAACTCTAATGGCAGTATCAATCACCGGGGAAATTATGTAGCTACCCATGAGCTTTTTGATACATACAAAGACGGCAAAGCAACAGTTACCCGAACGAATGGCGGCTCGCCGGGCACCACGACCTACACTTATTCTCTGCGTGGCGAACTCCAGCAGGCTATCGGCACCGGCGGCAATGTTTTTACCCGCCGGCTCGCATCCAATGCCGAAGGACGCCTGTCTACGCGCCAGGAGGCTTCAGGCGTAGCGCAGAGCTACCTGTACTACCAAGGTGTCGCACTCGCGAACATCGGTAATGCCTCCACACCGGAGATCAGCGACACCTTCACACCGATTTCCCCGGACTACCCCGGACGCACCCCAAGCAACTACGTCGTCAACCTGGGCGACACCCTAGAGAGCATCGCCCAGACAGTGTGGGGCGATGCGAAGATGTGGTACCTGATCGCCGACGCCAATGGCCTGGACCCCAGCACCCCGCTTACCCCCGGCAACAGCCTGAAAATCCCTAACGTGGTTAGCAGCACGCACAACGATGCGACCACCTTCAGGCCGTACGACAGCAACGAAGTCATTGGCAACACTACACCCAGCGCCAAAGCACCGCCGCCGCCGAAGCCGAAGAAGAAGAAGAGCGGTGGGTTGTCGAGCATTGTGATGATTGTGGTGGCGATTGTGGTCACGATCTATACCGCTGGGGCGGCTGCGTCTGCGTTTGGTGCGGCTTCCTCGGCTGCTGGGGCGGGTGCAGCAGCCGGGGCGGGAGCTGCCGCTGCTGGGACTGCCTCTGCTTGGTCTGTCGGCGCAGCAGCCCTGTCTGGCGGTGTGCTCGGTACTACTGCCGGGTTAAGTGGCTGGGCACTGGCTGGCGGAGCTATTGTGGGGGCTATGGCTGGCAGCGCTGCCTCGCAGCTGGCCGGCATGGCTATGGGCGTACAGGACAAGTTCTCTTGGAAACAGGTTGCGGTTAGTGGCTTGAGTGCAGGCATAGGCTCTGGCTTGGGTTCTTTGGCGAGAACCGGCCAACTTGGAGCTTTGATGCAGAACGCAGTTAACAGCACTGGCTATGCGCGATATAGCGCACAAGGAGTGTTCAACTATGCCAGCAGCCAAGCGGCTAACCGAATCGTAGGACTTAATACCTCCTTCAGTTGGAGCGGCATGGCCACATCCGTGGCCGGCGCGAACATCGGTGGCTATGTAGGGGGCGCGTTCGGAGACAAGCTTCCCGGCAAATTGATCGGTGACCAGCTCAGTGCCCACGCCTCCGCCGCCATCGAAGACAAATGGTTCGGCGGCGCCCGCCCGCACTACGGCCAGATCGCCGCCGATGCCTTTGGCAATACACTGGGTAATGCCATTGTCGGGAGAATGCAGAAATCTACCGAGGAAGAGCGATTAACCGCCTCGTTGGCGACCAACCAGTTCGAGAGAATGCTGGCGAATGGTGAGCAACCGGATACGTTGACAAGGGCAGAATTGGCCTATTTGGCCCGCGCGGCAGACCAGAACGGGGGGGTATTGCCGGATAATCTACGGGAGATCGTTTTTGCTCCCCTGGCTGGAACATTTGACGATTCGGGGCAAAAATGGCTGGCTGAAAACAGAGCCGCAATGGATGACTACTGGCTCTCTGTGCAAGACAACGCTGTCGTGGAAAGCAACCCCTTCTATTATGTTGGCGCTCATTTCATGAGAGGTTTCGGAGCGGCTGGTTACGGCTTAGCCAGCATGGGTGTCGGGCTCTTTAATAATCCAACTCATGGTGCTGTCGGCCTACATAATTCCATCATCAATTTGGGGCCAGACCTATTCAATGGTGGTGTAAATACTGTCAAAACAAGCCTGGATGGGTACTCGCTGCTTGCCGAGAGCTTGTTTGCTCAAGAGGGAACCTTTGCTGGCTTCCGAGAAACCGAGGTTTATAACATTACCCCCCTCTTCAGCTATAACAATCCAGCCCAAGAGGGTGGAGCCCTCCTTGGCGGGCTGTTGACTGGCGGAGTCATTAGCAAGTTCGGCAGGTATCGCGTAGAGGTTGGAGACATAGGCGGACCCTCTTATGCGAGCAGCCAAAGAGGGGGCATAAATTTAAAAATCACCGCGCCAAATGAAGCAGTTGCTCCAAGCAGCATAAATGAATCCAACTTCGTTCTTCTTAATAAGACACACACGGACTCTCTACCTAAGCCAAAAGGTAATGGCCCCAATGGCGGACTTCTTCAGTCACATCATGGGTTGCAGCAACAGTGGGCAAAAGAAAATCTTGGAGTCTATGGGTACGACCCTGAACTTGCGCCGACAATTACGTTGGAAACTGGTAAGGGTTTACCTCATACAATAATCAGTCAGGCCCAGAATGCCCGTCGCAATGCTCGGATAGCCGAAGGCCATGCAAAGTGGGGTTCTTCATTACAAGATGAGCTGGGATATATCGTCAGCGATATGAAGGCGGCAGGTTTCCAGAAATCAACCATTCAGAATGTATTGGAACAACAGTATAGAATGCTCGAAAAGCTAAATGTTCCTTATCATAAACTGGACTATTAACGGAGAGAATCATGGGGATTAAAAGCTTGCCCATCAATGCGGCATTCAAAATAGAGGCGTACAAACCTCAAGCATCGACTATGGAAATTGAATCGCTTCTATCATCGGCTGGAGTCACAATTCCAGATATTTATTTGCGCATTGTTCGTGAGATGACAGATGTGGAGATTCTTGTAAATCAACAGAAGTATGTTCGTATCTGGGGACCAGCTAGGGTGTTAGAAATGAATGAAGCCTATGAGGTACAGAAGAATATCCCTACATCCTTGGCGATAGGTGACGATGAAGGTGGTTCTGCGCTGATATTGATGGCAGGAGATCATGGCTTTGGTTTATATAAGGTAGGATTTGGCGACCTAGATGTTGATGATGCAAGTTACATTGCCCCATCACTGGAAGAATTCTTGATAAACGCGATAGGAATTGAAGCCATCTAAGGAAGGTCTGAAGAGAGTAATTAGGGACACCCATTAGCCGGTCCTACGTCAAGATCCAAAGCCTACCTGCCCTCAGAATAATGAGGGACAGACCCTGAAGAAATGTAATCGTGAATGTGACGAAGTTGGGCCAAGGCATGGTCCGTCCACTTCACCATGAGTGAATATCTCGCAGCACCTGTTCAGCGGACGTGGCTTTACCCTCTTCGGCATCCTTCTGTCCACGCCGGATATTTTCCAGCACATAGAGTCGATACATGATCTCCTCCATGTCGGCGGTATCGGGCATGCGCTGGATGGCGTCGAGGGCTTCCTGCTTAGGTGTATGTGGCTGCAAGTACAAGTAATTACAAGTAATTAGGGACAGACCACGGTTTCTAAGTGTTTCAGGTATTACCGAAAACGGCGCGGATTTGGTGAGTGGGGATAGATCAAGAGAACAATGAGGGACAGCCCCCGTTTTCGACCAGAAGCCCGGCCAGCGCGCCGGGCTTTTTGCTGTTTGCTCGTTGGAGTTGCTGGGTTTCGCTGCGCTCTACCCAGCCTACGGCGGGGGTGGGGTAGGCTGGGTAGAGCGCAGCGAAACCCAGCAGTCCCGGTCAGTCGGAACAATGAGGGACAGACCCGCGTTTTCTCTGAGGGTCAAGGAAGTGGGGTCGCGCCAAACACGGCGCGAAACAAAAAGCCCGGCCAGGATGCCGGGCTTTTTGCTGTTTGCTTGTTAGAGGTGCTGGGTTTCGCTGTGCTCTACCCAGCCTACGGTGGGGGTGAGGTAGGCTGGGTAGAGCACAGCGAAACCCAGCGGTCCCGGTCTGTGGGGTGGATTACCGCGGGACCCGGCGCACTACTCGGGCGAACCCCAATCCCAGGGATACAGCCCTTTATCCACGAAATGGGCGAACGAGGAGTGCGGCCACTCCCCTGGGCTGCGGGCTCGCCCATGCTTCACCGGGTTGAAGTGTATGTAGTCGATATGGCGCTGCAGGTCGTCGGCATCACGGATCAGGTGTTCCCAATAGCGCCGCTGCCAGATGCCGCGCTCCCGCTTGCTCCGGCGGCTATCGCCGATGGCTTCCGAGGCGGGAAGACCTCTGGAAAAGCGCGCCTTGAAGCGGCGCAGACGATTCGGGTAATCGCTGTCATCGGGCGGCAGGCGACAGAGCAGGTGCAGATGCTCCGGCAACACCACCCAGGCGAGCAGGGCGAAAGGGTGGCTGTGCTTTTCTTCCAGCAGGGCGCTGCGCAGCAGGCCGATGTGGCGAGTCAGGCTGTCCTGGCTGCGGTCGGCCAGCACCAGGGTGAAGAAGTAGGTGCCGCCGGGTTGATAGACCCGACGGTAGCTGCGCCTGTGGCCGGGCATATATCCATCCTTGGATAGCTGAGAAGTTTCGTGTTGCTGGGTTTCGCTGTGCTCTACCCAGCCTACATGGAGGCATTGGTAGGTGAGTAGAGCACAGCGAAACCCAGCCAATGGTCGAGCCTCAGAGCGCGCCGAACACCTTCTTCGCCAGGCTGGTGGCGGCGCCGGCCGGGTTCTGGCGGATGCTCGCTTCCTGCGCGGCGATCATCTTGAACAGGCCGTCCAGGGCCTTCTCGGTCACGTAGCTCTCCACCTTGGCGTGCTTCGCCTCGACCACGCCGAAGGCCGCGGCCTGGCCGGCGAAGGCGTTGTACTGCTGGGCCAGGCCGACCTTGTCGGTGGCCTGCTTGACGATGGGCAGGAAGCGGGCGCGAATCTGTTCGCGGCTGCTCTTGTTCAGGTACTGGGTGGCGGAGTCGTCGCCGCCGGCGAGGATGGCCTTGGCGTCGCTCACGGTCATCTTCTTCACCGCGTCCAGCAGGATCGCCTGGGCCTGCGGCACGGCGGCCTCGGCGGCGCGGTTCATGCTGCTCTCCAGCTCTTCCACCTGGGCGCCCATGCCCATCATCTTCATGGTCTGCGCGGCCTTGCCCAGCTTGCCCGGCAGTTCGATGCGCACCTGATCGTTGTCGCTGAAGCCGCCCGGCTTGCCGAGCTGCTTGACGGCGATCTGCGCGCCCTGGCTGAGGGCATCCTTGAGCCCGCCGCTGGCGTCGCTCTGGGTCAGGTCGGCGAGGGACAGGGCGAAGGCGCTGGCGGACAGCAGCAGGCCGGTGGCCAGGGTGGTGAGACGAAGCATGGGGGCGATTCCTTGTGGCGGAGGGATGGGGCGAGAGTAATGGAGTGGCGCGGCAGAGCCAAATGGACGGATGGCCGAGGCGGTTGCCGGTGGTGCGCATGCGGTGCCAGGATGTGGCCGTCGAGCAACCAGGAGAGCGCCATGAGCATTCGAGGAAGGGACCGCCAGATCGACAACATCGAGTTCAACGTCGGCGATATCGCGCGCAGCAAGGCCTTCTACGGCGAGGTGTTCGGCTGGAGCTTCGTCGACTACGGGCCGAGCTACAGCGAGTTCAGCGACGGCCGCCTCACCGGGGGCTTCACCAGCGGCGAGCCGGTGCGTCCGGGCGGGCCGCTGGTCATCCTCTACGCCGACGATCTCGAGCGGACCCAGCGCCGGCTGGAGGCGGCCGGCGCCGTCATCAGTCGGCAGACCTTCGCCTTCCCCGGCGGGCGGCGTTTTCACTTCATCGATCCGGACGGCTACGAACTGGCCGTATGGACGGCGGACGATGCCCAGGCCTGACTGAACTGCTCTAGGGTGCTCAGGCACCACCCAGCAGGTCGTGCGCGTCCAGCAGCCGGTAGGCGATCTCGGGGTTTCTCTCCAGGCCGCGGCGGATGGCGGCGGGGATGGCCTGGCGGGTCTTGCGGCACAGGCCGGGCAGGGGCTCCAGGTGGATGGCGATGCCGCGCATGCTGCGCACTTCGCTGGCGCCCGGGGCGATGTGCACGCGCAGGCCGAGCAGCTCGAACATGCGCCGCTGCATGTGCTCCAGGTCTTCCAGGCTCTGCAGGTTCTCCAGGCGCTCGAGCAAGCGTTTCTCTTCCTGGCGGGTCAGGCGCAGGATGCGCAGGTCGGCGTCGGGCTCCTGCAGCAGGCGTTCGCGGTCGCAGTCGCAGGCGCCGGGCGGGCAGGGGTGGCGGAGCGGGGGGGATTGGGACATGGCTGTCGATCATAGCTATGTCCGTGCTGCGGGCACAAACGACAAGGGCCGCTACTGCGGCCCTTGTCGTGGGTTGCGGCCATCAGGCCGGCTCGGTGGCTTCCTCGCCGCGCTCCAGCGCCACCTGGCGGATCGACAGGCGAATCTCGGCCGGCAGCACGCGCTTGGCGGCGCCTTCCACCAGCTCGGCCAGCTGCGGGTGGTGGCTGAGCTTGCCCTCGCCGTTCTGGCGCAGCACGCCCTGGTCGAGCAGGGTCTGGATGAAGTGGCGGAACAGGCTCTTGTCGAAGAATTCCGGGGCGTTGAGCCCGTGCAGGATCGACAGGCGCTGGGCCATCACCACGCAGAGGTTCTCCAGCTCCTCGGCGCTCAGGGCGTACTGGCCGGCGTTGAGCAGCAGGGCGGTGGCCATGTAGAAGCGCTGCAGGGTCTGCACTATGGCGCGGGCCAGCAGGCTGAGCAGGACGAACTGGCGCGAGCTGGGCGCCGGGCGGATGAACATGTCGTCCTCGCGGCGCAGCAGGCCCTGCTCGACGAAGGCCTGCAGCCACTGATCCACTGCGCCTTCCAGCTCTTCCGCCCGGTAGCGGATGAATAGCTCCGACTGCAGATAGGGGTACAGCGCGCCGACGTAGCGCAGGATCTGCTCGCGGCTCATGCGCGAGCTGCTGAGGAAGAAGCTGGCCAGCAGCGCCGGCAGGGCGAACACGTGCAGCACGTTGTTGCGGTAGTAGGTCATCAGCACCGCGTTGTGCTCGTCCAGATAGAGGATCCTGCCCAGGGCGTCTTTCTGCTCGGCCAGCAGGTCCATGCTCTGCACGTAGCGGATCAGGTCCTGGCCATTGCCTTGCGGCAGGGTGGCGTGCGGCGAGTAGGGCACCTGGCGCAGCAGCTCCAGATAGAGGTCGAGCACGCGCACCAGGGCCTGCTCGTCCAGTGCCAGCTTGGCGGTGGAGAGCAGGGCCAGGGCCACCAGGTTGACCGGGTTGATCGCCGCCGCCTCGTTGAGGTGCTGCGCCACCTTGGCGCCGAGGCGATTGGTGGTGCTGTTCAGCCAGGCCGGGCGGAACTGCTCGCCGTGATCCTGGCCGCGCCAGCCCGGCTGCTCGGCGTCGAGGAACTCGGCCAGCTTGATCGGCTCGCCGAAGTTGACGTGCACGCTGCCGAAACGCTGCCTGCGGATGGCGCCGATGACCCGGAAGATGTCGAAGATCGACTCTTTCTTCTTCGCCGCGCCGCGCAGCTCGCCCAGGTAGGTGCGGCCTTCGAGCACACGCTCGTAGCCGATGTAGACCGGCACGAAGGCGATCGGCAGGCGCGAGGAGCGCAGGAAGCTGCGCAGGGTGATGGCCAGCATGCCGGTCTTCGGCTGCAGGGTGCGGCCGGTGCGCGAGCGCCCGCCCTCGACGAAGTACTCGACCGGTACGCCCTTGCGGAACAGGGTGTGCAGGTACTCGTTGAACACCGCGGTGTACAGCGGATTGCCCTTGAAGGTGCGGCGCATGAAGAAGGCCCCGCCACGGCGCAGCAGGCCACCGACCACCGGCATATTGAGGTTGATGCCGGCGGCGATATGCGGCGGAGTCAGGCCGTTGCGGAACAGCAGGTAGGACAGCAGCAGGTAGTCGATATGGCTGCGGTGGCAGGGCACGTAGATGATCTCGTGGCCGTGGGCCACCTCGCGCACCGCATCCAGGTGGTTGACCTGGATGCCCTCGTACAGCTTGTTCCAGAACCAGCTGAGCACCACCTCGAGGAAACGGATGGCGGTGTAGGTGTAGTCCGAGGCGATCTCGTTGCCGTAGTGCAGGGCCTTGGCCTCGGCCTTCTCCAGGCTGATGCCTTCGCGTTCGGCCTCCTCGGCGATGGCCTGGCGCACCAGCGGGTCGTGCACCAGGCCCTTGACCAGGTTGCGCCGGTGCGACACGTCCGGGCCGATCACCGCGGCCTTCTGGTTGCGGAAGTGCACACGCAGGATGCGCTGCACCATGCGCAGGGTGCGTTCGCGGCCCTTGCCCTGGTCGAGCAGTTCGCGCAGGTGGATGGGCGCGGAGAACTGCACGCGGGTCTTGCGCCCGAGGATGAGGATGCCGGCCAGCTTGCGCAGGCGCCCGGTCACCGCCCAGGTGTCGGCGAACAGCAGTTTCCAGGCGCTGGTCTCGCGGTCCGGCGACTGCCCCCAGAACACGCTGACCGGGACTATCTGCACGTCGTCCAGGGTGCGCTCGTCCAGGCTGGCGAGCAGGCGCTGCAGGGTGGGCGGCGCGCCGCGCTTGTCGTGGCCGCCGAACCAGCTGGGTTCGCGGGTCAGGTAGAAGAACGCGGCCGGCTCGTTGGCCACCGCCAGCACCGGGCGCGGCAGGCCGGCCTTGCTGCATTCGCGGTCGACCACCGCCAGGTCCGCCGCCGAGGGTTGCTGCAGCACGTAGAACACCGGCTTGCTGCGATCCAGGCGCAGGTTGAAGGACGACTGGTTGATGGTCTCCGAGCGCACCCAGAGGAACAGCAGGCGGCGCAGGGTACCGAAGGCGAAACGGCGGAAGGGGGAGCGGGTCATACGGGCTCGGCTGACAGCAGTGAAGCGAGCATTTGCTCGGGGGCGATAGTGTGCCGCATCGACCGCATGGCGGCAAAAGTCATCTGCCGGTCATCTGCCTGGAAAAACCACGCAACTTTCCGCGCCTGGCGTTGTCTTGCAATGCCGTCCGGCGACTCCTTATAGTCCGGCCGGCATTTAGTCGGGCCCGTGCCTGCTATCCGGGAGCGGGCCTCAATCGCGATGGTGAGAGGCCATGATCGAAATAAGAAACCTGACCAAGCGTTTTGCTCAGCACACGGCCGTGGACGGGCTGAGCTTCAAGGTCCAGCAGGGGGAAGTGCTGGGCTTTCTCGGCCCCAACGGCGCCGGCAAATCCACCACCATGAAGATGCTCACCGGCTTCCTGGCCCCGACCTCGGGCAGCGCCAGCATCCTCGGCCACGACATCCAGACCGACACCCTCAAGGCCCAGCAGCAGATCGGCTATCTGCCCGAGGGCGCACCCTGCTATGGCGACATGACGGTGCGCGGCTTCCTCGAATTTATCGCGGAAGTCAGGGGCTATCGCGGTGCCGAGAAGCAGCAGCGGGTGCAGCGCGCGGTCGCCCAGGTCGAGCTGGAGAAAGTCCTGGAGCAGAGCATCGAGACCCTGTCCAAGGGCTTCAAGCGCCGCGTCGGCCTGGCCCAGGCGATCCTCCACGATCCCAAGGTGCTGATCCTCGACGAGCCCACCGACGGCCTCGACCCGAACCAGAAGCACCAGGTGCGCCAGCTGATCCAGAGCCTGGCCAAGGACAAGATAGTGATCATCTCCACCCACATCCTTGAGGAGGTGTCGGCCGTGTGCACCCGCGCCGTGGTGATCGCCGGCGGCAAGCTGGTGGCCGACGGTACCCCGCAGGAGCTGGAGAGCCGCTCGCGCTACCACCAGGCGGTGACCCTGCTGGCCGAGGGCGAGCTGGACCGCGCCGCCCTGGCCGCCCTGCCGGGCGTGGCCGGCGTGGAGGACAACGCCGAGGGCAGCCTGACCCTGCTGGCCAAGCCGGGCGAAGTGATATTCCCGCAGGTCAACGAGCTGATCCGCCAGCGCGGCTGGCGGGTCAAGGAGCTGGACGTGGAGCGCGGCCGGCTCGATGAAGTGTTCCGCAGTCTGACCCGGGGGGAGGCGGCATGAAACAGTTGCCCATCGTCTTCAAGCGCGAGCTGGCCAGCTATTTCGCCACCCCGCTTGCGTACGTGTTTATCCTGATCTTCCTGGTGCTGTCCGGGGTCTTCACCTTCTACCTCGGCGGCTTCTATGAGAGCGGCCAAGCGGACCTGGCACCGTTCTTCAACTTCCACCCCTGGCTCTACCTGTTCCTGGTACCGGCCATCGCCATGCGCCTGTGGGCCGAGGAGCGCAAGTCCGGCTCCATCGAGCTGCTGATGACCCTGCCGATCACCCGCGCCGAGGCGGTGCTGGGCAAGTTCCTCGCCGCCTGGGTGTTCGCCGGCATCGCCCTGCTGCTGACCTTCCCGATGATCGTCACGGTCAACTACCTGGGCGCGCCGGACAACGGCGCGATCTTCACCGGCTATATCGGCAGCTGGCTGCTGGCCGGCTCCTATCTGGCCATCGGCTCGTGCATGTCGGCGCTGGCGAAGAACCAGGTGATCGCCTTCATCCTCGCCGTCAGCGCCTGCTTCCTGTTCATCGTCAGCGGTTTCCCGATGGTGCTCGACGCGCTGGCCTGGGCCCCGCAGTGGCTGCTAGACGCGGTCGCCTCGCTGAGCTTCCTGACCCGCTTCGACGCGATCAGCAAGGGCGTGATCGATCTGCGCGACCTGCTCTATTTCGTCTCCCTGATGGCCGCCTGGCTCGCCGCCACCGCCATAGTGGTCGATCTGAAGAAGGCTGACTGACCATGAAGAAACTGATGTATTCCGGCGCCGGCCTGCTGCTGATCGCCGTGGCCTTCCTGGCCTTCAACATGCTCTCGGCTCTGAGCCTGGGCAACCTGCGCCTGGACCTGACCGAGCAGAAGCTCTACACCATCTCCGAGGGTACCGAGCGCATCCTCGGCGAGCTCGACGAGCCGATCAACCTGTACTTCTTCTACTCCGACAAGGCCGCCCGCGATCTGCCGGTGCTGCGCAACTACGCGCAGCGCGTGGAGGAGATGCTCAAGGCCTACGAGCGCGCGGCGCACGGCAAGATCAGGCTGAACCTGATCGACCCCGAACCCTTCTCCGAGGACGAGGATCGCGCCGCCGCCTTCGGCCTGCAGGGCGTGCCGTCCGGGCAGGGCGACGACAAGATCTACTTCGGCCTGGCCGGCACCAACGCGGTGGACGACAAGCAAGTCATCCCGTTCTTCCCGCTGGATCAGGAGGAGTTCCTCGAATACCAGCTGAGCCAGCTGGTGCAGGGCCTGGCCAAGCCGGAGCGGCCGGTGATCGGCCTGCTCTCCGGGCTGCAGATCAATGGCGGCTTCGACATGATGGCGCGCCAGCCGACCGCGCCCTGGATGGTGATGGAGGAAGTGCGCCAGCTGTTCAAGATCGACAGCCTCAAGGCCGGCATCGACAAGATTCCGGACGAGGTCTCGGTGCTGCTGCTGGTGCATCCCAAGGCGCTGCCGGAGGCGACCCTGTACGCCATCGACCAGTTCGTCCTGCGCGGCGGCAAGCTGCTGGTGTTCGTCGACCCCTTCGCCGAGGCCGACAACGCCGCGCCGATGATGCCGGGCGACGACCAGGGCAAGGCCTCGGACCTGGCGCCGCTGTTCAAGGCCTGGGGCCTGCGCCTGGTGCCGGACAAGGTGCTCGGCGACGGCTCCTACGCGCTGGCGGTGAGCATGGGCCAGGGCCAGCGTCCGGCGCGGCATGCCGCCTGGCTGGCGCTGCCGCAGCGGGCGATGAACCAGGACGACGTGGCTACCGCCGGCCTGGAGACCCTGAATATCGCCACCAGCGGCATCCTGGAGCCGATCGAGGGCGCCAAGACCCAGTTCGTGCCGCTGCTGCAGAGCTCCGAGTACGCCATGCCCTTCGACGCGGCGCGCTTCGCCATGCTGAGCAACCCCGAGGAACTGATCCGCGACCTGGAGCCGACCGGCGAGCGCTACGCCATCGCCGCGCGCATCAGCGGCCCGGCGCAGTCGGCCTTCCCCGACGGCATCGAGGGGCAGAAGGACGGCCTGAAATCCGCCGACAACATCAATGTGATCGCCGTGGCCGACACCGACCTGCTCAGCGACCGCATGTGGGTGCGGGTGCAGGACTTCTTCGGTCAGCGCGTGCCGCAGCCCTTCGCCGACAACGCCGGCTTCGCCATCAATGCGCTGGACAACCTGTCCGGCAGCGATGCGCTGATCAGCGTGCGCTCGCGCGGCCGTTTCAGCCGTCCGTTCGAGGTGGTCGAGGCGCTGCAGCGCGAGGCCGAGGCGCAGTTCCGGGTCAAGGAGGAGGATCTGCAGCAGCGCCTGGCCGAGACCGAGCAGAAGCTCGCCGCCCTGCAGAACCAGGACCCGAGCAAGGCCCTGGAGCTGACGCCCGAGCAGCAGGCCGCGGTGCAGCAGTTCATCGCCGAGAAGCTGCGCATCCGCAAGGAGCTGCGCGAGGTGCGCTACCAGCTCAACGCCGAGATCGAGGCGCTCGGGCGTACCCTCAAGCGGGTCAATATCCTGCTGGTGCCGGCGCTGCTGACCCTCGGCGTGCTGGCGCTGTGGCTGTGGCGCCGGCGCAAGGCCGCGTGATCCTGGCGGGGGAGAGGGCGAGGCCCTTTCCCCTGCTTTTGTTCCCGTCTTCATGCCCATTTCCCGAGTGAGGAGAGCAAGGCTATGAATCGCAAATCCCTATCCATTCTGGCCGGGCTGGCCCTGGCCCTGGTGGCCGGCTGGTACTTCACCAGCCAGGCGAGCCGGCCGCAGACGCCGACCCAGGCCGAGGCCTGGTTGCCGCAGCTGCAGGGCGCCCGGGTCGATGCCATCGAGGTGCAGCGTGTCGGCCAGCCGCTGGTGCGTATCGAGCGTCGCGAGCAGGGCTGGGTGTTGCCGGCCAAGGCCGACTACCCGGCCGACCAGGCCGTGGTCGCCGGGCTGCTCAAGGCCCTGGGCGAGGCGCGCAAGGTCGAGCCGCGCACGGCCAATGCCGAGCTGTACGGCAAGCTGGGCCTGGCCGAGCAGGGCGCTGCCGAGCAGCAGGCCGTGCGCCTCAAGCTGCAGCAGGGCGAGCAGACCCTGCAGCTGCTGATCGGCAAGCCCGGCCAGCGTGACGGCCAGCTGGTGCGCAGCGCAGGCGAGGCGCAGAGCTGGCTGGTCAGCCAGCGCATCGAGCTGCCGCAGAGCGAGCTGGAGTGGCTGGATCGGCGCGTCGCCGCCGTGCCCTTCGCCGAAGTACGCGAGCTCGACCTGCAGCATGCCGGTGGCGAACGCCTGACCCTGCAGCGCGACAAGGCCGAGCAGGCCAACCTGCAGGTGCGCCAGCTGCCCAAGGGCAAGAAGCTGGCGTTCGACGGCGCGGCCAACGGCCCGGCGCAGTTCTTCGCCGACCTGCGTTTCGCCGATGCGGCGCCGCTGGCGCAGCTGAGTTTCGAGGGCAAGCCGAGCCTGAGCTTCAGCCTCACCACCTTCGCCGGCAAGAGCCTCAAGGGGCGCCTGTACGGCAAGGGCGATCAGCACTGGCTGCTGCTCGACGAGGCCAGCGACCTGCCGGCCGAACAGTTGCCTGGGCGCAGCGATTGGGCCTATCGCCTGGAGCCCTACGACTACCAGAGCCTGGCCAGAAAGCTGACCGACCTGCTCGCCGCGAACTGAGTGAAATGCCTTGCAAGCCATGCCGGAGTAGGTTTGCAAGGCGGCCGGAAAAATCCCTTGGCAAGCCGAACGCTTGTTTTATACTCGCTTGGCGGTCGCATCAGGACGCCATTCGGAACACCGCTCCATGCTTGTTTTGGCCGGGGTCGGAGAGAAGAAGAAGAACGTTTGCGCCGATCCGCCCAACAATAAAATCGAGCATCGAGGGAAGTGGTAATGGCTGATCGTGAGGTCGGAACCGTCAAGTGGTTCAATGATTCCAAGGGCTATGGCTTCATTCAACGCGATAGCGGTCCGGACGTGTTCGTCCACTACCGCGCCATCCGTGGCGAAGGTCACCGCACCCTGGTCGAAGGCCAGCAGGTGGAGTTCTCCGTGATCCAGGGCCAGAAGGGCCTGCAGGCGGAGGACGTGGCCAAGGTCTGAGGACCTGCGCCGCGCGCACGACAAAAGGCCCGTCAGCGACGGGCCTTTTGCTTTTCGGTGTGTAGGCTCCTGCCCCCTCTCCCTCCGGGAGAGGGTGGGGTGAGGGAGGGGCTGCGAGTTGCCCATAGATCCCTCCCCCTGCGCGGTCCGCCCGAGGCAGGGGGGAGTCAGTCGGTACGCCAGATAAATTCCTGCTCGCCCTCGGCATTGACCTTGATCCAGCGGTCGGCGTCTTCCTCGCCCTGTTCCTCGCTCCAGCCACCGATGGAGCAGCGCACTTCCACGCCGAGCGCGGCGAAGGCGGCGCGGGCGCAGCCGAGGTCGTCCTCCCAGGGGCTGGCGTCGCTCTCCAGCAGCAGGCTGTGCCACTTGCCCACGGCCTTGGGCAGGAAGGTGACCGGGATGCCGCCGGCCAGGCACTTGAAGGTCTGGCCGTGCTGGCGCCACTCGCCGCAGGGGCCGACGGCCTCGTTCAGCCAGGCGGTGATGCCGTCCTGGTCGGCGTCCTTGAGATAGATCTCGATATCGGGTTGGCGCATGGGTATGTCCCTAGATTTTCTCGATCCAATCGTAGCGAATGGACACCGTGACTTCGAAGGCTTCGGCGATCACCGCCGCGCGCCGTTCGGCGCTGGCGCGCCAGCCGTGCGGGGTCATGGCCAGCAGGTCGGCGCGGGCCTGGGCGTCGGCCAGCGGTAGCGCGAAGCTGAGGGTCTCGCTGTGGGCCAGGCGCATGCCCTCGGGGATCAGCTGCAGATGCTTCTGGTCGTCGTAGTCGCGCACTTCGTCGTACAGCTTCTGCCGCAGCTGCATCAGGTGTGCGCCGGTCGGGCCCATGCGCAGCAGGCCGCCGCCGGGCTTGAGCAGGCGTTTGGCTTCGTTCCAGTCGAGCGGGCTGAACACGCTGGCCAGCAGCTCGCAGCTGGCATCACTCAGCGGCACGCGGGCCATGCTGGCGACCATCCAGGTCAGTTGCGGAGCCAGGCGCGCGGCGCGCTTGATCGCCTCGCGCGAGATATCCAGGGCATAGCCCCGGGCAGCGGGCAGGGCCTGGGCCAGTTGGGCGGTGTAATTGCCCTCGCCGCAGCCGATATCCAGCCAGCTCTGCGGTTGGCGCTCGGCGGCCAGGGTGGCCAGGCGCGCGGCCAGCGGCGCGTAGTGGCCGGCGCCGAGGAAGCGCCGGCGCGCCTCGACCATGGCGGCGTTGTCGCCCGGGTCGCGGCTGTTCTTGTGCTGCACCGGCAGCAGGTTGTAGTAGCCCTGGCGGGCACGGTCGAAGCTGTGCCGGTTGCCGCAGGCCAGGCCGCTGCCTGTGCTGTTCAGCGGCTCCTGGCAGATGGGGCAGAGCAGACTCATGCCAGCAGCTTGACCAGGGTCTGGTAGTAGACCTCGGTGAGCAGCTCCAGGTCGCTGGCCAGCACCCGCTCGTTGATCTGGTGGATGGTGGCGTTGACCGGGCCCAGTTCGACCACCTGGGTGCCCAGGGTGGCGATGAAGCGCCCGTCCGAGGTGCCGCCGGAGGTGGACGGCGTGGTCTCGCGACCGGTGACGGCGCGGATAGCGGCGGCCACGCCGTCGAGCAGGTCGCCCGGCTGGGTGAGGAAGGGCAGGCCGGACAGCGCCCAGTCGATGTGGTAGTCGAGGCCGTGCTTGTCGAGGATCGCATTGACCCGCTGCTGCAGGCCTTCAACGGTCGACTCGGTGGAGAAACGGAAGTTGAACACCGCCTTCAGTTCGCCGGGAATGACGTTGGTGGCGCCGGTGCCGGAGTTGAGGTTGGAGACCTGGAAGCTGGTCGGCGGGAAGTAGTCGTTGCCGTTGTCCCAGTGCTCGGCGGCCAGCTCGGCCAGCGCCGGGGCGGCCAGGTGGATGGGGTTCTTGGCCAGGTGCGGGTAGGCGACGTGGCCCTGCTTGCCGTAGACGGTGAGGGTGGCGCCGAGCGAGCCGCGGCGGCCGTTCTTCACCACGTCGCCGAGCAGGCTGGTGCTCGACGGCTCGCCGACGATGCACCAGTCCAGGCGCTCGTTACGCTCGCGCAGGCGCTCGACCACGGCCTTGGTGCCGTGCTGGGCCGGGCCCTCCTCGTCGCTGGTGATGAGGAAGGCGATGGCGCCCTTGTGGTCCGGGTGGTCGGCGACGAAGCGCTCCACGGCGACGATCATCGACGCCAGGCTGCCCTTCATGTCCGCCGCGCCGCGACCGCAGAGCATGCCTTGCTCGTCCACGCGCACGTCGAACGGCTGGTACTGCCAGGCGTCCAGCGGGCCGGTCGGCACCACGTCGGTGTGGCCGGCGAAGCACAGCACCGGCCCCTCGCCGCCGCGGCGGGCCCAGAAGTTCTCCACGTCCTCGATGCGCATGCGCTCCACGGCGAAGCCGAGTGCCTCCAGGCGGCGCATCATCAGCTCCTGGCAGCCCTCGTCGACCGGGGTGACGGACGGGCGGCGGATCAGCTCGCAGGCGAGCTCGAGGGTGGGGGAGAGGGCGGTCATTGCGGCTCCGGTACGGCGATGGGCGAAAAGGTCGCCATTCTAAAGCAAAACGGCGACCCCAAGGCCGCCGTTTCGTAGGCTGGGTCAGGCCGCAGGCCGTAACCCAGCATGGGTGTCGCATGAAGCCGCGTTCGCTGGGTTACGCCGCGGTGCGGCTAACCCAGCCTACGGTGTTTGCTGCGGCTTGGGCAGCGAGGAGAGCAGGGCCATCAGCAGCGCCGCCAGGTAGGGCAGCGATTGCACCAGCAGGGTGGCGACCCAGAACTGCACGTCGGCATTGCCGATGTCCTGGGCGAAGCCGATGCCGATCGCCGCGCCCCACAGCAGGAGCATGACGAACACCTCCTCGCGGGCCTCGGCCAGGGCCACCAGGATGCCGTGGTTGCTGGCCATCTTCGGCGTGCGGAAGAACGGGATGGTCTTGGTGAAGACGCCGTACAGCACCGCCTTGGCGATGGTGTGCGACAGCGCCAGGCCGGCGATGGCGGCCTGGCACGAGCGCTTGAGATCCACCCCCACCGCCTTGCGATAGAGGAACAGGATCTTGCCGAGCTTGAAGAAGAACAGCGCCAGCGGCGGGATGGCGAAGATCAGCAGCGGCGGGTCGACGCGCTGCGGCACTATGATCATGCCGGCCGACCAGAGCAGGGCGCCGACGGTGAAGAAGATGTTCAGGCCGTCGGCGATCCACGGCAGCCAGCCGGCGATGAAGTGGTAACGCTGGCCGCGGTTGAGCTGCGAGCCTTCGCCACGGAACAGGCTGCGCGCGTGGCCCTTCATGATCTGGATGGCGCCGTAGGCCCAGCGGAAGCGCTGCTTCTTGTAGTCGATGAAGGTGTCCGGCATCAGCCCGCGGCCGTAGCTCTGGTGGGCGTAGGCGGCCGAATAGCCCTTCTCGAACACGCGCAGGCCCAGTTCGGCGTCCTCGCAGATGGTCCAGTCGGCCCATTTCAGCTCGTCCATCACGCTGCGCCGGATCATGGTCATGGTGCCGTGCTGGATGATCGCGTCGCGGTCGTTGCGGGTGACCATGCCGATATGGAAGAAGCCCTTGTACTCGGCGTAGCAGAGCTTCTTGAAGCTGCTCTCGTCGCCGTCGCGGTAGTCCTGCGGCGACTGCACCACGGCGATCTTCGGGTCGCGGAAGTGCGGCACCATGTGCTTGAGCCAGTTGCGGTCGACGCAGTAGTCGGAGTCGATCACCGCCACCACTTCGGCGTCCGCCGCGGTGTACGGCAGGATATGGTTCAGCGCGCCGCCCTTGAAGCCTTCCAGCGGGGCGACGTGGAAGAAGCGGAAACGCGGGCCGAGCTGCTCGCAGTAGGCCTCGACCGGCTGCCAGACGGCCGGGTCCTTGGTGTTGTTGTCGATGATGATGACTTCGTAGTCGGGGTAGTCCAGGGCCGCCAGGGCATCCAGGGTCTGCTTCACCATCTGCGGCGGTTCGTTGTAGCAGGGCACGTGGATCGACACCTTGGGCCGGTAGGCGGTATCGGTCAGCACCGGCAGGAAGGCCCGGCGCCGGCTGCGCACCCAGGCCGTCTCGGCCAGCTCGTGGGCCTCGGTGAGCAGGACGATGAACACGCCCAGCGCGCCGATGCCCAGCAGTCCGCCGACGGTCAGGCTGAACCAGGTGCTGTACTGCTGGCTGTAGTCGTAGGCGATCCACACCAGGGCCGAGCCGCCGACGAAGGCGACCAGGGTGAGGAAGGTGCGCCCGCGCTGGCGCAGGGCGCTGCCGTCGATCAGCATCAGGGCCAGGGCCAGCAGGCCCATGACCACCGAGGCCACGGCCAGCAGGCGCCACTGCGGGATGGCCACCACCGGGCCCTCGAAGGCGAACTTGGCCTGGCGGTCGAGGTTGTACACGCCCCAGTAGGCGCCCACCGAGCCTTCGTCGCTGGCCTTCCACGGCTGGTCGAAGGCCTCGATGACGAAGTAGTTGTAGCCCTTGGCGTTCAGCGCGTTGACCAGGGTGCGCAGGTAGATGGCCTGCTCGGCCTGGTCCGCCTCGGCGCCGCCGCGGGTGCGGCCGTTGCTCGGCCAGCCCACTTCGGACAGCAGCAGCGGCTTCTTCGGGAACAGCTTCTTCAGGTCCTTGGCCCGCTCCAGGACGAACTCGGTGGAGTCCTCCATGGGCACGAATTCCCAGTAGGGCAGCACGTGGGCGGCGACCAGGTCGACATGCTCGGCCAGCTCAGGGTGCTCCTGCCAGATGTGCCACTGCTCGGAGGTGGTCACCGGCACCTTGACCGCGGCGCGCACCCGGTCGAGGTAGGCGATCAGGGCGTCGACCTCGATCTCGCGGCGGAACAGGGCCTCGTTGCCCACCACCACGCGGACCACGCTGCGCGAGTCGTTGGCGATCTCGATGGCCTTGGCGATCTCCCGCTCGTTGCGCTCGAGGTCCGTGCCGATCCAGATGCCCAGGGTCACGCGCAGGCCGAACTCCTCGGCCAGGCGCGGGATGTCCGCCAGCTTGCCGTCCACCGAGTAGGTGCGGATGTTGTCGGTCTGCCGGGTGAGCAGCTCCAGGTCGGCGCGAATCTGCCCATCGCTGGGGTAAATGCCCTGCTGCGGGTTCTGCCCGGCGCGGAAGGGCGAGAAGGAGTAGCCGGAAATCTGCTCCGGCCAGTCCGGGGCGCTGACGGGGCGGTTGTACAGTGCCCACAGACCGGTGATCAGGGCGGCGACCGCGACTATGATCACCAGGTTGAGACCGAGTTTGCGCGTTGGCATGGCTGCTTCGAAGGGGGTCGGGAAAGGGGCGGCGAGCGCCGATCGGCGCGCATGCTACTCCGCGCCCGATAGCCTGTATAGCACCGCTCAGAGGGCGCGCAGCAGCAGGCGCTCGCACAGCTGCAGGTCGATCTCGCGGCGCTCGCCGGCGGCGCTCTGGTGCTGCAGCAGGGCCAGCACCTGGGGCAGGGTTTCCGCGTCCAGGCCGTGCTCGGCCAGGTGCGTGGCCACGCCCATGCGGCGCAGGAAGCCCTCGCTGGCGGCTATGGCGGCGGCGATGCGCGTCTGCGGGCTGCCCTTGCGCACGCCCCAGACCCGCTCGGCGTATTGCAGCAGGCGCGCCCGGCGCCCGCCGTTGTCCTCGGCGAGCAGGGCCGGCAGCAGCAGGGCCAGGCTCTGCGCCTGGTCCAGGTGATAGAGCAGGCTCAGCGCATGGCCGAGGCGGCGCAGGCTGCCGTCGCGCTGCAGGCCGCAGGCGAACAGCCCGCCGTGGATCTGGCTGGCGCACCACATCAGCTGGGCGCGCGCCTCGTAGTTGTCCGGTTCGGCCAGGGCCAGCGGGCCCTGCTCCAGCAGGGTCAGCAGCAGCGCCTCGGCCTGGCGGTCCTGCAGGGCCGTCTCGCCGGAGCCGGCCAGGTAGCGCTCCAGGCAGTGGCAGAAACTGGCGACCACGCCGTGGCCGAGCTGGCGCGGCGGCAGGCTGAAGCTGGTGCAGGGGTCGAGGATGGCGAAACGCGGGTGCAGGCAGGCGCCGGAGAAGGGCAGGCGGGCCTGCAGCCCGGCATGGTGCAGCACGCCGTGCGGGGTGCTTTCCGCGCCGCTGGCCAGGGTCGGCACGCAGCCCAGCGGCAGGGCGCGGCGGATCGGCGTGCCGCTGAGCAGGTCGAAGGGCTCGCCGGGGTAGGCCAGTACGGCGGCGACGAACTTGCTGCCGTCGATCACCGAGCCGCCGCCGACCGCCAGGACGAAGTCGCAGCGCTCGCGGCGGCCCTGCGCGGCGGCGCGCAGCAGGGTGGCGTACTGCGGATTGGCCTCGATGCCGGCGAAGCGACTGATCCAGTGCCCGGCCAGGGCCTGCTCGACCTGCTGCCACACACCGTTCTGCAGGATGCTGCCGCCGCCGTGGGTGACCAGCACCCGGCTGCCGCCGGGAATGAGCTGGGCCAGGCTGGCGATCTGGCCGGCGCCGAACAGGATGCGGGTCGGGTTGTAGTAGCTGAAGTTGCGCATGGCAGGCTCTGGTGTACTGTCCCGAAAATAGCTGTTCAATTCGGCTGGCGTCTTTTCCCGCCATCCTGCGTTGCCACTCCTCGCCATAGCCCTGCCATGACTCGTCGCGGCGCCTTGGCTGGCAGAAAAATCCACTCACCCGTTCTTGAACGTATTTCCGAGACAGCACACTAGGCAGGCATCCCAAAACTATAGCCAAGGCGCCGTGAGGCTTATAATGCCGGCCGGTTTGCGAGGTGTGCGATGGCGACAGACGATCAGCGGTTCGGTGGCATAGCCCGGCTCTACGGCAGCGAGGGCCTGCAGCGCCTGGCGGCGGCCCATGTGGCGGTGGTCGGCATCGGCGGCGTGGGCTCCTGGGCGGCCGAGGCCCTGGCCCGTTCCGGGGTGGGCGAGATTTCCCTGTTCGATCTGGACGACGTCTGCATCACCAACACCAACCGCCAGGTGCATGCCGTCGAGGGCGCGGTGGGCAAGGCCAAGGTCGAGGAGATGGCCGCGCGCATCCGCGCCATCAACCCGGCCTGCGTGGTGCACGCGGTGGCCGACTTCGTCACCCGCGAGACCATGGCCGAGTACATCGGCGAGCAGCTCGACGGGGTGATCGACTGCATCGACAGCGTGGCGGCCAAGGCGGCGCTGATCGCCTGGTGCAAGCGGCGCAAGATCCAGATCGTCACCACCGGCGGCGCCGGCGGCCAGGTCGACCCGACGCAGATCCAGGTCGCCGACCTCAACAAGACTTTCAACGACCCGCTGGCGGCCAAGGTGCGCAGCCTGCTGCGCCGCGACTACGGCTTCTCGCGCACGCCGGGGCGCAGCTACAGCGTGCCCTGCGTGTTCTCCACCGAGCAGCTGCGCTATCCCAAGCCGGACGGCACGGTGTGCCAGGCCAAGGGCTTCGTCGGCGAGGGCGTCAGGCTCGACTGCGCCGGCGGCTTCGGCGCGGTGATGATGGTCACCGCCAGTTTCGGCATGGTCGCCGCCGCGCGCATCGTCGACAAGCTGGTGGCCGGCGCGCGGCGCCCGGCCGAGCGCCGTCGGTCAGCCGCCGCCGACTGACCGACGGCGTCTTGGCTAGGCTGGCTATGTAGGCGTGTCTTCACGGGTTAGTGGTCTTCAGAGGTATCAACAAGGTGCTCCTCTGCGTGCTTAGGGTCCTGTTGCTGGCTGTGCTGTCGTCGATCATCCCGCCGTTATCGGCGGAGCAGGTGGTGCGCGTCGGCACCGGCGACTGGCGGCCCTACGTCGACCAGGGCAGGGCGGACGCCGGTGCCCTGGCGCGGCTGGTCGACGCGGTGTTCGCCGAGGCCGGTTACCGGGTCGAGTTCTCCTTCTACCCCTGGGACCGCAATGTGCTGATGCTGCAGCAGGGCGCCCTCGACGCCATCATGCCCTACAGCTGCACCCCCGCCCGCCAGGACTATGCCGCCTGCAGCGAGCCCCTGGTGAGCGGCGAGATAGTGCTGTTCCATCGCAAGGACCGGACGTTCGACTGGGAGAGCCTGCAGGACCTGCGAGGGCTGCGGATCGCCACCACGCTCGGCTACTCCTATGGCCCGCAGTTCGACCGGGCGGTGCAAGATGGGGCCCTGCAGATCGAGCAGAGCAGCAAGGAGGAAACCGCCTTCCGCCTGCTGGAGCTGGGCCGGGTCGACCTGCACCCGCAGGATCGCGCGGTCGGCTATGCCCTGCTGCACAGCCTGTTCTCGCCCGAGCAGCGCCTGGCCATCACCCATCATCCGCGCTACCTGAACACCGAACCGCTGCGCCTGCTGTTCCGCAAGGACGACCCGCATGCGCGGGCGCTGTTGCAGCAGTTCAACGCGCGGCTGGCGGAGTTCGCCCGGCGCGGCGAGCTGCGTCGCCTGCAGCAGGCTCTCTTTAGCGGCAATGCCGACAGGTGGCGGCCCGGCCGTTAGCCACCAACGGCAGCAGCAGGGGGAGTACGGCCAGGCCGGCGAACAGGTGCTTGAGGCTGTGTCCGGACAGCAGCTCGCCGCTCGGGTGGAACAACTGCACATCGGCCAGTTCGCACAGTTTGGCCAGGACATAGCAGGCGAGACACAGCTCGAGGCGCAGTGCGTAGCCCGAGCGCAGCGGGCGGCAGAAGGCCAGGGCCAGCAGCATCAGCATGCCGCCGGCCTGCAGCACGACCCAGGGCAGCAGGTTGCCGAGTGCCCACCAGGCCCACAGGCTGGCCGCGCCACCCAGCAGCACTCCGCCCAGCGCCAGGCGCGCCGCGGCAAAGCCCAGGCGATCGGCCGCGGCCAGCCCGAGTATGGCGGCGAACAGCACCAGCATGCCGAGACGGTCATACAGCAGCCCGCTATCGCCAGGGGCGAGATGGTAGACGCCAGAGCCGAGGCAGGTGCCGAGCAGGCCCAGGCTCAGGAGCAGGGCCAGGCTGCGCCAGCGCGGTTCGGCGATGCGCTGCAGACGGCCCAGGCCGAGCAGGCCAAGTAGCAGGAAGGGCAGGTTGCTGAGCACGTCCAGCGCATGGGGGATGCCGAGCAGGGTGTGCTGGTCGGCGAAGTCGTGGTACAGCGGCGGCTGCGCGAGCGAGGGGCCGCAGGCGGCGATCAGCGCCAGGCAAAGGCCGAACAGGCCGAGTGCCTGAGTGCCGGCGTCGAGTTTGCGGGCTGGGGTCTGTGCGTGCATGGCCTGCTCCATCGGTTGGCTGTGCAGGCAGTCTGTTGGGCAAGCTTGGAAAAGTCTCTCCTGGTAATGCTGAGTGGCGTATAAGTGTCGCCTGAGTTCAGTATGGAGATACTTGTGGGCGCTACCACGGATCTGATCGACATCATCAAGCGCGAGCTGAAAGCGCGGCAGCTCACCTATGCGGACCTGGCCCGCGAGCTGGGCATGTCCGAGTCCAACGTCAAGCGCATGCTGGCCAGGGCGGATATGCCGCTGTCGCGGGTGGACGCGATCTGTCGCGTGCTGCAGCTGGACTTCGCCGACCTGGCTCGCCAGGTGGTCGATGCCCAGCCGCTGCTCGGCAGCCTCAGCCTGGAGCAGGAGCAGGCCGTGGTCGCCGACGAGCAGCTGTTGCTGGTGGCCATCTGCGTGCTCAGCCAATGGACCTTCGAGCAGATCGTCGCGACCTACCGGCTGAGCGATGCGCAGGCGATACGGGCGTTGATCCATCTGGACCGCCTGGGCGTGATCGAGCTCAAGCCGCTGAACCGCTATCGCCTCAAGCTGGCCAAGACCTTTCGCTGGCAACCCGACGGGCCGGTGATGCGTTATTTCCGCAAGCAGGCGCTGCAGGACTACTACGCCGGCAGCTTCGCCGGTGACGACGAGGGTCTACTGCTGGTGCACGGCCGCATCAGCCGGGCGCTGGCGCCTTCCTTCGTCGAGCGATTGCAACGGCTGGCCCAAGAGTTTGCCCAACAGCATCTGGCCGACCAGAAGCTGGCCGAGGCCGAGCGCGAGGGTTACACCCTGGTGCTGGCGATGCGCCGCTGGGAGTTCGCCCTGTTCGAGGCCTGGCGGCGCTGATCAGCCGCTCGCCAGCTCGCGCATGCGTTGCAGCACGGCATTGAGGCCGTTGCTGCGCGAGGGCGAGAGCTGGCGGGCGAGACCGAGCTGGGCGAACCAGTCGGCCAGGTCGAGCGCGGCCAGTTCGGCGTGGCTGAGGCCATCGACGCGCGCCAGCAGCACGGCCAGCAGGCCGCGGATCAGGCGGGCATCGCTGGCGGCGCGAAAGCGCCAGCGGTCATCATGCTTCTCGCCGACCAGCCACACCTGGCTCTCGCAGCCGTGCACCCGGTTGCTGTCGCTACGTTCCGCCTCCGTCAGCGGTTGCAGGCGCTCGCCCCACTGCATCAGCAGGCGCGCGCGCTGTTCCCAGCCGGGGCAGGCGGCGAAGGCGTCGAGGGCTTGCTGGGCGGCAGAGGGGAGTGTCATGCCGGTGTCACCCGCGTAGGAGCGAGCTCTGCTCGCGAAGCGCTTGCCGTGATCCTTATTCGCGAGCAGCGCTCGCTCCTACCCCTGTAGCCTGTCATCGCAGCAGCTCCAGGGCCTTGTCCAGGGCGGTGAAGAAGCGCTCCAGATCCTCGCCGTCGTTGTACAGGCCGAGCGACACGCGCAGGGCGCCGGGCAGGCCCAGGTGCTTGAGCAGCGGCATGGCGCAGTGATGGCCGTTGCGCACGGCGATGCCCTGTTCGGTCAGCAAATGGGCCAGGTCGGCGCCGTGCACGCCGTCCACGCCGAAGCTGGCCAGCGCCACCTGTGGTGCGCCGAGCAGACGGATGCCGTCGCGCGCGGCCAGGCCGGCCAGCAGCTTGGCATGCAGGGCGGCCTCGTGGCCGGCCACGGCTGCGGCGTCCAGGTCGCTCAGGTAGTCCAGCGTCGCGCCCAGGGCGATCACCGCCGAGATCGGCGGGGTGCCGGCCTCGAAGCCCAGTGGCGCGGGGCGGAAGCGCGCCTCCTGGTAGTCGGCCTGCAGCACCATCTCGCCGCCGAACTGCCAGTGGCGCAGCTGGGCCAGCGCCTCGCCACGGCCGTAGAGCAGGCCGACGCCGTCCGGACCGTAGAGCTTGTGCGCGGAGCAGACATAGAAGTCGCAGCCTATCGCCCGTACATCGTGGCGGCCGTGAACGACGCCCTGAGCGCCGTCGACCACGCTCAGGGCGCCCTGGGCGCGGGCCAGGGCGATCAGCTCGGCGACCGGCTGCCAGCGCCCCAGCACATTGGACAGCTGCGACACCGCCAGCAGGCGGGTGCGCGGGCCGATCAGCGCGGCGGCCTGGGCCAGGTCGATAGTGCCGTCGTCGTCCAGCGGCAGCACCACCAGCCTGAGGCCCAGGCGCCGCGCCAGCTGCTGCCAGGGCAGCAGGTTGGCGTGGTGCTCGAGGGCGCTGACGACGATCTCGTCACCGGGCTGCAGTAGGTGCTCCAGGCCATAGGCCAGCAGATTCAGCGCCTCGGTGCTGCCGCGAGTGAAGATGATTTCCTCGCGGCTGGCGGCGCCCAGCCAGGCGGCGGCCTTGTCGCGGGTGGCCTCGAAGGCGCGGGTAGCGCGCTCGCCGGGCAGGTGTTGGGCGCGGTGCACATTGGCGGCGCCACTGGCGTAGTAGCCGAGCAGGCTGTCCAGCATGGCCTGCGGCTTCTGCGCGGTGGCGGCGCTGTCGAGATAGGTCTGGCCTTCGGCTTCGAGGGCGAGGATGCCGGGGAAGTCGGCGCGCCAGGGGGAATTAAGAGCCATAAGCCTCAAGCCGCAAGCTGCAAGTCGGAACCGCGGCTACTCGCCGCTTGTGGCTTGCAGCTTGTCGCTGCCTCTTAGTTATGCGCGTGCAGCGCCTCGTTGAGTTCGATGGCGGTCTTGTTGGTCTTGCATTCCACCGCGCCGGTCTGCGAGTTGCGGCGGAACAGCAGGTCCGGCTGGCCGGCCAGCTCGCGGGCCTTGACCACCTTGACCAGATTGTTGGCCTCGTCGAGCAGGGCGACCTTGGTGCCGGCGGTGACGTACAGGCCGGACTCCACGGTGTTGCGGTCGCCCAGCGGGATGCCGATGCCGGCGTTGGCGCCGATCAGGCAGCCTTCGCCGACGGAAATCACGATGTTGCCGCCGCCGGACAGGGTGCCCATGGTCGAGCAGCCGCCGCCCAGGTCCGAGCCCTTGCCGACGAACACGCCGGCGGAGACGCGGCCCTCGATCATGCCCGGGCCGGCGGTGCCGGCGTTGAAGTTGACGAAGCCCTCGTGCATCACGGTGGTGCCTTCGCCGATGTAGGCGCCCAGGCGCACGCGCGCGCTGTCGGCGATGCGTACGCCGGCCGGCACCACGTAGTCGGTCATCTTGGGGAACTTGTCCACCGAGAAGACTTCCAGCAGCTCGCCCTTCAGGCGGGCTTCCAGCTGGCGCTCGGCCAGCTCGCCCAGGTCGACGGCGCCCTGGCTGGTCCAGGCCAGGTTGGGCAGCAGCGGGAAGATGCCGGTCAGGTTCAGGCCGTGCGGCTTGGACAGGCGGTGCGACAGCAGGTGCAGCTTGAGGTAGGCCTCGGGGGTGGAGGTCAGCGCGGCGTCTTCGGCCAGCAGGGTCACCACCAGCGGCTTGTGGCTCTCGGCCAGGCGGGTGAGCAGGGCGGCCTGGGTGGCGTCTACGCCCTTGAGGGCGCCGGCCAGTTCGCCGGCCTGGGTGGTGCTGATGGCGATGGCCTGGTTGCCGCCGCTGTAGCCCAGCTTGGCGGTCACGATGGCGACCAGCTCGGCGGCCGGGTCGAGCAGCGGCTGGGCGTAGAAGACTTCCAGCCAGGCGCCCTGGCGGTTCTGGGTGCCGACACCGAAGGCCAGGCTGAACAGGGATGCGGTCATATCGTGTTCCTTTTGCGAAGTGGGGTGGGGCGCGGCATCAGGCCAGCGCGGCGGAATAGAGTTCCGGCTTGAAGCCGACCAGGGTGCGCTCGCCCAGGTCGAGGACCGGGCGCTTGATCATCGAGGGCTGGGCCAGCATCAGGGCGATGGCCTTGTCCTGATCCAGGTCGGCCTTTTGCGCCTCGTCCAGCTTGCGGAAGGTGGTGCCGGCGCGATTGAGGATCTTCTCCCAGCCATGCTCGGCGCACCATTTTTCCAGGCTCGCGCGGTCGATGGCGGAGGCCTTGTAGTCGTGGAAGCTGTAGCTCACGCCCTGCTCGTCGAGCCAGGTGCGGGCCTTCTTCATGGTGTCGCAGGCCTTGATGCCGTAGAGGGTGATGCTCATGGATATTCCAAGCGTTAGTCAGACTAGGATGAGTGATGAATTATTCCAGAGGCCAGCTTGCAGCGTCACTTCGACCACTCGTTCGATAGCGACTCCGCCTGCTTGAGCACCAGCTCGACCGCATCGGCCTGTTGGTCGGGCGGGTACTTCCACCTCTGCAAGCAGCGCCGGACCAATATCCGCAGCCGAGCGCGCACGCTCTCGCGCACCTGCCAGTCCACCGTGGTGCTGGCCCGCAGCTTTTCCGTGATCTCGACGGCGATCTTCTTCAGGATGTCATCGCCCAGCTCACGCACGGCGCTCTCGTTATTGGCCAGTGCGTCGTAGAAGGCTATTTCGTCTTGGCCCAGACCCAGCGTAGCCTCGCGCTCCAGTACGGCCTGAAACTCCTTGGCCATCTGGATTAGTTCTTCGATTACCTGCGCCGTCTCGACTGCGCGGTTGTGATACTTGCGCAATGTCTCCAGCAAGCGGTCGCCGTACTTTTTTTCTTGCACTACGTTGTTGCGGGCGCGCGCCTTAACTTCGTCACGCAACAGTTTTTCCAGCAGCTCCACGGCTAGGTTGCGGCTTTCCATCTGCCGCACGTCCTCCAGGAACTCATCCGAGAGCAGGCCGATGTTGGGCTTATCCAGCCCGGCCAACGCAAAAATATCGTCCACGCCATCCGCGATGATGGCATTGTCCAGAATCTGCTTCAGCGCGCTGTTCTTCTCGGCATCGCTGCGCTTCTTATCCACAGTGGTGAACTTGCTAATGGCCGCTTTGATGGCCGAGAAGAAGGCAATTTCCTTACGCAGTGGCGCGGCTTCATCCAACGTGCCACACAACGAAAAGGCCTTAGTCACCGCCAGCATGGTGTCGAGGAAACGTGTTTTCCCGTCCTTCAGTCCCAGAATATGGTTGGCAACGGGCACCAGTAGTTCGAGCGGCCGGGTCTCAAATGCGCGGTAGTCGAAGCCGTGCATCATGCCTCGCACGATATCCATCTTCTCCAACAGCACAGCCAATGCTTCAGCAGCGTTGTGCGTGGGGTCGCCCTTACCTTTGGCATCGGTATAGGTCTTCAGCGCCGCTTTCAGCTCGTTGGCGATGCCGATGTAATCGACCACCAAGCCGCCAGGCTTGTTCTTAAACACCCGGTTGACCCGGGCAATGGCCTGCATCAGGTTATGCCCTTTCATGGGCTTGTCGATGTACATGGTGTGGCAACACGGCGCATCAAAGCCCGTCAGCCACATGTCGCGCACGATCACCAGCTTCAGCGGGTCTTTCACATCTTTAAAGCGAGTTTCCAGCCGTTTCTTCACCTGCTTGCTGTACAGGTGCGGCTGCAGCAGAGCCTTGTCAGCAGCCGAGCCGGTCATCACGATCTTGATAGCCCCTTGCTCGGGGTCGTCGCTGTGCCAGTCCGGGCGCAAATCTACGATGGCGTTGTAGAGATGGGCGCAGATGTCGCGACTCATGCACACGATCATGGCCTTGCCGTCTGCCACAGCGACGCGCGCCTCGAAGTGCTTGATCAGGTCACGCGCCACTTGCTGCAGGCGCGGTTCTGAACCCACCAGCTTTTCCAGTGCGGCCCACTCGCCTTTGGTTTTTTCGCGGCTGACGATGTCTTCTTCGTCTTCAACGACCTCTTCAATCTGCTCATTGAGCGTGTCGATGTCGGCTTGGTTGACATCCAGCTTGGCCAGCCGGCTTTCGTAGAAGATCGGCACTGTTGCGCCATCATCCACGGCATCCTGAATGTCGTAGATGCTGACGTAGTCACCAAACACCTCGCGGGTATCGCGGTCTTCCAAGGCAATGGGCGTGCCTGTAAAACCCAGGAAGGTGGCGTTTTTCAAGGCGTCGCGCAGATGTTTGGCATAGCCGAACACATACTTGCCGGTTTTGGTGTCCAACCGGCCTTTGCTGCCGTACTGGCTGCGATGGGCCTCATCGGAAATCACCACGATATTGGTGCGATCAGAGAGCAATGGGTGCTGCTCTTCATCCTCCTGCAGCGCGAACTTTTGCACCGTGGTGAAGATGATCCCGCCCGCCTCGCGTGAAGCCAGCATCGCGCGCAGCTCATCGCGGTCGCCGGCTTGCTGTGGGGTGGTCTTGAGCAAGTCACTGGCGGCGCAGAAGGTGGCGAATAACTGGCCATCCAGGTCATTGCGGTCGGTCACGACAACCAATGTGGGGTTCTTCATCTCAGGCTGCTGCAACAGCTTGCCCGCATAGCAGGCCATGGTGATGCTCTTGCCCGAGCCCTGCGTGTGCCACACCACCCCCGCTTTGCGTGAGCCCGGCTGCACCTCCTTGGCATAGGTGGCACGCTCTTCGTGGACCTCCAGCATGCCTTTATCCGCATTCTGGGAGGCAATCACCGTGGCGCGCACGGCCTCGCGCACCGCATGAAACTGGTGATAGCCGGCAATCTTCTTGACGATGCGGTCGCCATCCTGCTCGAACAACACGAAGTGCCGCAGGTAATCCAGAAACAACTCGGGCTTGAAGAAGCCGCGTACCACCGTTTCCAGCTCCATCTGCAGGCGCGGCCGGTCGTCTTCGCTGGTCACGGTGCGCCAGGGCAACATGCGTTCGGCATTCGCGGTGAGCGAACCCACCCGCGCCGTCCAGCCATCACTCACCACCAGGGCGGCGTTGCTGTTGAACAGATCGCCGATCTCATCCTTGTAGGTCTGCAGCTGGTTAAAGGCGTCCCAAACATCCGTTTGTTCGTTGGCGGGGTTCTTCAACTCCACCACCGCCAGCGGCAGGCCATTGACGAAGGCGATCAGGTCGGGCCGGCGCGGTTGCCGAGTGCCGGCGATGGTGAATTGGTTCACCACCAGAAAGTCGTTGTTGCTGGGTTGGGCAAAGTCGATGAAGTACACCCAGTCCTGCTTCTTCTGCTCGCCGACCTCAAACGTCACCGCCACACCGCCGAGCAACAAGCGGTGCACATTGCGGTTGCGCACCACCATCTGTGGCTCGCTCACCGTCTGCAGCGCATGCACGGCCTGCTCAAGGGCGGCAGCCGGAATCTGCGGGTTGATCCGCGCCAGTGCGGCCAGCAGGCGCTCACGCAAGACCACATCGCGGTAATCGGTACGCTCGGGGCTGCTGCTATCCGGCGCAATATCCGGGCCGTGCGCAAATCGCCAGCCAACCTGCTGGAACCAGCTCAGGCACAGTTCTTCGAGTTGCTGTTCGTTCAACATGTGAAACCCTTACGCCTTCCCGGGCTAGCTGGCAAACGCCCTGGTTTGTGATGAAATAAGAAAATCCATATAAATCAATTGGTTGGATGTTGATCGCTGACCGGGATCGATTTGCGATGAAATGACGACTACGCCCATGCCGGGATATACCGCGCATAGCGTCTGGAATCCGGCGCGTTCGGGTCGCTCTTGACCAACCCCTGTTCCATGGTCGCGGTAATGATCTGCGAAATCGTGTTGCTACTGCCCTCAGATAGGCCAAAGCGTTCGCGCAGAGACTGATTGGTCATCTGCTTGCGCAACACGTACTGCAAGACACAGTGTTGGTAACAGGCGCGAACCCTGTCGCTGCCATTCATGTCGCGGAACGAACGGGGGCCGTGGATCACCACAATGGTGCGGCGGTGGCTGGTTAAAAATTCGGGGGCCGGCAGCTGCATCAACTCGGCCGCTTCGATCACCCGGTCAATGCCGCTGCTCTTTTCTTCGCAAATTCCGAATCGGCGCATCAGGTCGGCTAACCGCTCATTACGGGACTGGTAGCCGTCGATAAAGCGCTCAACCGGCACGATGGGCTCTCCTGGGTTGGAGATCTCCACCCGATTGCTGAAGACCTCCACCACGGGAGAGGTGCCGCCCATGTCGAAGTCCTGGTGGATCAGCGCATTGGCGAGCAGCTCTCGCACCACCACTTCGGGCAGCAGTTTGACCTCTTTGCGAATCGCCCCCTCGATCACCTCGTTCTGCGGCAACTTGCCCATCACGTACTGCACCAGCCCGGCAAAGCCTACGGCATAGCCCTTTTCGTCGGTCACATCAGAGAGAGTCTGCATCTTCGACTCACCGGCATAGAGGATCACCCGCGCCGCCTTTCGGCTGATGTCGGGGAAGTGCCGCATGTTCTTGGCCAGCAGCACCGCACCGATATGCAAGATGTTGAAGCCAGCCGAGGTGCGCTCGATCAGGCGTTCATCCAGCAAGCGAGCCAGCACTCCCTCCTGATCGGTGGGATAAGGCAAACGCATCAAGTCGAAGAAGGTCTGGGTATCGAGCAACTGCACCACATCTTGCGCGGATACATCCTTGAGCGAAGGGTTCTCCAGCCAGCTGGGCTGGCCTTCCGCGAAAATCTTGCGCAGCTGATCCTCGCTCATCGGCACCAGCTCTTCGCCGGAGCGCATCAGGTAGGCGCCATCATGGTGGTAGGCCGTGCCCTTGGGCCGCGCCGGAATACTGAACACCACGACCCGCCCATTCGGGTGAGCAACGGCCTCTACATCGACGCGAAAACCCACCCAATGAAACAGCTTTTCGGCGATGTCCTGGGTGTCGGGAAACGCCTGGCTGCCCACCACGGCGCGCGGTGGTTTATCCGTAATACCGAGCACCAGATGCCCGCCGCCCTCGTTGGCAATGGCTACGCAGTAGCGGCACAGCTTGCGCGTGTCGTACTGATTGCCCGCCTCTTTGAACTCGAGGTTCTGGGTTTCGCAGGCGAGGCCGCGCCAGATATCGATTTGTGCGGGTGAGGTGCTCATGCAAACACCACCTGTCTACGCGCTACGGCGATGGCTAGCCTGAGAATCTGCTCCAGCAGGCTGTGATCCGGCGCGCCCTCCGCATCGTGGGGGGTCGAGTACCAGAGCGGGCGAATCTTTAGCTGCAGCAGGCGAGCTTCCTTGCGGGCGCGATCTTGCGCTGTGGCGGGTTCATTGAGCAGGGCAAAGTGATCTGGGATTTCAAACGCGGCTTCATCGACCACTGACTTGAACAGATCGAGCGTCTTGTCCTGCTCCAGGCTACAGCCCAAAAACAACAACGAGTGGCTGATAAAGATTTGCCGAAGCGCCCTGGGCAACTGGCTTTGGAACGCGAACGGCGCGCCGGCGGCGCCACCGTAGGCCTCCTGATATTGCACCTGGGTGAACACATGGGTGTTGGCCTGCCCGGCGTCGCCATGCAGCTTGAGGATGCAACGCTCCCCGCGCAACAGCCGCTGCACGAAGTTATTACCCGCCTGCATGCCGTGCATGTAGCCGTCCAGCGGCTGCCCTTTTTCGCGAAACAGGTCCTCGATAACCGTATCGAAGTTGGTGGTGACGATGCAGCCGTTGGCGAGTTCGGGCAGCAGCGTGACCGGCCCATTGATTGCCCCGCGCTGGCGAAACTCGGTCTTAATGAAATGCCGCACAATTTCAGCATCTGTATCGTGCAGCACTTGTGCGGCTTGCAGGTAGTCGTACTGCGCCATCAGCGGCTCGATGTCCTGCACATCCAGGCCACCGAGCTTTTGTGCGATCTTGCGCAGTGCCTCGCCCCACATTGGATACCCGCAAGGCTTGGAAAGCCCCGCCCCGACAAAGGGCGCAATGCGCCCAAAGCGAATGGCATCCACCAGATCAAGAAAGACGGCTTGCTGATCTGAACTTTTGATAAAGGTGGCCGCCGCCTCATGTTGATTGACCTGGCACTGCCCCTCCCAGTGTTCCAGCTCATCCAGATAGGCGTCGCGCTCAGCCCAAAACAGGACATCGCTGACCTTAACCAGGTACTCATGCTCCGGGTCACGCAAACTTTTAAACGACAGCGGCTCTGCTTCATCCAGCAGCGCATTGAACGCCTGATTCGCCGAATAGGCCTGCTGCAAGGCCTCCTCGACTTTATCCACGATCAGCTTGCTTTCGCGGAGCTTTTTGATATCCATCAAGCGATCCCTGCTTGTTCGGCCAGCGTTTCAACCGACAACTCGCCGGAAAGGAGTTTGGGAAGGAGGGTGTCGCGCAGTTCGGTCAGCGACTTGCTTTGTGAAACCAAGCCTTCGATGTGAGCGTAGTGCGGTCTGACTTTTTCTGAAAAGACAACCATAAGAGGCTCATTTGGGCATGGAAACCTCCAACCCATGATGGCGTCCTTGTCCCCGCGAGGCATCTTGGCGCCTTTGGCTGTACGCGTCATGAACTCAAAGAACGCATCTTGGTACAGCAAGTTGTATAGGAATTCGGCCCGCTGTGGATCTGTAGGTTCAAAAGCCAATACATCGGGGGATCGTCCGCCATCAAAGCGTGCCATCCAAATTTTTTTGAAGTAAGGCCGAATGTTAGAAATAAGAATATGGCCCGTCTTGAAACTTGGCACGCTAGCCACAGAGGGCAGCGAAGTGGCGCGAGTTACACCGGCTCTGTTTTCAAGCATGTTTTCAGTGGAGACGTAGAGGTCTTCGCTCAATAACGAGACATCGACCTTTCCGCTGGTGAATTGGGCGATATCCGCAACCGATTTGAATCCCCACCCCCTCGGAATCTCACCCAACTCCGACTTTTCCATCTCATCCGGAAACAGCACGGCGGTGGCGGCGAGCTGCTCGTATTGCTCGGGCGGCAGCGCATCGAGTTCGGCATCTGCCTTGCCGCTGATGGTGCTCATCGCGGCGCGCAGCGGGTCGCGGCCCTCAAGCCTGGCGGCGATCTTAGCTTTGACCGGGTCGAAATCGACAAACCAGGATTTGAACAGGGCTTGCGCCATGGCTTCGAGGGTTTGGTTGATGCGGCGGTTGAGTTCGATTCTGTCATCAAGGGACGCCAAGAGCGTCGCGATATAGCGTTGCTGAGAAAGCCCAGGGAAATAGATGGACACATCGCTCAGAATCTTTGTGTTGATCGACGGCATCGTCGCACCAACAGCAATTCCACGGATGTACTGCTTAAAAGTCGGTAGTCCGAAGAAATATGAAAGCCACAATGGATCGAGCTTTTCAGGGTCGGGTCTCACCCTCAGGCATCGGCCTGAGAAGAGCCATCCGTTCTCAGCTTCACGAACGATTGCCCTTCGATCCACCGATCCGACCCGACTAAACACGATATCGCCTGTTCGTAGGCTGTATTTAGCCAGTCTCAGCCTATCTTCTTCTGAGACCCGTGGTAGGTTCTGATGAAGAATCCGGTTCTCACCAAGGTGCTCCACTGTGATGATTGGCGTTCCGTCCTCTACATAGTCCTCTTGATGCAACTGGCTGCCGAAAGGCCCAGTCTGAACGCCGTCAGCAAGACACAAATCTGCGAGCCGGCTGCCAATTAGCGAGACTGAGAATTCTCCATAAGGTGTGAGCTGGGTATCAGATGCCATAGCCGACCCCCGCCAAATTCTTCCTGATTTCTTCCTCCAGTTTGGCGCTTTCTGCAAACTGCTCCGCCAACTGCGCCGTTAGCCGCGCCATCTTGTCGGCAAAGGCTTCACCGTCGACCTCCTGCTCCTCGGCACCCACATAGCGCCCCGGCGTTAGCACATGCTCGTGCCTGCGGATATCGTCCAACGAGGCGGAGTAGCAGAAGCCCGGCACGTCAGCATAGCCCTCGCCGTGCTGCCAGGCGTGGAAGGTGTCGGCGATCTTCTGGATGTCATCCAGGGTAAAGTCGCGCAGCACGCGGTCTTTCATATAGCCGAGCTGGCGGGCGTCGATAAACAGGAACTGGCCACGGCGGTCGCGCTTTTTCTTGTCGAGGTTAAAGCCGTTGGCCTTGTCGCGGGTTAAGAACCAGATGCAGGCGGGAATCTGCGTGTTGGTAAACAACTGGCCGGGCAAAGCGACCATGCATTCCACATAGTCGCGCTCTACCAATTGCTTGCGGATTTCGCCTTCGTTGTTGGTGTTGCTGCTCATCGAACCATTGGCCAGCAGCAGCGCCATGCTGCCGGTGGGGGCCAGGTGGTAGAGCATGTGCTGCAGCCAGGCGAAGTTGGCGTTGCCTTGCGGGGGCGTACCCACCAGCCAGCGCGGGTCGTTGGCGAGCTTCTCGTTCCACCATTCCTTCATATTGAAGGGCGGGTTGGCCATCACGTAGTCGGCGCGCAGATCGGGGTGCAGATCGTTCAGCAGGGTATCTGCCGGGCCGCCGCCGAAGTTGAAGTCCAGGCCACGAATGGCCATGTTCATCGCGGCCAGCTTCCAGGTGGTGGGGTTGCTTTCCTGGCCGTAGACGCTGATTTGCCCGGTTTTGCCGTTCGCGACCTTGCCGCCGTGCTCGGCGATGAATTCCTCGCTCTGCACGAAGAAGCCGCCCGAGCCCATGGCCGGGTCGTAGACGCGGCCCTTGAAGGGCTGCAGCATCTCGACGATCAGGGTGACGATACTCTTGGGCGTGTAGTACTGGCCGCCCTTCTTGCCCTCCGCCAGGGCGAACTGGCCGAGGAAGTACTCGTAGACGTGGCCGAGGATGTCTTTGCTCTTGAGGTTCAGCGGCTGGCCGTCGTAGCTGGGCTGGCTGAAGTGGGTGTCGGAGAAATGGGCGATCAGGTCGGCCAGCTTGTGGCTGTCGATCTGGGTGCGCGCGAAGTCCTTGTTGAGCACGTTCTTGAGTTTGGGGTTCTCGCGCTCCACGGCCTCCATGGCGTTGTCGATCAGCCAGCCGACGGTGCGCATTTTTTCCGGAGTGTCTTTACCCGGCGCGTTCCAGGGCAAGGGTTCGCCAGGCGGCAGTTGCGCCAGCTCACGCAGGGTTTGCCAGCGCGCCTCAAAGGGCACCCAGAACACGTTCTTCTCGGTGTAGTAGTCGCGCACCTCGAGCTCGGCCGCGACATTCTCTTCGTACTCGTCGCTGCCGAGCTCGCCGTAATCCTCCGGGTCCATGAAGTAATCGTCGGCTGGGTTGGTGAGCTGTGCGCGTAGCTCGCGCTGGCGTTCCTCGAAGGCATCGGAGACGTACTTCAGAAAAATCAGGCCGAGCACCACGTGCTTGTAGACCGAGGCGTCCAGAGCAGAGCGCAGTTTGTCGGCGGCAGTCCAAAGCTTCTTTTCCAGCTCGGTGAAGAACTGCTGTTCGACTGTATTCATGGTTCGTCCTTGGGGGCTGGGTGAAGAGGTGGAACTGGTGAGGGCCGGCTTACATGCTCTGCACGAAGGTGCGGATGCGCTCGGCGGCCTCGATGCACTCGGCCAGCGGCGCGACCAGCGCCATGCGCACACGCCCGGCGCCGGGGTTCTCGCCGTCGACCTCGCGAGACAGATAGGAACCCGGCACCACGGTGACGTGTTCGCGGGCATAGAGGTCGCGGGCGAAGCTTTCGTCGTCGCCCGGAGTCCTGGCCCACAGGTAGAAGCTGCCGTCCGGGCGCTGCACGTCCAGCACCGGCTGCAGGATGTCCAGCACCGCGTCGTACTTGGCGCGGTACAGGTCGCGGTTGGCGCGCACGTGGGCTTCGTCGCTCCAGGCGGCGATGCTGGCCAGCTGGGTCTGCACCGGCATGGCGCAGCCGTGGTAGGTACGGTACAGCAGGAAAGGTTTCAGGATGTCGGCGTCGCCGGCGACGAAGCCGGAGCGCAGGCCCGGCAGGTTGGAGCGCTTGGACAGGCTGTGGAACACCACGCAGCGCTTGAAATCGCTGCGGCCCAGTTCGACGCAGGCGGACAGCAGGCCGGGCGGCGGGTTGTCCTCGTCGAAGTACAGCTCGCTGTAGCACTCGTCGGCGGCGATCACGAAGTCGTGCTGGTCGGCCAGGGCGATCAGCTTCTTCAGCTGTTCCATCGGCACCAGGGCACCGGTGGGGTTGCCCGGCGAGCACAGGAAGAGGATCTGGCAGCGTTGCCAGACGTCCGCCGGCACGGTGTCGAAGTCCGGGTTGAAGCCGTTGTCTGCCCGGCAGGGCAGGTAGTGCGGCTCGGCGCCGGCGAGCAGGGCCGCGCCTTCGTAGATCTGATAGAAGGGATTGGGACTGACCACCAGGCCGCGGGCCGAGCGGTCGACCACCGCCTGGGTGAAGGCGAACAGCGCCTCGCGGGTGCCGTTGACCGGCAGCACATGGCGGGCGGCGTCCAGCCAGCCGGCGGGCACGCGGAAGCGGCGCTGGCACCAGGTGGCGATGGCTTCGCGCAGGGCCGGCAGGCCCAGGGTGGTGGGGTAGACCGCTAGCTGATCGAGGCTGCCGGCGAGCGCCTCGGCGACGAACTTCGGTGACTCGTGCTTGGGCTCGCCGATGGACAGGGCGATGGGGCGCTTGTCGGCGGCCGGCTGCACGCTGCCGAGCAGGGCGCGGAGTTTCTCGAAGGGGTAGGGCTGGAGCAGGTCGAGGGCTGGGTTCATCTTGGGTTCCGCAAAGCTGCGGGCCGCCATGGGCGGCCCGGTTCAGATGTTGATGGTGCCGGGCGTGCTGGCCTCGCCATTGGCCTGGGACAGCTGGCGCACCAGAGTCTCCTGCAGGCGCGCGCACAGCTCGGGGTCGGACAGCGGCTGGTTGTCGGCGTCGGTGATGAAGAACACGTCCTCCACCCGCTCGCCGAGGGTGGCGATCTTGGCGTTCTGCAGCGACAGGTCGAAGTCGAGGAAGATGCGGCCGATGCGCGCCAGCAGGCCGGGGCGGTCCGGCGCGGTGATTTCCAGCACCGTGACCGGGCGCTGGGCGTCGTTGTGGATGGTCACCTGCGGGGCGAAGGCGAAGTGCTTGAGCTGGCGCGGCACCCGGCGCTGGATGATGGCCGGGTAGTCGTCCGGGTTCTTCAGCGTCTCGATCAGGCCCTGGCGAATCTCGTCGATGCGCGCCGGGTTGTTACCGATCGGCGTGCCATCGGCATCCAGCACTATGTAGGTGTCGAGGGTGAACTGGCTGGTCGAGGTGAGGATCCGCGCGTCGTGGATGTTCAGGTTGAGCTGGCTCATGGCCGCCACGGTCACGGCGAAGAAGTCGTGCTGGTCGGGGGCGTAGATGAAGATCTGCGTGCCGCCCTCGAACTCGCGCTGGGTGGTTTCCTTGATCAGCACCAGCGGGTCGCCGGCGGCCGGGTGCTGGAGGATGGCCTCGGTGTGCCAGGCCACGTCGGCGGCGCTGTGGCGCAGGAAGTAGTCGTCGCCGAGCTGGCTCCACAGCTGCTCGGCGTCGTCCTGGTCGATGCCGCCGCGCACCAGGATGTCGATGGCCGCGCTCTGCGTGGTGCGGATCTGCTCCTCGCGGTCCAGCGGGTTCTCCAGGCCACGGCGCAGCGCGCGCTTGGTCTCGGTGTAGAGCTGGCGCAGCAGGCTGGCGCGCCAGGAGTTCCACAGGCTCGGGTTGGTGGCGTTGATATCGGCCACGGTCAGCACATAGAGGTAGTCCAGGCGGGTCTGGTCGCCGACCAGCTGGGCGAAGTCGAAGATCACCTGCGGGTCGGACAGGTCCTTGCGCTGGGCGGTGGTCGACATCACCAGGTGGTTCTGCACCAGCCAGACGATCAGCCGGCTGTCCCAGTTGGGCAGCTGGTGGCGCTCGCAGAAGGCTTCGGCATCGACCGCGCCGAGCTCGGAGTGGTCGCCGCCGCGGCCCTTGCCGATGTCGTGGTAGAGCCCGGCCAGGTAGATCAGCTCGGGCTTGGGCAGCTTGTCCATGACCTTGCTGGCCAGCGGGAACTTCTCCGCCAGCTCTGGCCAACGCAGTTTGCGCAGGTGCTTGATCAGGTTGAGGGTGTGCGCGTCGACCGTATAGATGTGGAACAGGTCGTGCTGCATCTGCCCGACTATGTGGCCGAACTCCGGCAGGTAGCGGCCGAGGATGCCGTAGCGGTTCATCCGCCGCAGGTTGCGGTGGATGCCCTGCTTGTTCTTGAACAGTTCGATGAACAGGCTGGTATTGCGGATGTCGCGGCGGAAGTCGTCGTCGATCAGGTGGCGGCTGTCGCGCAGCAGGCGGATGGTGTCGGCGCGCACGCCCTTGATTTCGGGGTGCTGGGCCATCAGCACGAAGACTTCGAGGATGGCGAAGGGGGTGCGCTTGAACACGCCCGGGTTGGTCACCTCGATATAGCCGTCGCGCACCTGGAAGCGGCTGTTCAGCGGCTGCGCCGGACCCTGTTCGTCCTCGCGCAGCAGCACGTCCTCGAAGTGCTGGTTGATCAGGTCGGACAGTTCGGCGACGCCCATCACCACCCGGTAGTACTTCTGCATGAAGCGCTCGACGGCCAGCCTGCCGTCGCCGTCCTCGAAGCCGAGCAGGGCGGCGATCCTGCGCTGGTGGTCGAACAGCAGGCGATCCTCGGCGCGGCCGGCGAGCATGTGCAGGGCGTAGCGCACCTTCCACAGGAACTCCTGGGCCGAGGCCAGCATGCTGTACTCGCTGTCGACCAGAAAGCCCTGCTGCACCAGGGAGTGCAGGTTGAGGCTGCCGAACTGGCGGCGGGCCACCCAGAGGATGGTCTGGATGTCGCGCAGGCCACCGGGCGAGCCCTTGACGTTGGGCTCCAGGTTGTACTCGGTGTCGTTGTACTTGGCGTGGCGCGCCTTGGCTTCCCTGCGCTTGGCCAGGAAGAAGTGCTTGCTCGGCCACATTTGCGAGCTGTCGGTGACCTCCTGCATGCGCAGGCGCAGGCGCTCGGGGCCGGCGATGGTGCGGCTCTCCATCAGGTTGGTGATCACCGTCAGGTCGGCGCGCGCCTCCTCGGCACACTCGTCCACGCTGCGCACGCTCTGCCCGACTTCCAGGCCGATGTCCCAGAGCAGGGTGAGGAAGCCCTCGATGGGTTCGCGGAAGGTCTCGTGATCGGCGCTGTCGAGCAGGATCAGCAGGTCGATGTCGGAGTAGGGGTGCAGCTCGCCGCGACCGTAGCCGCCGACGGCGAGCAGGGCGATGTCGGCGTCCTCGCTCCAGGCGAAGCGCTTCCAGGCCTCGGCCAGTATCTGGTCGACGAACCAGGCGCGGTCCTCGACCAGGCGACGGATGTCGCGGCCCTCGCGAAAGCGCGTGTCGAGCACCTCGCGGGCCTGCTTGATGGCCTTCTTGAAGGCGGCGATGGGGCTGGACTTGAGCGCCAGCTCCGCCTGGAACTGGCCGCGATCAAACAACTCCGGGTCCATCTGGGGCATGCGCGCCTTCCTCTATATGGCTGCTCAGGCGGAAGTGCGCGGCAGGGTGTCGTCGCTGCGCAGGGTGAGGACCTCGTAGCCGCTCTCGGTGACCAGCACGGTGTGCTCCCACTGGGCGGAGAGCTTGCGGTCCTTGGTGATGGCGGTCCAGCCGTCGCCGAGCAGGCGGGTCTCCGGGCGGCCCTGGTTGATCATCGGCTCGATGGTGAAGGTCATGCCCGCCTTGAGCTCCATGCCGGTGCCGGCGCGGCCGTAGTGCAGCACCTGTGGCTCCTCGTGGAACACCGCGCCGATGCCGTGGCCGCAGTACTCGCGCACCACCGAGAAGCCGTTCTTCTCGGCGTGCTTCTGGATCACCTCGCCGATATCGCCCAGGCGCGCGCCCGGTTTGACCAGGGCGATGCCCTTGTACATGCACTCCTGGGTGATCTGCGCCAGGCGCTGGGCCCACTCCGGCACCTTGCCGACCATGAACATCTTGCTGGTGTCGCCGTGATAGCCATCCTTGATCACGGTGACGTCGATGTTCAGCACGTCGCCGTCCTTCAGCGGCTTGTCGTTGGGGATGCCGTGGCAGACCACGTGGTTGACCGAGGTGCAGATCGACTTGGGGAAGCCGGGGCGGCCTGGCGCGGCGCCGTAGTTGAGTGGGGCGGGGATGGCCTGCTGCACGTTGACTATATAGTCGTGGCAGATGCGGTCGATTTCCTCGGTGGTGATGCCCGGTCTGACGTGTTCGCCGATCATCTCCAGCACTTCGGCGGCCAGGCGGCCGGCCACGCGCATCTTTTCGATTTCGTCGGGAGTCTTGATGGTGACGGTCATATCGGGTCTCGGGCGGCGTATCGATAAAGGAAGCGATATTAACAGCTTCAAGCCGCAAGCCATAAGCCGCAAGTGGCGGGGTTGCCATCTTGTTGCTCGAAGCTGGTAGCTTGCGCTCGCCATTTGTGATATAAAACGCGCCGCTTTGCGGGCAGTGGGCCTGCGAAGCACTAACCCGCACACGTATCGACACGATTTCCTGGGTGCCCGCAAGGGTTGGAGATTGGGATGCGTGGAGGCCTAACCCGACTTATCAAGGAACTATCATGTCCCAAGTCAATATGCGCGATATGCTGAAGGCCGGTGTGCACTTCGGCCACCAGACCCGTTACTGGAACCCGAAAATGGGCAAGTACATTTTCGGCGCGCGCAACAAGATTCACATCATCAACCTGGAAAAGACCCTGCCGATGTTCAACGAGGCCCTGTCCTTCGTTGAGAAGCTGGCTGCCGGCAAGAACAAGATCCTGTTCGTGGGCACCAAGCGTTCGGCCGGCAAGATCGTCGCCGAAGAAGCCGCCCGTTGCGGTTCGCCCTACGTCGATCACCGTTGGCTCGGCGGCATGCTGACCAACTACAAGACCATTCGTGCCTCGATCAAGCGCCTGCGCGAGCTGGAAACCCAGTCCCAGGACGGCACCTTCGCCAAGCTGACCAAGAAAGAAGCCCTGATGCGCTCCCGCGACCTGGAAAAACTGGATCGCAGCCTGGGCGGCATCAAGGACATGGGCGGCCTGCCGGACGCGCTGTTCGTGATCGACGTCGACCACGAGCGCATCGCCATCACCGAAGCCAACAAGCTGGGCATCCCGGTCATCGGCATCGTCGATACCAACAGCAGCCCGGAAGGCGTTGACTACATCATCCCGGGTAACGACGACGCCATCCGCGCCATCCAGCTGTACATGGGCGCCATGGCCGACGCGGTGATCCGTGGTCGCGGCAACTCCGCTGGCGGCACCGACGAGTTCGTCGAGGAAGCCGCCTCCGAGGCCAGCGAAGGCTGATAACGGGGTAAGCATCCCGTTGCGCGAGAAGGGGGCTAGGCCCCCTTTTTGCCACTTATGAATTTTGTGCCCGGCGTGGCCGGGTTGAATGGTTGAACACCACTTCAAGAGGATTGTGAACATGGCAGAAATCACTGCAGCCCTGGTTAAAGAACTGCGCGAGCGCACCGGCCAAGGCATGATGGAGTGCAAGAAGGCCCTGGTCGCCGCCGGTGGCGACATCGAGAAGGCCATCGACGACATGCGCGCCTCCGGCGCCATCAAGGCCGCCAAGAAGGCCGGCAACGTCGCGGCCGAAGGCGCCATCGCCGTGCGTGTGGAAGGTGGCCGTGGCCTGATCATCGAAGTCAACTCGCAGACCGACTTCCTGGCCCTGCAGGACGACTTCAAGGCCTTCGTCAAGGAGAGCCTGGACGAGGCCTTCGAGCAGAAGCTGAGCGAAGCCGCTCCGCTGATCGCTTCCCGCGAGTCCGCCCGTGAGGCCCTGGTCGCCAAGTGCGGCGAGAACGTCAACATCCGTCGTCTGGCCGCTGTCGAAGGCGAAGTGGTCGGTTCCTACCTGCACGGCCACCGCATCGGCGTTCTGGTCGTCCTCAAGGGCGGCAACGAGGAGCTGGCCAAGCACGTGGCCATGCACGTCGCTGCTTCCAACCCTGCCGTTCTGAGCCCGTCGGATGTTTCCGAGGAGCTGATCGCCAAGGAAAAGGAAATCTTCCTGCAGCTGAACGCCGAGAAGATCGCCGGCAAGCCGGAAAACATCGTCGAGAACATGGTCAAGGGCCGTATCGCCAAGTTCCTGGCCGAGGCCAGCCTGGTCGAGCAGGCCTTCGTCATGGATCCGGAAGTCAAGGTCGGTGAACTGGTCAAGAAGGCCGGCGCCGAGATCGTTTCCTTCACCCGCTTCGAAGTGGGCGAGGGCATCGAGAAGGCCGAGTCCGACTTCGCCGCCGAAGTCGCCGCTCAGGTAGCTGCTGCCAAGCAGTAAGACGGTTTCGCACTGTCGCACAGAAGAGGCTGCCCGCTCGCGCGTGCAGCCTCTTTTGCAAAGCGGGGAGAACTCCGCACTATTTCGCCGGGCAGCGGTCTGACTGCCGGGTAAGATAAGCAGCCAAACAACGCCGCAGGAGAGACAAGCAATGGCTCAGCAGGTGAGTGGTCGTCAACCTCGCTATAAACGCATTCTGCTCAAGTTAAGCGGCGAGGCCCTGATGGGCTCGGAAGAATTCGGCATCGACCCCAAGGTGTTGGATCGCATGGCGCTCGAGGTCGGTCAGCTGGTCGGCATCGGCGTGCAGGTCGGCCTGGTGATCGGTGGTGGCAACCTGTTCCGCGGCGCGGCGCTGTCCGCCGCCGGCATGGACCGGGTCACCGGCGACCACATGGGCATGCTGGCCACCGTGATGAACGCCCTGGCCATGCGCGACGCCCTGGAGCGCTCGAATATCCCGGCGCTGGTGATGTCGGCCATCTCCATGGTCGGCGTGACCGATCATTATGACCGGCGCAAGGCCATGCGCCACCTGTCCGCGGGCGAGGTGGTGATCTTCGCCGCAGGCACCGGCAACCCCTTCTTTACCACCGACTCGGCGGCCTGCCTGCGCGCCATCGAGATCGAGGCCGATCTGGTGCTGAAGGCCACCAAGGTCGATGGCGTGTACACTGCCGATCCCTTCAAGGATCCCAATGCGGAGAAATACGAGCGCCTGACCTATGACGAGGTGCTCGACCGCAAGCTGGGCGTGATGGACCTGACGGCCATCTGCCTGGTGCGCGATCACAAGATGCCGCTGCGGGTCTTCAACATGAACAAGCCCGGCGCCCTGCTGAATATCGTGGTGGGTGGCGCCGAAGGAACCCTGATCGAGGAGGAAGCACAATGATCAACGAGATCAAGAAGGACGCTCAGGAGCGCATGAGCAAGTCCCTGGAGTCCCTGGGGCGCAACCTGGCCTCCATTCGTACCGGTCGCGCGCACCCCAGCATCCTGGACAGCGTCAGGGTCCCGGCCTACGGCAGCGAGATGCCGCTGAACCAGGTCGCCGCGATCACCGTGGAAGATGCCCGCACCCTGAAGATCGTCGCGCACGACAAGACCCTGGGCGCGGCGATCGAGAAGGCCATCATGACCTCCGACCTCGGCCTGAACCCGAGCAGCGCGGGCAACACCATCCGCGTGCCGATGCCGGCCCTCACCGAGGAGACCCGCAAGGGCTACACCAAGCAGGCCCGTGGCGTCGCCGAGGATGCCAAAGTGGCCGTGCGCAACGTGCGCCGCGACGCCCTGGCCGAGCTGAAGAAGCTGTCCAAGGACAAGGAAATCAGCGAGGACGAGGAGCGTCGTGCCGCCGACGAGGTGCAGAAGCTCACCGACAAGTTCGTCGCCGACATCGACAAGGCCCTGGAAGCCAAAGAAGCCGACCTGATGGCGGTGTGATGTGAGCAAGACCAAGCAGGACGCCCCGGCGGCGGTGCCGCGGCATGTCGCCATCATCATGGATGGGAACAATCGCTGGGCGAAGAAGCGCCTGCTGCCCGGCGTCGCCGGGCACAAGGCCGGGGTCGACGCGGTGCGCGCGGTCATCGAGGTTTGCGCCGAGGCCGGCGTCGAGGTGCTGACCCTGTTCGCCTTCTCCAGCGAGAACTGGCAGCGCCCGGCCGAAGAGGTCGGCGCGCTGATGGAGCTGTTCCTCGGCGCCCTGCGGCGCGAGGCTAAGAAGCTCAAGGAGAACGCCATCAGCCTGCGCATCATCGGCGACCGCTCGCGCTTCCACCCGGAGCTGCAGGCCGCCATGCGCGAGGCCGAGTTGCAGACCGCCGGTGCCAACCGCTTCGTCCTGCAGATCGCCGCCAACTACGGCGGCCAGTGGGATATCGCCCAGGCCGCCCAGCGCCTGGCGCGCGAGGTGCAGGCCGGGCATCTGCAGGCGGAGGACATCACGCCCGAGCTGCTGCAGGGCTGCCTGGCCACCGGCGACCTGCCGCTGCCGGACCTGTGCATCCGTACCGGTGGCGAGCACCGCATCAGCAACTTCCTGCTCTGGCAGCTGGCCTACAGCGAGCTGTATTTTTCCGACCTGTACTGGCCGGACTTCAAGCACGACGCCATGCGCAAGGCGCTGGCCGATTTCGCTACCCGCCAACGCCGCTTCGGCAAGACCAGCGAGCAGGTGGAAGCCGAGGCCCGCAAGCAATGCTGAAACAGCGCGTCATCACCGCCCTGATCCTGCTGCCCGTCGCCTTGGGCGGCTTCTTTCTGCTCGAGGGCGCCTGGTTCGCCCTGTTCATCGGCGCCGCGGTCGTCCTGGGCGGCTGGGAGTGGGCGCGTCTGGCCGGGTTCGCGGCGCAGTCACAACGCGTGGCCTACGCGGCCCTGGTCGCTGCGCTGCTCTATGGCGCCTGGCTGCTGCCGGCGCTGGCGCCCTGGCTGCTGGGCGTCGCGCTGCTCTGGTGGCTGGCGGCGACCCTGCTGGTGCTGGGCTACCCGGACAGCAGCCGCTTCTGGGGTGGTCGGCCGGGCAAGCTGCTGATCGGCCTGCTGATCCTGCTGCCGGCCTGGCAGGGGCTGGTGCTGCTCAAGCAGTGGCCGCAGGGCAACGCGCTGATCATCGCGGTGATGGTGCTGGTCTGGGGCGCCGATATCGGCGCCTATTTCGCCGGCAAGACCTTCGGCAAGCGCAAGCTGGCGCCGCGCGTCAGCCCGGGCAAGAGCTGGGAAGGCTTCTATGGCGGCATGGCCGCCAGTCTGTCGATCACCCTGGCGGTCGGCTTGCAGCAGGGTTGGCGGGCCTTTGATCTGCTCCTGGCGCTGGCCGGTGCCGCCCTGGTGGTGGCCGTTTCGGTGGTCGGCGATCTGACCGAGAGCATGTTCAAGCGTCAGTCCGGGATCAAGGACAGCAGCAATCTGCTGCCCGGGCATGGCGGTGTATTGGATCGTATCGATAGCCTCACCGCTGCCGTTCCGCTGTTCGCCGTGCTGCTCTGGCTGGCCGGCTGGGGTGTGCTGTGAGCGCCGTGCAGCAGATCTGCGTGCTGGGCGCGACCGGCTCCATCGGGCTCAGCACCCTGGATGTCATCGCGCGCCATCCCGAGCGTTACCAGGCCTTCGCCCTGAGCGGCTTCTCGCGCATCGCCGAGCTGAAAGTGCTCTGCCTGCGCCATCGTCCCGCCTTCGCCGTGACGGCCGACGAGGCCTCGGCGCGGGTGTTGCAGGAGGCCCTGCAGGCCGCTGGGCTGCAGACCCGGGTGCTGTCCGGCGAGGCCGGTCTGTGCGAGGTGGCGGGGCATCCCGAGGTGGACGCGGTGATGGCCGCCATAGTCGGCGCCGCCGGGCTGCAGCCGACCCTGGCGGCGGTGCGTGCCGGCAAGAAGGTGCTGCTGGCCAACAAGGAGGCGCTGGTGATGTCCGGCGACCTGTTCATCCAGGCCGTGAGGCAGAGCGGCGCCACCCTGCTGCCGATCGACAGTGAACACAATGCCATCTTCCAGTGCCTGCCCGGCGACTACGCGCGCGGCCTCGGCGCGGTGGGCGTGCGGCGCATCCTGCTGACCGCCTCCGGCGGCCCGTTCCGCGAGACGCCGCTGGCCGAGCTGGAGCGGGTCACGCCCGAGCAGGCCTGCGCCCATCCGAACTGGTCCATGGGGCGCAAGATCTCGGTCGACTCGGCCAGCATGATGAACAAGGGGCTGGAGCTGATCGAGGCCTGCTGGTTGTTCGATGCGCGGCCGGCGCAGGTCGAGGTGGTGGTGCATCCGCAGAGCGTGATTCACTCTTTGGTCGACTATGTGGACGGCTCGGTGCTGGCCCAGCTGGGCAATCCGGATATGCGCACGCCCATCGCCAATGCCCTGGCCTGGCCCCAGCGCATCGACTCCGGGGTGGCGCCGCTGGACCTGTTCGCCGTGGCCCGGCTCGACTTCCAGCGCCCCGACGAGGCGCGCTTTCCCTGCCTGCGCCTGGCGCGCCAGGCGGCGGAGGCCGGCGGCGACGTGCCGGCCATGCTCAACGCGGCCAACGAGGTGGCGGTGGCGGCCTTTCTCGAACGGCGCATTCGTTTCAGCGAAATCGCGGGTATCATCGAGGATGTTCTGCAGCGTCTGCCTGCCGGCGCCGCCGAGGAACTGCCCGATGTGCTCGCGGCCGATGCGCGGGCCCGCGAATGCGCCCATGGCTGGTTGAGTCGCCACGGGCGCTGAGTCCGGAGGAAGATGTAATGAGTGCGATGTACATGCTCGTCGGCACCCTGGTCGCACTCGGGGTGCTGGTGACCTTCCACGAGTTCGGCCACTTCTGGATCGCCCGGCGCTGCGGGGTCAAGGTGCTGCGCTTCTCCGTGGGCTTCGGCAGCCCGCTGCTGCGTTGGCACGACCGCCAGGGCACCGAGTTCGTGGTGGCCGCCATTCCCCTGGGCGGTTACGTCAAGATGCTCGACGAGCGCGAGGCCGAGGTGCCGGTCGAGCAGCTGGAGCAGGCCTTCAATCGCAAGTCGGTGCGGCAGCGCATCGCCATAGTCGCCGCCGGCCCCATCGCCAATTTCCTCCTGGCCATCCTGTTCTTCTGGGTCATCGCCATGCTCGGCAGTCAGCAGGTGCGCCCGGTGATCGGCCAGGTCGAGCCGGGCAGCATGGCCGCCGCTGCCGGGTTGCGTGCCGGGCAGGAGATAGTCTCGGTGGACGGCGAGGCCACGCCGGGCTGGTCCGCGGTCAATCTGCAGCTGGTTCGCCGGCTGGGGGAGAGCGGCACGGTCGAGCTGCAGGTGCGCGACGATGGCGGCTCCCTGATCTCCAGTCGCCAGCTGGTTCTGCGTGACTGGCTGCGTGGTGTCGACGAGCCCGAGCCGCTGAGCTCCCTGGGCATTCAGCCCTGGCGCCCGGCGACCGAGCCGGTGGTCAACGAGCTCGATCCCGAGGGGCCGGCCCAGGCCGCCGGTTTGCGCCTGGGTGATCGCCTGCTGGCGTTGGGCGAGTTGCGCGTGGACGACTGGCAGCAGGTGGTCGACTGGCTGCGCGAGCGTCCGGGCGAGACGGTGACGCTGCGCCTGTCGCGGGCCGGCGAACAGCTGGAGTTGTCGGTCAGGCTCGGGGGCAAGGGCGAGGGCGAGGCCCGGATTGGCTATCTGGGGGTCGGGGTAAAAGGCGGCGAATGGCCCGCGCGCATGCTGCACGAGGTCAGCTATGGTCCCCTGGAGGCGGTTGTCGAAGGATTGCGCCGGACCTGGGGAATGACGCTGCTAACCCTTGATTCGCTGAAGAAAATGCTGCTCGGCGAGCTCTCGGTAAAAAACTTGAGTGGGCCGATAACCATTGCTAAAGTGGCGGGCGCTTCGGCTCAGTCGGGTGTGGCGGAATTCCTCACTTTCCTCGCCTATCTGAGCATTAGCCTGGGGGTTCTCAATCTGCTGCCCATACCCGTGCTGGATGGGGGGCATTTGCTGTTTTACCTGGTCGAGTGGGTGCGTGGTCGCCCTCTGTCCGAACGGGTGCAGGGGTGGGGGGTTCAGATCGGTATCAGTCTGGTGCTGGGGGTGATGTTGCTGGCCCTGGTCAACGATCTGAGTCGACTGTAACCAAAAGCTGAATGCCGAAGCTGCCGCGTTCCGCGGCAGTTTCTTTATTATCAGTTGGAATAAGAAAGGACTTCATGAAACGTCTGCTGCTACCTGCGGTGTTCGCCGCGTTGATGATCGCCGAAGTTCACGCCGAGTCCTTCACCATCTCAGATATCCGCGTCAATGGCCTGCAGCGGGTTTCCGCCGGTAGCCTGTTCGGCGCCCTGCCGCTCAATGTCGGCGACCAGATCGACGATGCTCGCCTGGTGGAGGCGACCCGCGCCCTGTTCAAGACCGGCTTCTTCCAGGATATCCAGCTCGGCCGCGAAGGCGATGTACTGGTGATCAACGTGGTCGAGCGTCCGTCGATCTCCACCATCGAGATCGAAGGCAACAAGGCGATCAAGACCGAAGACCTGATGAAGGGCTTGCAGCAGTCCGGCCTGGCCGAGGGCGAGATCTTCCAGCGCGCCACCCTGGAAGGCGTGCGCAACGAGCTGCTGCGCCAGTATGTGGCCCAGGGCCGCTATTCCGCCGAGATCGAGGCCGAAGTGATTCCCCAGCCGCGCAACCGCGTGGCGCTGAAGATCACCATCAACGAGGGTTCGGTCGCCGCCATTCAGCACATCAACGTGGTCGGCAACAGCGTATTCCCGGACGAGGACCTGATTGCCCTGTTCGAGCTGAAGACCACCAACTGGCTGTCCTTCTTCAAGAACGACGACAAGTACGCCCGCGAGAAGCTCTCCGGAGACCTGGAGCGCCTGCGGTCGTATTACCTGGATCGCGGCTACATCAACATGGATATCTCCTCCACCCAGGTGTCCATCACTCCGGACAAGGAGCACGTCTACATCACCGTCAACGTGGATGAGGGCGAGAAGTACAGCGTCAGCGAAGTGAAGCTGTCCGGTGACCTCAAGGTGCCGCAGGAAGAGATCGAGAAGCTGCTGCTGGTCAAGCAGGGGCAGGTCTTCTCGCGCAAGGTGATGACCACCACTTCCGAGCTGATCACCCGCCGCCTGGGCAACGAGGGCTACACCTTCGCCAACGTCAACGGCGTGCCGCAGCCCAACGACGAGGACAAGACCGTCGCCATCACCTTCGTGGTGGATCCGGGCAAGCGTGCCTATGTCAACCGCATCAACTTCCGCGGCAACACCAAGACCGAGGATGAGGTGCTGCGCCGCGAGATGCGCCAGATGGAAGGTGGCTGGGCCTCGACCTACCTGATCGACCAGTCCAAGACCCGCCTGGAGCGCCTGGGCTACTTCAAGGAAGTCAACGTCGAGACCCCGCAGGTGCCGGGTACCGACGACCAGATCGACGTCAACTACAGCGTCGAGGAGCAGCCGTCCGGCTCCATCACCGCCAGCGTCGGCTTCGCCCAGAACGCCGGCCTGATCCTCGGTGGCTCGATCAGCCAGAACAACTTCCTGGGTAGCGGTAACAAGGTCAGCGTCGGCCTCACCCGTTCCGAGTACCAGACCCGCTACAGCTTCGGCTTCGTCGACCCCTACTGGACGGTCGACGGCGTCAGCCTGGGCTACAACGCCTTCTATCGCACCACCGATTACGACGAGCTCAACACCAATGTGTCCAGCTATGCGGTGGACAGCTACGGCGCCGGCGTCAGCATCGGTTATCCGATCAGCGAGACCTCGCGTCTGACCTATGGCCTGACCATCCAGAGCGACAGTATCAACACCGGCGACTACACGGTCGACGAGATCATCGACTTCATGGAGCAGGAAGGCGACGACTACCTGAACCTGAAGGCCTCCATCGGCTGGTCCGAGTCCACCCTCAATCGCGGCGTGCTGGCCAACCGTGGTCACTCGCAGAGCCTGGTGTTCGAAACTACCGTGCCGGGCAGCGACCTGTCGTTCTTCAAGATCGATTATCGCGGCCAGTTGTTCCAGCCGATCAGCAAGGACTACACCCTGCGTTTCCATACCGAGCTGGGTTACGGCGACTCCTACGGATCCACCTCCGAACTGCCGTTCTACGAGCACTACTTCGCCGGTGGTTTCAACTCGGTGCGCGGTTTCGAGGACAGCAGCCTGGGGCCGCGTAGCACCCCGAGCGTGGTGCGCAACGCGGCGGGCGAGATCGTCTACAACGTTCGGGACAAGCATGGCCGCTATACCGACCCGGATCAGGATCCGCTGCCCTTCGGTGGCAACGTGCTGATTCAGGGTGGCGCGGAACTGCTGTTCCCGCTGCCGTTCGTCAAGGATCAGCGTTCCCTGCGTACCGCTCTGTTCTGGGACGTGGGTAATGTGTACGACACCTCCTGTTCTTCCTCCTCGCCGAGCTGCAACAACATCGACATCGGCGATCTGGCGAGCTCCGTGGGCGTCGGTGTGACCTGGATTACCGGCCTCGGCCCGCTGAGCTTCAGTCTGGCGATGCCGATCAAGAAGCCGGAAGACTCGGACACCCAGGTGTTCCAGTTCTCCATGGGCCAAACTTTCTAATTTGCTAGACAACAGTGTTTGTTGCAGGAGTGCATCGTGCGTAAGTTGACTCAACTGGTTCTGGTCGCAGCAGCCCTGGTGGCGACCCCGGTCCTCGCCGAGATGAAGATCGCGGTGATGAATTATCAAATGGCCCTGCTCGAGTCCGATGCCGCCAAGAAGTACGCCGTCGATGCCGAGAAGAAGTTCGGCCCGCAGCTGAACAAGCTCAAGCAACTCGAGGCCGACGCCAAGCGCATCCAGGACCGCCTGGTCAAGGATGGCGAGAAGATGCAGCAGGCGGAGCGCGAGCGTCTGGAGCTGGAATTCAAGCAGAAGGCCCGCGACTTCCAGTTCCAGTCCAAGGAGCTGAACGAGGCCAAGGCCATTTCCGATCGCGACATGCTCAAGCAGCTCAAGCCGAAGCTGGACAAGGCGGTCGAGGAAGTGATCAAGCAGGGCAACTACGACCTGGTGCTGGAGCGTGGCGCCGTGGTCGACGTCAAGCCGCAGTACGAGATCACGCGGCAAGTCATCGAGCGCATGAACGCCCAGCGCTGATCATGACCGCCCCCGTGTTCACCCTCGGCCAGTTGGCCGAGCGCCTCGGCGCCACCCTGCGCGGCGCCGCGGACAAGCCGATCCGCGGCCTGGCCACCCTACAGGACGCAGGCCCGGACCAGCTGAGCTTTCTGGCCAATGCCCAGTACCGCAAGTTTCTGGTCGAGACCAAGGCCGGGGTCGTGCTGCTGACCGAGGCCGATGCCGAGGGCTATGCCGGCGACGCGCTGCTGGTGGCCAATCCCTACCTGGCCTTCGCTCAGCTTTCCCATCTGTTCGACACCAAGCCGCTGCCCGCCGCCGGCGTGCACCCGACGGCGGTGGTCGCCACCGATGCGCAGATCGATCCGAGCGCCAGCATCGGCGCCTATGCGGTGATCGAGGCTGGTGCGCGCATCGCCGCCGGCGTCACCGTCGGCGCCCACTGCGTGGTCGGTGCGCGCAGCGAGATAGGCGAGGGCGGCTGGCTGGCCCCGCGCGTGACCCTCTATCACGACGTGAAAATCGGCAAGCGCGTGGTCATCCAGTCCGGCGCGGTGCTGGGCGGCGAGGGCTTCGGTTTCGCCAACGAGAAGGGTGTGTGGCAGAAGATCGCGCAGATCGGCGGCGTGGTCCTGGGCGATGACGTCGAGGTCGGCGCCAACACCACCATCGACCGTGGCGCGCTGGCCGACACCGTGATCGGCAACGGGGTCAAGCTGGACAACCAGATCATGATCGCGCACAACGTGCAGATCGGTGATCACACCGCCATGGCCGGCTGCGTCGGCATCTCCGGCAGCACCAAGATCGGCAGGCACTGCATGATCGCCGGCGGCGTCGGCATGGTCGGCCACATCGAGGTGTGCGACAACGTGTTCGTCACCGGCATGACCATGGTCACCCGCTCGATCACCGAGCCGGGCGCCTATTCTTCCGGCACCGCCATGCAGACCGCAGCAGACTGGAAGAAGAGCGCGGCGCGCATCCGTCAACTGGACGACATGGCGAAACGCCTGCGCGAGCTGGAAAAGCGTCTCGCCGCCGTGACCCCGGACGATCGGGCCTCATCAGATGCCTGATCGTGCCTGAGGCACGCCCCCTACTTTTGCTACAGGCTCTATGCACATGATGGACATCAACGAGATTCGCGAATACCTGCCGCACCGCTACCCCTTCCTGCTGGTGGATCGGGTCGCCGAGCTGGACGTGGAAGGCAAGAGCATTCGCGCCTATAAGAATGTCAGCATCAACGAGCCTTTCTTCAATGGCCATTTCCCCCAGCATCCGATCATGCCCGGGGTGCTGATCATCGAGGCCATGGCCCAGGCGGCCGGCATTCTCGGCTTCAAGATGATGGGCGTGACGCCGGCCGACGGTACCCTCTACTACTTCGTTGGCTCCGACAAGCTGCGCTTCCGTCAACCCGTGGTGCCGGGCGATCAGCTGAGCCTGTCGGCCAAGTTCCTCAGCGCCAAGCGCGGCATCTGGAAGTTCGAGTGCCAGGCGAGCGTGGATGGCAAGGAAGTCTGCTCGGCCGAAATCATCTGTGCGGAACGCAAGCTATGAGTTTGATCGACCCTCGCGCCATCATCGACCCGTCGGCCAGGCTGGCCGATGACGTCCAGGTCGGCCCCTGGTCGATCATCGGGCCCGATGTGGAAATCGGCGAGGGTACCGTTGTCGGTCCGCACGTGGTGCTCAAGGGGCCGACCATGATCGGCAAGCACAACAGGATCTACCAGTTCTCCTCGGTGGGCGAGGACACGCCCGACCTCAAGTACAAGGGCGAGCCGACCCGCCTGGTGATCGGCGACCACAACGTGATCCGCGAGGGTGTGACCATCCATCGCGGCACCGTGCAGGACCGCTCCGAGACCACCATCGGCGACCACAACCTGCTGATGGCCTATGTGCATATCGGCCACGACAGCGTGATCGGCAACCACTGCATCCTGGTCAACAACACGGCGCTGGCCGGCCATGTGTGGGTCGACGACTGGGCCATCCTCTCCGGCTTCACCCTGGTTCACCAGTTCTGCCGCATCGGTGCGCACAGCTTCTCCGGCATGGGCACGGCGATCGGCAAGGACGTGCCGGCCTACGTCACCGTGTTCGGCAACCCGGCCGAGGCGCGCAGCATGAACTTCGAGGGCATGCGCCGGCGTGGCTTCAGCGCCGAGGCCATCGCCGCCCTGCGCCGCGCCTACAAGGTGGTCTATCGCCAGGGGCTGACCGTGGAGCAGGCGCTGGCCGAGCTGGCCGAGTCCGCCGCGCAGTTCCCGGAAGTGGCGGTGTTCCGCGACTCCATCCAGGCCTCGACCCGCGGCATCACCCGCTGATATGAGTCGTCCCCTTCGCGTCGCGCTGGTGGCCGGCGAGGCCTCCGGCGACATTCTCGGTGCCGGCCTGATGCAGGCACTCAAGGAAAAACACCCGCAAGTCGAGTTTGTCGGCGTCGGTGGTCCGCGCATGGAAGCCGAGGGAATGCAGTCGTATTTCCCGATGGAGCGCCTGGCGGTGATGGGGCTGGTCGAGGTGCTCGGTCGTCTTCCTGAGCTGTTATCCCGGCGCAAGCGCCTGATCCGTACCCTGATCGAGCAGAAGCCCGACGTCTTCATCGGCATCGATGCGCCGGACTTCAACCTGGGCCTGGAGTTCAAGCTGCGCAAGGCCGGGATCAAGACCGTGCATTATGTCAGCCCCTCGGTGTGGGCCTGGCGGCAGAGGCGCGTGTTGAAGATTCGCGAAGCCTGCGACCTGATGCTGTGCCTGTTCCCCTTCGAGGCGCGTTTTTACCTGGATCACCAGGTGCCGGTGCGTTTCGTCGGACATCCGCTGGCCAACACCATCCCCCTGCAGGCCGACCAACTCGCCGCGCGCGAGCTGCTGGGGCTGGAGGCGGATGCGCCGGTGGTGGCGCTGATGCCGGGCAGCCGCGGTGGCGAAGTGGCCCGTCTTGGCGAGTTGTTTCTGGATGCCGCCGAGCGTCTGCGCGCCATGCGCCCGGGCGTGCAGTTCGTCCTGCCTTGCGCGACGCCGGAGCGTCGCGCCCAGCTCGAGCAGATGCTGGCCGGCCGCAACCTGCCGCTGCGCCTGCTCAATGGTCAGTCGCACGAGGCCTTGGCGGCCTGCGATGCGGTGCTGATCGCTTCCGGTACCGCTACCCTGGAGGCGCTGCTGTACAAGCGCCCGATGGTCGTCGCCTACCGGGTCGCACCCTTGACCTACCGTATCCTCAGTCGCTTGGTGAAGAGCCCCTATATCTCTCTGCCCAACCTGCTCGCAGAGCGCCTGCTGGTGCCGGAGCTGATTCAGGATGCGGCGACGCCGGAGGCCCTGGCGCAGACTCTGTCGCCGTTGCTGGAGGAGGGGGCCGTGCTGCAGACCGCGGGCTTCGATGTCATTCATCGGGCCCTGCGCCGGGACGCCTCCGAGCAGGCCGCCGAGGCCGTGCTGGGCCTGGCTGCGGGGGCCTGATGCAGCTGGGCCTGGACTTCGCCCTGGTCGAGGAGCTGGTCGCCGGCGTCGACGAGGTCGGCCGCGGCCCGCTGTGCGGCCCGGTGGTCACCGCCGCGGTGATTCTCGATCCGGCGCGGCCCATCGCCGGCCTCAACGACTCGAAGAAGCTCAGCGAGGCGCGCCGCGACAAACTGTTCGACGAGATCCGCGAGAAGGCCCTGGCCTGGTGCATCGCCCGCGCCGAGGTGGAAGAGATCGACCGCCTGAACATCCTGCATGCCACCATGCTGGCCATGCAGCGCGCGGTGGAGGGGTTGAGCCTGCTGCCGAAGCTGGCGCTGATCGACGGCAACCGCTGTCCGAAACTGACGGTGCCCAGCGCGCCGGTGGTCGGTGGCGACGCCAAGGTCCCGGCCATCGCCGCCGCCTCGATTCTGGCCAAGGTCAGCCGCGATCGCGAGATGGCCGAGCTGGACGCGCTCTACCCGGGCTACGGCATCGCCGGGCATAAGGGCTACCCGACGCCGGTGCACCTGGAGGCACTCAGGCGTCTGGGCGCCACGCCCATCCACCGGCGCTCCTTCGCGCCGGTGCGCGCGGTACTGGAGGCGGCCGGCCAGGCATAGACGCCAGGCTGTCCTTTGTAACCGGGCCCGGTACAATCCGGGCCTTATCGTTTCTGTGTCACCAACGGGATTGCCATGACCGCCAGCTTCGTCCATCTGCGCCTGCACACCGAGTTCTCCCTGGTCGACGGGCTGGTGCGGGTCAAGCCACTGGTCAAGGCCGTGGCGGGCGCCGGCATGCCGGCCGTGGCGGTCACCGACATGAGCAACATGTGCTCGCTGGTGAAGTTCTACAAGACCGCCATGGGCGCCGGCATCAAGCCGGTCTGCGGCGCCGATATCTGGCTGGCCAGCCCGGAAGAGGACGGCCCGCTGTCGCGCCTGACCCTGCTGGCGATGAACGCCAAGGGCTACCGCAACCTCACCGAGCTGATTTCCCGGGGCTGGAGCGAGGGCCAGGACAACGGCCTGGTGATCATCCAGCGCGACTGGGTCAAGCAGGCCGCCGAGGGCCTGATCGCCCTGTCCGGCGCCCGCGAGGGCGAGGTGGGCATGGCCCTGCTGGCCGGCGAGGGTGCGCGCGCCGAGGCCTTGCTCGGCGAATGGCTGGGGGTATTCCCCGAGCGCTTCTATCTGGAAGTGCAGCGCACCCATCGCGTCAATGACGAGGAACACCTGCACGCCGCCGTCGAACTGGCCAGCCGCACCGGCGTGCCGCTGGTGGCGACCAACGACGTGCGCTTCCTCAAGCGAGGCGACTTCGAGGCCCACGAGACCCGCGTGTGCATCGGCGAGGGCCGCACCCTGGACGACCCGCGCCGCCCGCGCAACTACTCCGAGGAGCAGTACCTCAAGACGCCCGAGGAGATGGCCGAGCTGTTCAGCGACCTGCCCGAGGCGCTGGAGAACACGGTGGAGATCGCCAAGCGCTGCAACATCGAGGTGCAGCTGGGCAAGTACTTCCTCCCCGACTTCCCCACACCCAATGGCATGGGCATCGACGACTACCTGCGCTACGCCTCCTTCCGGGGCCTGGAGGAGCGCCTCGAGGTGCTGCTGCCCAAGGACACCCCGGACTACGAGGCGAAGAAGCAGGTCTACATCGACCGCCTGGAGTTCGAGCTGGGCACCATCATCCAGATGGGCTTCCCCGGCTACTTCCTGATCGTGATGGACTTCATCCAGTGGGCCAAGAACAACGGCGTGCCGGTCGGCCCGGGCCGGGGTTCGGGCGCCGGTTCGCTGGTCGCCTACGTGCTGAAGATCACCGACCTCGACCCGCTGGCCTACGACCTGCTGTTCGAGCGCTTCCTCAACCCCGAGCGGATTTCCATGCCCGACTTCGACGTCGACTTCTGCATGGACGGCCGCGACCGGGTGATCGACTACGTGGCCGACAAGTACGGCCGCAACGCGGTGAGCCAGATCATCACCTTCGGCTCGATGGCGGCCAAGGCGGTGGTGCGCGACGTGGCGCGGGTGCAGGGCAAGTCCTACGGCCTGGCCGACCGCCTGTCGAAGATGATTCCCTTCGAGGTCGGCATGACCCTGGAGGCCGCCTACGAGCAGGAAGAGGTGCTGCGCGATTTCCTCAAGAGCGACGAGGAGGCCCAGGAGATCTGGGACATGGCGCTCAAGCTCGAGGGCATAGTGCGCGGCACCGGCAAGCACGCCGGTGGCGTGGTGATCGCGCCGACCAAGCTGACCGATTTCGCGCCGACCTCCTGCGACGAGGAGGGCGGCGGCCTGGTGACCCAGTTCGACAAGGACGACGTCGAGCAGGCCGGCCTGGTCAAGTTCGACTTCCTCGGTCTGCGCACCCTGACCATCATCAAGTGGGCGATGGAGACCATCCACCGCGAGCAGCGGCGCAAGGGCGCCAGCGACGAGGAACTGGTCAACATCGACTTCATCCCGCTGGACGACAAGAAGACCTATGACATGCTGCAGAGGGCGGAGACCACCGCGGTCTTCCAGCTCGAATCGCGCGGCATGAAGGAGCTGATCAAGAAGCTCAAGCCGGACTGCCTGGAGGACATGATCGCCCTGGTGGCGCTGTTCCGCCCCGGCCCCCTGCAGTCGGGCATGGTGGACGACTTCATCAATCGTAAGCACGGTCGCGAGCCGATCTCCTATCCGCACCCGGACTACCAGTATCCGGGCCTCGAGCCGGTGCTCAAGCCCACTTACGGCATCATCCTGTACCAGGAGCAGGTGATGCAGATCGCCCAGGTGATGGCCGGCTACACCCTGGGTGGCGCGGACATGCTGCGCCGCGCCATGGGCAAGAAGAAGCCCGAGGAGATGGCCAAGCAGCGCGGCGGCTTCATCGAAGGCTGCGCCAACAACGGCATCGAGGCCGACCTGGCGGGTAACATCTTCGATCTGGTAGAGAAGTTCGCCGGCTACGGCTTCAACAAGTCGCACTCGGCCGCCTACGGCCTGGTCTCCTACCAGACCGCCTGGCTCAAGGCGCACTATCCGGCGCCCTTCATGGCCGCCGTGCTGTCGGCGGATATGCACAATACCGACAAGGTGGTGATCCTCATCGAGGAATGCCGCCACATGAAGCTGCGCATCGACCCGCCGGACGTCAACGTTTCCGAGTTCAAGTTCACCGTCAACGACGATGGCCGCATCGTCTATGGCCTGGGCGCGGTCAAGGGCGTCGGCGAGGGGCCGGTGGAGGCCATTGTCGAATGCCGCGCAGAGGGCGGGCCGTTCAAGGACCTGTTCGACTTCTGTAACCGCGTCGATCTCAAGCGGGTCAACAAGCGCACCCTGGAGGCGCTGATCCGCTCCGGCGCGCTGGATCGCCTCGGCCCCTACTATCAGGACGAGCTCAAGGCCTACCAGGCCAGCGTCGACAAGAACCGCGCGGTGCTGCTGGCGTCCATGGAGGAGGCCGTGCAGGCCGCCGAGCAGACCGCGCGCAGCCACGACAGCGGTCACCTCGACCTGTTCGGCGGGCTGTTCGGCGAGCCCGAGGCGGACATGTACGCCAACCACCGCAAGGCCCGCGAGCTGTCGATCAAGGAGCGCCTGAAGGGCGAGAAGGACACCCTCGGCCTGTACCTCTCTGGCCACCCGATCGACGAGTACGAGGGCGAGATCCGCCGCTTCGCCCGCCAGCGCATCGTCGAGCTGCGCGCCGCGCGCGACACCCAGACCATCGCCGGGCTGATCGTCAACCTGCGGGTGATGAAGAACAAGAAGGGCGACAAGATGGGCTTTATCACCCTGGATGACCGTTCCGGGCGGATCGAGGCCTCGCTGTTCGCCGACGCCTTCGCCAGCAATCAGGCGCTGCTGCAGAACGACGCGCTGGTGGTGGTCGAGGGCGAGGTGAGCAACGACGAGTTCTCCGGCGGCCTGCGCCTGCGCGCGAAAAGGGTGATGAGCCTGGAGGACGCGCGCACCGGCCTGGCCGAGAGCCTGCGCATCCGCGCCCCGCGCGAGGCGCTGCAGGGCGACCGCCTGCGCTGGCTGGGCGAGCTGTTCGCCAGGCACAGGGGCGCCTGCCCGCTGACCCTGGACTACAGTGGCAGCGAGGCCAAGGCCGTGCTGCAGTTCGGCGAGCAGTGGTGTATCGATCCGGCGGACAACCTGATCCAGGCCCTGCGTGACCAGTTCGGCAAAGACAACGTCTTCCTCCAATATCGCTGATCGGCAGGCTTCGGCCTCGCCGTGTCGGCCTCGACCACGGGCGCGCTATCCCTTAAGGTAGGCGCCAGATGGAACACCGCCCGGCCGCATGGCCGCCGATGCTAGACGGATGCCTATGAACCCGAACTTTCTCGACTTCGAACAGCCGATCGCCGACCTGCAAGCCAAAATCGAGGAGCTGCGCCTGGTCGGCAACGACAACGCGCTGAACATCAGCGACGAGATCGCCCGTCTGCAGGACAAGAGCAGCGAGCTGACCACGAGCATCTTCGGCAACCTCAGCAGCTGGCAGATATCCCAGCTGTCGCGCCACCCGCGCCGGCCCTACACCCTCGACTACATCGAGCACATCTTCACCGAGTTCGAGGAGCTGCACGGCGACCGCCACTTCTCCGACGACGCCGCCATAGTCGGCGGTACCGCCCGCCTGGACGGCCAGCCGGTGATGATCATCGGTCACCAGAAGGGCCGCGAGGTGCGCGAGAAGGTGCGGCGCAACTTCGGCATGCCGCGCCCCGAGGGCTATCGCAAGGCCTGCCGCCTGATGGAAATGGCCGAGCGCTTCAAGCTGCCGATCCTGACCTTCATCGACACCCCCGGCGCCTACCCGGGCATCGACGCCGAGGAGCGCAACCAGAGCGAGGCCATCGCCTGGAACCTGCGCGTGATGGCGCGCCTGAAGACCCCGATCATCGCCACCGTGATCGGCGAGGGCGGCTCCGGCGGCGCGCTGGCCATCGGCGTGTGCGACCAGCTGAACATGCTGCAGTACTCCACCTACTCGGTGATCTCCCCGGAAGGCTGCGCCTCGATCCTCTGGCGTACCGCCGAGAAGGCACCGGAAGCCGCCGAGGCCATGGGCATCACCGCGCCGCGCCTGAAGGAGCTGGGCATAGTCGACAAGGTGGTCGAGGAGCCGCTGGGCGGTGCCCATCGCGATCCGGCCGCCGCCGCCGCGACCATCCGCAAGGAACTGCTCGCTCAGCTCAAGGATCTGAACAAGCTCGGCACCGAGGAGCTGCTCAAGCGCCGCTACGAGAAGCTGATGAGCTTCGGCGTCGCCTGATTTCTCGCGCGTAGATGCAACGGGCCTTCGGGCCCGTTGTTGTTTAAGCTGGCAGCATGATCGCACTCGAATCCCTCCTGCTCGAAGCCCTGCGTCCTTGGCGTGATGCGCCGGCCTGGCATGTCGCCCTGTCCGGTGGGCTGGACTCCAGCGTGCTGCTGCACCTGCTGGCCAAGCTGGGCGAGCGCGAGCGGCTGCCGCCGCTGTCGGCCATCCATGTCCACCATGGCCTGCAGGCGGCCGCCGATGCCTGGCCGGCCCACTGCCAGGCGTTCTGCGACGGCCTCGGCGTGCCGCTGCATATCGAGCGGGTGCGGGTGGAGCGGGGCGCCAGCCTGGAACGCGCGGCGCGCGAGGCGCGCTATGCGGCCTTCGCGAATCGACTGGGGGCTGGCGAGCTGCTACTGACCGGTCAGCACCGCGACGATCAGGCCGAGACCCTGCTGCTGCGCCTGCTGCGCGGTGCCGGGGTGCGCGGCCTGGCCGGCATGCCGTCGACCCGTGCGCTCGGCGGCGGCTGGCTGGTGCGGCCGCTGCTGCGCGCGTCGCGCGCCGAGCTGGAGGCCTATGCCCGTCGCCAGGGGTTGGCCTGGGTGGAGGACCCCTCCAATGTCGACACCCGTCTGGCGCGCAACTTCCTGCGTCGCGAGGTGCTGCCGTCGCTGGCGCGCCACTGGCCGCAGGCGGGCGCCGGCCTGGCGCGTGCCGCCGAACATCTGCGCGAGTCCGAGTCGCTGCTGGGCGAGTTGGCCGAGCTGGATCTGGAGGCGGCGCGCAGTGACAGCCCGTTCGCCTGGCTGGGGCTGCCTTCCCTGGCGCTGCAGCCGCTGGCGCAGCTGTCCGAGGCGCGCCAGCGCAACGCGCTGCGCCACTGGCTGGCGCCGCTGACGCGCATGCCGGACAGCGAGCACTGGGCCGGCTGGGGCGATCTGCGCGATGCGGCGGTAGATGCCGATCCCCGCTGGCGACTCGACGGCGGCGAGTTGCGCCGCGCCGCAGGCAGGCTGTGGTGGCTTTCCGGCGACTGGTTGCACCAGCCGCAGCTGGCCGCAGCCTGGCTCGACCCGACGCAGCCGCTGGCCTTGCCCGGCAATGGCGCGGCCTGGCTGCAGGGTGGGGCGCCGGGCGGTCCGCTGCGCCTGGCCTATCGCCGAGGTGGCGAGGTCATGGCGCTGGCGGGGCGCGGCCACCGCGATCTCAAGCGCCTGCTCAACGAGCGGGGCGTGCCGGCCTTCGTGCGCGGCCGCCTGCCGTTGCTGCTGCGCGGCGACGAGCTGCTGGCGGTGGCCAACCTGCCGGGACTGGATGGCCCTTCGTCGGGTGAATGGCGCCTGCACTGGCGTCCGAGCAAGGTTTGAGCTGAAAGGGTCTTTCGGGTAGACTACGCTCCCGTCTTATTGCTGCTTCTGTGGGCTCCTCCGGAACCCGCAGGGCTTTGCTTATTTCAGGTCGGCAACCGCCTTCCTGCGCTCATACCCCGGCGGCGCCGACCGCTTGAACACAGACTTCTAGGACTTTTCATGACGCGCTACATCTTCGTCACGGGTGGTGTTGTTTCTTCATTGGGGAAAGGCATCGCCTCGGCTTCCTTGGCGGCCATCCTGGAGGCGCGGGGCCTGAAGGTCACCATGCTCAAGCTGGACCCCTACATCAACGTCGATCCGGGCACCATGAGCCCGTTCCAGCACGGCGAGGTGTTCGTCACCCACGACGGCGCCGAGACCGACCTCGACCTGGGCCACTACGAGCGGTTCATCCGCACCACCATGACCCAGGACAACAACTTCACCACCGGCCGCGTCTACGAGCACGTGCTGCGCAAGGAGCGTCGTGGCGACTACCTGGGCGCCACCATCCAGGTGATCCCGCACATCACCGACGAGATCAAGCGCCGGGTGATCAAGGGCGCCGGCGATGCCGACGTGGCCATGGTCGAGATCGGCGGCACCGTGGGCGACATCGAGTCGCAGCCGTTCCTCGAGGCGGCCCGCCAGCTGCGCGTGGAGCTGGGCGCCAAACGCGCCATGTTCATGCACCTGACCCTGGTGCCCTACATCGCCACCGCCGGCGAGACCAAGACCAAGCCGACCCAGCACTCGGTCAAGGAGCTGCGCTCCATCGGCGTGCAGCCGGACGTGCTGGTATGCCGCTCCGACCACGCGATCGACCAGGCCTCGCGGCGCAAGATCGCCCTGTTCACCAACGTCGAAGAGCGCGCGGTGATCGGCCTGGAAGACGTCGACACCATCTACCGCATTCCTTCCGTGCTGCATGCCCAGGGCCTGGACGATATAGTCGTCGAGCGCTTCGGCCTGCAGTGCGGTTCGGCCGACCTCTCCGAGTGGGATCGCGTGGTCGACGCCAAGCTCAACCCCGAGCGCGAAGTCACCATCGCCATGGTCGGCAAGTACATGGAGCTGCTCGACGCCTACAAGTCGCTGATCGAGGCCATGGGCCACGCCGGCATCCAGAACCGCACCAAGGTCAACCTGCGCTACATCGACTCCGAGGAGATCGAGAACGAAGGCACCGCTAAGCTGGAGGGCGTCGACGCCGTGCTGGTGCCCGGCGGTTTCGGCCTGCGTGGCGTCGAAGGCAAGATCAAGGCCGTGCAGTTCGCCCGCGAGAACAAGATCCCCTACCTGGGCATCTGCTTAGGGATGCAGGTCGCGGTGATCGAGTACGCCCGCAACGTGCTGGGCTGGAGCGATGCCAACTCCACCGAGTTCACCCAGAGCAGCGGCCACCCGGTGGTCGGCCTGATCACCGAATGGCAGGACGCGACCGGTGCCACCGAGACCCGTACCGATGCCTCCGACCTGGGCGGCACCATGCGCCTGGGCGCCCAGGATTGCCAGCTGATGGCCGGCTCCACCGTGCGCGAGTGCTATGGCAAGGACGTGATCGTCGAGCGCCACCGCCACCGCTACGAGGTGAACAACAACCTGCTGCCGCAGCTGGAGGCCGCCGGCCTGAAGATCAGCGGCCGCTCGGCTGACGGTGCGCTGGTGGAGGTGGTCGAGGCCCCGGATCACCCGTGGTTCGTCGCCTGCCAGTTCCACCCGGAATTCACCTCCACCCCGCGCGACGGTCACCCGCTGTTCAGCGGCTTCGTCAAGGCCGCGCTGAAGCAAGCCGGCAAGGCATAAGGAAGAACAGATGGCCCAGAAAATCATCAAGGTCGGCGGTATCGAGATCGCCAACGACAAGCCATTCGTCCTGTTCGGCGGTATCAACGTACTGGAGTCGCGCGACCTGGCCATGCAGGCCTGCGAGGAATACGTGCGGGTTACCGAGAAGCTCGGCATTCCCTACGTGTTCAAGGCCAGCTTCGACAAGGCCAACCGCTCCTCCGTCACCTCCTTCCGTGGCCCCGGCCTGGAAGAGGGCATGAAGATCTTCGAGGAAGTGAAGAAGACCTTCGGCGTGCCGGTGATCACCGACGTGCACGAGCCGCATCAGGCCGCCCCGGTGGCCGAGGTGTGCGACATCATTCAGCTGCCGGCTTTCCTCTCGCGGCAGACTGACCTGGTGGTGGCCATGGCCAAGACCGGCGCGGTGATCAATATCAAGAAGGCCCAGTTCCTCGCCCCGCAGGAGATGAAGCACATCCTGCGCAAGTGCGAGGAGGCGGGCAACGACCAACTGATCCTGTGCGAGCGCGGTTCCTCCTTCGGTTACAACAACCTGGTGGTGGACATGCTCGGTTTCGGCATCATGAAGTCGTTCGAATACCCGGTGTTCTTCGACGTGACCCATGCCCTGCAGATGCCGGGCGGGCGCGCCGACTCCGCCGGTGGCCGCCGCGCCCAGGTCACCGACCTGGCCAAGGCGGGCATGAGTCAGGGTCTGGCCGGCCTGTTCCTCGAGGCCCACCCGGATCCGAACAACGCCAAGTGCGACGGCCCCTGCGCCTTGCGCCTGGACAAGCTGGAGCCCTTCCTCAGCCAGCTCAAGCAGCTGGACGATCTGGTGAAGAGTTTCCCGCCGATTGAGACTGCCTGATCGGGCAATTCTCCGGTAAAGTGCGCGCCCGTTGGCCGTGACCGGCAGGCATCCTCTCTCGTAAACGTTTGGAGTGTTAAACGCGATGGCAAAAATCATCGATATCAAGGGTCGCGAAGTCCTCGACTCCCGTGGCAACCCCACCGTTGAAGCCGATGTGATCCTCGAGGGTGGCATTGTCGGCAGCGCCTGTGCGCCGTCCGGTGCCTCCACCGGTTCCCGTGAAGCGCTGGAACTGCGCGACGGCGACAAGAGCCGCTACCTGGGCAAGGGCGTGCTCAAGGCCGTGGCCAACGTCAACGGTCCGATCCGCGACCTGCTGCTGGGCAAAGACGCCCTGGATCAGAAGGGCCTCGACCGTGCCATGATCGAGCTGGACGGCACCGAGAACAAAGGCAAGCTGGGCGCCAACGCCATCCTCGCCGTGTCCCTGGCCGCCGCCAAGGCCGCCGCCCAGGCCAAGGGCGTGCCGCTGTACGCGCACATCGCCGATCTGAACGGCACCCCGGGCGTCTATTCCATGCCGGTGCCGATGATGAACATCATCAACGGCGGCGAGCACGCCGACAACAACGTCGACATCCAGGAGTTCATGGTCCAGCCGGTTGGCGCATCGAGCTTCGCCGACGCCCTGCGCATGGGCGCCGAGATCTTCCATCACCTGAAAGCCGTGCTCAAGGCCCGTGGCCTGAACACCGCCGTCGGTGACGAAGGCGGATTCGCGCCGAATCTGGCCTCCAACGAGGACGCCCTGGCCGCCATCGCCGAAGCCGTGGCCAACGCCGGCTACAAGCTGGGCGAGGACGTGACCCTGGCTCTGGACTGCGCTTCCTCCGAGTTCTTCAAGGACGGCCAGTACGACCTGGCCGGCGAAGGCAAGGTGTTCAGCGCCGAAGGATTCGCCGACTACCTGGCCGGCCTGACCCAGCGCTACCCGATCATCTCCATCGAAGATGGCATGGATGAGTCCGACTGGGCCGGCTGGAAAGTGCTGACCGACAAGATCGGCGCCAAGGTGCAGCTGGTCGGCGACGACCTGTTCGTGACCAACACCAAGATCCTCAAGCGCGGCATCGAAGAGAAGATCGGCAACTCGATCCTGATCAAGTTCAACCAGATCGGCTCGCTGACCGAGACCCTGGAAGCCATCCAGATGGCCAAGGCCGCCGGCTTCACCGCGGTGATCTCGCACCGCTCCGGTGAGACCGAGGACAGCACCATCGCCGACCTGGCCGTCGGCACCGCCGCCGGGCAGATCAAGACCGGCTCGCTGTGCCGCTCCGATCGCGTGTCCAAGTACAACCAGCTGCTGCGTATCGAGGAGCAGCTCGGTGGCAAGGCCCCCTATAAGGGCCGCGCCGAGTTCCGCGGCTAAGCCGGGAATGGTAAAAGGGCAGCGCAAGCTGCCCTTTTCGTATGGATACCCGTCTTCCCATGCCCAACAAAGCGCCCTACTGGCTGTTCGTCGCGCTCGTGCTGATGCTGGCCGGCCTGCAGTATCGCCTGTGGGTGGGCGAGGGCAGCCTGGCCCAGGTCGCCGAGCTGAAGCGGCAGATCGCCGAGCAGCAGGGCGAGAACGAGCGCCTGCTCGAGCGCAACCGCATCCTCGAGGCGGAAGTCCTGGAGCTCAAGCAGGGTACCGAGACCGTCGAGGAGCGTGCTCGCCATGAGCTGGGCATGGTCAAAGAGGGTGAGACCCTCTATCAGCTGGCCGAATGAGCGCTCACGATATCCCGCCGTTCTGGGTGGTGATTCCCGCCGCCGGCATCGGCTCGCGCATGCGCGCCGACCGCCCCAAGCAGTACCTGCAGCTGGCCGGCAAGACCATCCTCGAACACACCCTCGACTGCTTCCTCGATCATCCGCGGCTGCGCGGGCTGGTGCTCAGCCTGGCGGCGGACGATCCCTACTGGCCGGCCTTGCCCTGCGCCGCGGATACCCGCATCCGGCGTGCCGAGGGCGGCGCAGAACGTGCCGACTCGGTACTGGCCGGCCTCCTGCGCCTGCGGGAGCTGGGCGCGCAGGCGGACGATTGGGTGCTGGTGCATGACGCCGCGCGGCCGAACCTGGCGCGCGGCGACCTCGACCTGTTGCTCGGCGAGCTGGCCGGCGACCCTGTCGGCGGCCTGCTGGCGGTGCCGGCGCGCGACACGCTGAAGCGTGCGGGAGCCGATGGCCGGGTCGCCGAGACAGTGGATCGCAGCCTGATCTGGCAGGCCTACACGCCGCAGATGTTCCGTCTCGCCGAGCTGCAAGGCGCCCTGGTCGGCGCCCTGGCGGCCGGTGCGGCGGTGACCGACGAGGCCTCGGCCTTGGAATGGGCCGGTCAGGCGCCGAAGCTGGTGGAAGGCCGGGCGGACAACCTGAAGATCACCCGCCCGGAAGACCTGGAGTGGCTGCGCCAGCACTGGGCGCACAAACACTGAGGAGCCCCGCTTCTTGTGGCCTGGGTGGAGCGCGGCGATACCCGGGACCTGGATTCGATGGGTAGCGCTGCGCTCCACCCATTCTGCGAAGTGGGTGCACATGGCCTGATGCGGGCTTCCCGGGTGGCAAACCGCTTGCCGCGTGCGGAAGTCCGCCGTTGAGGCGCGGTGTACTGCCCTGCGGGCGAGTACACCCTACAGCTATTACACCCGGAACTGATTGATCAGCCGTCGCTGCTGCTCGGCCAGCTTGGTCAGCTCGGCGCTGGCGCCGCTGGCCTCGTCGGCGCCGCCGGCCACCTCGGCGGCCACCTGGCCGATGTTGGTGACGTTGCGGTTGATGTCCTCGGCCACCGCGCTCTGCTCCTCGGCGGCGCTGGCGATCTGGGTGTTCATGTCGTTGATCACCGACACCGCCTGGGTGATGTTCTCCAGCGCCTCGGCGGCGCTGGCGGCCTGGCGCACGCTGTCGTCGGTGCGCGCCTGGCTCTGCTCCATCACGCTCACCACCTCGCGGGTGCCGTGTTGCAGCTGCTGGATCATGCTCTGGATCTCTTCGGTGGCTTGCTGGGTCTTCTGCGCCAGGTTGCGCACCTCGTCGGCCACCACGGCGAAGCCGCGGCCCTGCTCGCCTGCGCGGGCCGCCTCGATGGCGGCATTGAGGGCGAGCAGGTTAGTCTGCTCGGCGATGCCGCGAATCGCCACCAGGATGGCGTTGATGTTCTCGCTATCCTTGGCCAGGGTCTGCACCACGCCCACCGCGCGGCCGATCTCGTCGGCCAGGGCGGAAATCGCCTTGGCGGTACCCTCGACGATGCGCTTGCCGTCGTTGGCCGAGCGGTCGGCGTGGCTGGCCGCCTCGGCCGCCTGGGTGGCGTTGCGTGCCACGTCCTGGGCCGTTGCGGTCATCTCGTGCACGGCGGTGGCGACCTGATCGATCTCCGCCATTTGCCGTTGCACGCCCTGGTTGGTGCGGATGGCGATGTCGGCGGTGTGCTCGGAGGAGTCGCTGACTTTCTGCACCGAGCTGACCACGTCACGGATCATGTTCTGCAGCTTGTTGAGGAAGGTGTTGAAGCCGCCGGCGATCTGTCCCAGCTCGTCGATGCGATCCACCTGCAGGCGCGCGGTGAGGTCGCCTTCGCCCTTGGCGATGTCGTCGAGCATGGCGACCATGTCCTTCAGCGGGCGGGCGATGCCGTAGCCGACGAACCAGATCACCAGCAGGCCGAGGGCGGCGACCAGCAGGCCGACCAGGGCCATGCCCAGGGTGTCTTCGTTGGCCTGGCTGGCCAGGTCGCCCTGCAGTTGGCGCAGCTCGGCCAGCACCGCGTCGGTGGGCAGCTCGATGGCCAGGGTCCAGCGGGTCTCGGTGCCGGCCACGCGGAAGGGCTGCAGCAGCTGGATCTGCTGGCTCTGCTCGTCCAGCCTGAGGATCGGCGCGTCGCTACCGCTCTGCTTGAGCTGCTGCAGCAGTTCGGGGTTGAGCGCCTTGTCGGCGGCCTGGCCGATCAGTCCGGCGTTCTGGGTGGCGGCGATCAGGCTGCCGTTGGCGGCGATCAGCGCCAGCTCGCCGGCGCCTGAGTAGAGCTGCTGCTTGGCCTGGCCGAGCAGGCCCTGGATGAAGTCCAGGGCCAGGTCGTTGCCGACCACGCCCTTGAACTGGCCGTCGACCATGATCGGCGCATTGAACGAGGCCACCAGCACCTGCTTGCCGCCATAGTCGTAAGAGGCCGGATCTATCACGCAGGGTTTGCCGGTCTCCTTCGGGCACAGGTAGTACTCGCCGACGCGCACCCCGGTGGGCTGGCGCTCCTGGCTCTCCATCTGTTCTGCAGTCAGGGCGTCACGCTTGAGCTGGCCGGCGTCGCGGTACCACCAGGGCATGAAGCGGCCGGTGGCGTCGTAGCCGTTTTCCTTCTGGTCGGCGTAGAGGTCGTCGTCCTGGTCGAAGGCGTTGGCCTCCCAGCCGATATACAGGTCGAGCAGGTTGGGGTTGTCCTTCAGATACTCGCCGACCAGGGCGCTCAGTTCCTCCCGGCTGGTGCCCAGTACGGTGCCGTCGACCATGCCCTGGCCGAGGCGGCTGTTCAGGGTGGCGAGGCTCTTGGCCACTAGCATGGGCTGCTCGAACTGGCGCTGCAACTTGCCGACCTGGGCGTCGGCGATGGCCTCCAGGCGCTGGTTGATGGTCTCCTGCAGCAGCGCCTGGGTGCGTTGCTGGATCAGCTCCTGGGTGCGGGCCCCGGCGAACAGGGCGTACAGCACCAGTGCCACGACCACGGCCAGAATGCTGGCTCCGGCCAGCAGGGCGACGGAGAACTGGATGGACTTGAAGCGCATGGGGACTCCACAATCTCGGGTTGTACCTGTCCCTGGCATATCGGCCGGCTATCGGCAAAGCATTAGCGGCGCGGTTGGCATGTCCATGCAACCAGAAAAGATAAATGGTGGTCAGAGTGCAAGTGGGTGTGTGCGATAGGATCGCACCCTGTCATGCGATGGAGATCAATATGCAGAAGTTTTTCCGCCTGGGCGCGTTGGCGGGGTTGTCCCTGCTGGCGTCCTGTCAGGCCGTCAATACCACCAGCGGCGGCGCGGTGGGCGTGGAGCGCAAGCAGTACATGTTCAGCATGCTTTCGGCCCAGGAGGTCGACAGCATGTACGCCCAGGCCTACCAGCAGACCCTTAGCGAGGCTGCGAACAAAGGCGTGCTGGACAAGAACAGCCAGAATGCCCGGCGGGTACAGGCCATCGCCCGGCGCCTGATCGCCCAGACGCCGGTGTTCCGCGCCGATGCCGGGCAATGGGACTGGAAGGTGAACCTGATCGATAGTCAGGAGCTCAATGCCAATTGCGGCCCCGGCGGCAAGATTATCGTCTATAGCGGGCTGATCGAGCAGTTGCAGCTGAGCGATGCCGAACTGGCCGCGGTGATGGGCCACGAGATCGCCCATGCCCTGCGCGAGCATAGCCGCGAGGCCATGTCCAAGGCCTACGGCACGCAGATGGCGACCCAGCTGGGCAGTGCGCTGCTGGGGCTCGGCGAGGCCGGCAAGCAGGTGGCCGATACCGGAGTGGAGTACCTGATGACTCTGCCCAACAGCCGGGCCAACGAGAACGAGGCGGACATCATCGGCCTGGAGTTGTCGGCGCGGGCGGGCTACGACCCGAATGCGGCGATCAGCCTGTGGCAGAAGATGAGCAAGGCCGGTGGCGGTGCGCCGCCCGAGTTCATGAGCACCCACCCGTCCTCCAGCAGCCGCATCGCCGCGCTGCAGGCGGCCATCCCCAAGGTGATGCCGCTCTACCAGCAGGCCAGGCAGTAACGAAAAACGGCGCCTTCGGGCGCCGTTTTTCGTATCAGGGCAGGGCCTTCTCGGCGAAGGGCCGGGTCTCCAGGCCCAGCTGGGCGCGAAAGCTCTCCATGTCGAACATGGTGCAGATCTCGCGGATATCGCCGTTGCTGGCCAGGGTCCAGAAGGCCATGGCCGAGATGCTCAGCACCTTGTCGCTGGGCGGGTAGCCCAGGGCGGGCTTCTCGATGGTGCCGATCAGGGTGCTCCAGGTCACCACCTTGTTGCCCTCGGCGATGCACTCTTCGATCACCACCTCCAGGTCCGGCATGGCGCTGCGGATGTCCTGCACCATCTGGCCGAAGGCCGTGCTGCCCAGAGGGCGGCCGATGAACGAGCTCTTGTAGAGAAAGTCCGGGCCGTGCATCTGCTCGGCCAGCGCGATGCGTCCGCGGTTCCAGGTCAGATCGATGTGCAGGCGCACGCGCTTCTTCATATCTTCCGGTGACATGGGCTGTTCCTCTTGCCGGACTGCTGTGCAATTCGTTGCACAGATTACCAGCCCAGGGCATGCCCGGGAGCCGTTTTGTGCGTGCCGGCACGCCGCCGGTTCAGAGGCCGGCCGTCGGCAGCCCCAGCGCCTGACCGGCCGCGTACAGCGCCAGGGCGGCGAAGGCCAGGGCGGCCAGGCGACGAATGAGTGTCAGCGGCAGACGATCGGCGGCGAAGTTGCCGGCCAGCACCACCGGCACATTGGCGATCAGCATGCCCAAGGTAGTCCCTGCGACCACCAGCAGAAAGTGCGGGTACTGCGCCGCCAGCATCACGGTGGCGATCTGGGTCTTGTCGCCCATCTCGGCGAGGAAGAAGGCGATCAGGGTGGTGAGAAAGGGGCCGTGTCTGCGCAGCCCGGAGTCCTCCTCGTCCAGCTTGTCGGGAATCAGCGTCCAGGCCGCCACGGCGGCGAAGCAGGCGGCCAGCAGCCAGCTCAGGGCGCTCGGCGAGAAGAAGCCGGCGACCCAGTTGCCCACGGCACCGGCGGCCAGGTGGTTGGCCAGGGTGGCGGCGACAATGCCGCAGATGATCGGCCAGGGGCGGCGGAAGCGCGCGGCCAGGAGCAGGGCGAGCAGTTGGGTCTTGTCGCCGATCTCGGCGAGCGCGACCGCCGCGGTGGGAATCAGGAGGGACTCGAGCATGGGATGTTCCTGAGGGGCGGGTTCGACTGTGCTATGACACGTACTACCTCCCCGCCCCGGGTTGAGGTGTGCGTGTCATAGGTCTTGTCAAACCCAGGCCGCGTGGGCCTCGGGTCGCATGCGCCATGCTCTGCGGAGCAAGTGTGTTGACGCATGCCGGGCGAGCAGGTTGCTCGCGGGAGACTACTCCCCTAGGACGGCGCGAATTCTGCCTGCATGCCCAGGAATGGGCAAGCCTTAGCTGCAAATGGCGCGATAGATGCGGAAGCCCTCGTCTTCGCTCAGCGTCTGGCAGGGCCCCAGGTGGCGCTCGATCAGCGGCGGGTACTTGAGGAAGCTGTTGGCCACCAGGCGCAGCTCGCCCCCCGGTTGCAGGTGCTGCGCGGCCTGGCGCAGCAGCTGCTCGCTGGCCTGGTAGTCGGTGTGCACGCCGCTGTGGAAGGGCGGGTTGCTGAGGATGGCGGCGAGCTGCGAGGGCGCCGCATCGATGCCGTCGCCGGCGATCACCTCGGCCTCCAGGTCGTTGGCGGCCAGGGTCAGGCGGCTGCTCTCGACGGCGAAGGCGTCCACATCGAGCAGGCTCACCCGGCTCTGCGGGTAGCGGCGTTTGAGCACGGCGCCGAGCACCCCGGCACCGCAACCGAAGTCGAGCAGATGGCCGCTGGGCAGGCCGTCCAGCCGCTCCAGCAGCAGCGCCGTGCCGCGGTCCAGGCGGCCGTGACTGAACACCCCGGGCAGGCTCAGCACCTGCAAGAGGCCATCGCTCAGCTGCAGCTCATAGCGCCGAGCCTGGGCGTGCAGATCGGGCGCGGCCGGGGCGTTGTCCACCGTGACCTGCCACAGCTGGCAGTGGCGCGCGCTGTCCAGCTTGCGCGGCTGGCCATAGGCGGCCAGCTGTTTGGCGGCGCGCTCGATGCCGCCGCGCTTCTCGCCGACCAGATACAGTTCGCGGCCGGGCAGGCGCGCGGCCAGGGCTTGCAGCAGATAGTCGGCGAGTTCGCGCGACTTGGGCAGGAACAGCACGGCGCTGGCGAAGGCGTGTTCGGGGGGGCGGGTGCCGAACTGGCTGCGCCCGGCGAAACGTGTCTGCAGCGCCTGCTGTTCGCCGGCATGCCAGCTCCAGCCGCTGGCCTGCGGCAGCTGGCCGAGCAGGTCGTCGGCCGGCAGGCCGGCCAGCAGCAGATCGCCCTGGAACAATTCCGCCTGGCGCAGCAGCACCTCGCTTCGTGGGTCCATGACGATCTCCGGGCTAGAAAAGGGCGCGTAGTTTACCCGTTGACCACCCGCATGGCAGCGCCGGCGAAGTAGGCGCTGGCGTTCTCCGCCAGCTGCCCGACGATGCGCTGGCGTGCCTCGCGACTGCCCCAGGCGTTGTGCGGGGTGAGGATCAGGCGCGGGATGTCGGGCGCCAGCAGCGGGTTGCCATGGCGCGGCGGTTCCTCGCTGAGCACGTCGAACGCCGCGCCGCCTAGGTGGCCGGCGCGCAGGGCGTTGGCCAGCGCCTGCTCGTCGACCAGGCCGCCGCGGGCGGTGTTGATCAGCAGGGCGCGGGGTTTCATCAGCGCCAGTTCGGCGGCGCCGATCAGGTTGCGGGTCTGCTCGGTCAGCGGGCAGTGCAGACTGAGGGCATCGACCTGGGGCAGCAGCTCGTTCAGCGCCAGGCGCTCGGCGCGTGGCGGCCGGCCGGGCAGGGCGCCATACAGCACGCGCATGCCCAGTGCCTCGGCGAGGCGGGCGAAGGCGCCACCGAGCTCGCCGTGGCCGAGGATGCCGAGGGTCTTGCCGGCCAGCTCGACGATGGGGAAGTCGAGCAGGCAGAACTGCTCGGCGCGCTGCCAGGCGCCGTCGCGAATCGCCGCCTGGTAGTCCGGCAGGCGGGTGGCCAGGGCGAGCAGCAGAGCCAGCGCGTGCTGGGCCACCGAGGCAGTGCCATAGCCCTGGCAGTTGGCTACAGTGATGCCGCGCGCGCGGGCGGCGGCCAGGTCGATGTTGTTGGTGCCGGTGGCGGCGACCAGGATCAGCTTCAGCTCGGGGCAGGCGGCCAGGCTGGCGGCATCCAGGCGCACCTTGTTGCTGATGGCCACCTGGGCACCCCGCAGGCGTTCGACGACCTGCCCGGCGCCGCTGCGCGGATAGCGGATCAGTTCGCCGAAACACTGCTCCAGCGGGCCCATGTCGAGGTCGCCGAGATCGAGGGAGGCCTGGTCGAGGAAGACCGCTCTTGCGTTGTTCATTCGCTGTACCTGTTGCGTGTGCCGAGACTGGCGTAAGGTTGCCAGCCTATCGTTTCCATTCCCACCCTGCGGAGGCCGCATGTACTGGACGGAGTTTCTCACCGTGGCGCTGATCCACCTGCTGGCCGTGGCCAGCCCGGGGCCGGACTTCGCCATAGTGGTGCGCGAGAGCGTGGCCCACGGCCGCCGCGCCGGCATCTGGACCGCTTTGGGTGTGGGCACCGGGATCTTCGTGCATGTGGCCTATTCGCTGCTGGGCATCGGCCTGATCGTGTCGCAGTCGATCGTGCTGTTCAACGCGCTGAAATGGCTGGCGGCGGCCTACCTGTTCTACATCGGCATCAAGGCCCTGCGCGCCAGACCGGCTGTGGCGGGGGCGCTGGATGTGGCGGTCGCGGCCGAGGCGCGCTCGCCGCGTGGCGCCTTTATGACCGGCTTCGTGACCAATGGGCTGAATCCCAAGGCCACGCTGTTCTTTCTCTCGCTGTTCACCGTGGTGATCGATCCGCACACGCCGCTGGCGGTGCAGGCCGGCTACGGCCTGTATCTGGCTTTCGCCACCGCCAGCTGGTTCTGCCTGGTGGCGCTGCTGTTCAGCCAGCGCCGCGTGCGCGCCGGCTTCGCCCGCCTGGGCCACTGGTTCGACCGGCTGATGGGGGCGGTGCTGGTGGGGCTTGGCGTCAAGCTGGCCTTTACCGAGCTTCGATAAGCAGTCGCCCATGAAAAAGCCCCGCCTAGGCGGGGCTTTTTCATTGCGCTACGGCTTACAGCAGTTCGATGGCCACCGCGGTGGCCTCGCCGCCGCCGATGCACAGCGAGGCCACGCCGCGCTTGCCGCCTTTCTTCTGCAGGGCGTTGATCAGGGTGACGATCAGGCGCGAGCCGGTGGAGCCGACCGGGTGGCCCTGGGCGCAGGCGCCGCCGAAGACGTTGACCTTGGCGTGGTCCAGGCCGTGCTCGCGCATGGCCAGCATGGTGACCATGGCGAAGGCCTCGTTGATTTCATACAGGTCGACGCTGTCCTTGCTCCAGCCGGTCTTCTTGAACAGGTTGCTCATGGCGCCGATGGGGGCGATGGTGAACTCGCTCGGGTCCTGGCTCTGGGTGGCGTGGGCGACGATCCGGGCCAGCGGCTTGAGACCGCGCTTGGTCGCTTCCTCGGCGGTCATCAGCACCAGGGCGCTGGCGCCGTCGGAAATGGAGCTGGCGTTGGCGGCGGTGATGGTGCCGTCCTTCTTGAACGCCGGCTTGAGGCTCGGGATCTTGTCCAGGTTGGCAGTCAGCGGCTGCTCGTCGTCCTTCACCAGCACTTCGCCCTTGCGGCTGGTGACGGTGACCGGGACGATCTCGCTGGCCAGCTCGCCGCTCTGGATGGCGGCCTGGGCGCGTTTGAGCGACTCGATGGCGTAGGCGTCCATTTCCTCGCGGGTGATGCCGTACTTGTCGGCGGTTTCCTGGGCGAAGGAGCCCATCAGGCGCCCGGTGCGGGCGTCTTCCAGGCCGTCGAAGAACATGTGGTCCTTGATCTCGCCATGGCCCATGCGCAGGCCGCCTCTAGCCTTCTCGATGATATAGGGCGCGTTGGACATGCTCTCCATGCCGCCGGCGACCATCACCTCGTTGCTGCCGGCCTTGAGCGCGTCGAAGGCCTGCATCACGGCCTTCATGCCGGAGCCGCACAGTTTGTTGATGGTGGTGCAGCCGGTGGCCGCGGGCAGGCCGGCGCCCAGCGAGGCCTGGCGGGCCGGGCCCTGCTTGAGGCCGGCGGGCAGCACGCAGCCCATGATCACTTCCTGCACGTCGGCGGGCTGGATACCGGCACGGGCCACGGCCTCGCGAATGGCGACGGCGCCCAGCTCCACGGCCGGAACGCTGGACAGGCTGCCCTGAAAACCGCCCATGGGGGTGCGGGCGGCGCTGACGATGACGATATCGGACATCGGTATTACCTCTGAAGAGTGAAGCCGGAGCGGCAGGTACGGCTCGATTCTACTGCGCGACCCGGGGTGGCCAAAGGGTCACGGGGAAAATCATTCTTTTGACGTATTAAGCCAGGGGCGACGCGGCTCTAGATTGGCCGCATAGAACAAATCCAAGAAACAGGTATCCCGCCATGCTACAGACCCGCATCATCCCGCCGACCGCCAATGCCAATCAGGCCCCGCTGCTGATCAAGCGCCTGCTGCTCTCCGGCAGCCGCTACGAGAAGACCCGCGAGATCGTCTATCGCGACTTGGTGCGCTACAGCTACGCGACCTTCAACGAGCGTGTGGCGCGTCTGGCCAATGTGCTGACCAGTGCCGGCGTGAAGGCCGGCGACACCGTGGCGGTGATGGACTGGGACAGCCATCGCTATCTGGAATGCATGTTCGCCATCCCGATGATCGGCGCGGTGCTGCATACCATCAATATCCGCCTGTCCGCCGACCAGATCCTCTACACCATGAATCATGCCGAGGACAAATTCGTCCTGGTCAACAGCGAATTCGTGCCGCTGTACCAGGCGGTGGCGGACCAGCTGACCACGGTGGAGAAGACCATCCTGCTCACCGATGGCGCCGAGAAGAGCGCCGAGCTGCCCGGTCTGGTCGGCGAGTACGAGAGCCTGCTGGCCGCGGCCAGCCCCGAGTACGACTTCCCCGATTTCGACGAGAATTCGGTGGCCACCACCTTCTACACCACCGGTACTACCGGTAACCCCAAGGGCGTGTACTTCACCCACCGCCAGCTGGTGCTGCACAGCCTGGCCGAGGCGGCCGTGCTCGGCAGCCTGGACAGCGTGCGCCTGCTCGGCACCGACGACGTGTATATGCCGATCACCCCGATGTTCCACGTACACGCCTGGGGCATTCCATACGTGGCCACCATGATGGGCATCAAGCAGGTCTACCCGGGGCGTTACGACCCGGAGCTGCTGGTCCAGCTGTGGCAGAAGGAGAAGGTGACCTTCTCCCACTGCGTGCCGACCATCCTGCAGATGGTGCTCAACGCCAAGGCCGGGCAGGGGCAGGACTTCGGTGGCTGGAAGATCATCATCGGCGGCAGCGCGCTCAATCGGGCCCTGTACGAGGCCTCCAAGGCGCGTGGCATCCAGCTCACCGCGGCTTATGGCATGTCCGAGACCTGCCCGCTGATCTCCTGCGCGCATATCAACGAGGAGCTCAAGGCCGGCAGCGAGGACGAGCGCACCACCTACCGGATCAAGGCCGGCGTGCCGGTGCCGCTGGTGGAGGCCGCGCTGATGGGGCCGGACGGTCAGCTGCTACCGGCCGATGGCGAGACCCAGGGCGAACTGGTGCTGCGCGCGCCCTGGCTGACCATGGGCTACTTCAACGAGCCGCAGAAGAGCGCCGAGTTGTGGGAGCATGGCTGGCTGCACACCGGCGACGTCGCCACCCTGGACGACTTCGGCTTCATCGACATTCGCGACCGCATCAAGGACGTGATCAAGACCGGCGGCGAGTGGCTGTCCTCCCTGGAGCTGGAAGACCTGATCAGTCGTCACCCGGCCGTGCGCGAGGTGGCGGTGGTCGGCGTTCCCGACCCGCAGTGGGGCGAGCGCCCTTTCGCCCTGCTGGTGCTGCGCGAAGGGCAGAGCCTGGACGCCAAGGGCCTCAAGGAACACCTCATCCCCTTCGTGGAGATGGGCAATATCAACAAGTGGGCGATACCCAGCCAGATAGCGCTTGTTACCGAAGTTCCCAAGACCAGTGTGGGCAAACTGGATAAGAAGCGCATTCGCCTGGATATCGCCCAGTGGCAAGCGGCGGGAAGTGCGTTTCTTTCCACGCTCTGAGCGCTTCATGGCCAAGTGGCGGCGATTCGGCGGCCTTTAAACAAGCGTTTGGCTTGCATATTGCTGTCACTGGTCGATTGCGGTGGGGGAGGCAGTTCATGACCCGCCGGTCTAGAGAGGTTGGGGGCTGGAAATCACACTTTCGGGGGATCAAGCCTCTGGGGGCGCTGGATATAGTCCGCAGCATCCATAACAAAAAACACATGGAGTAGCGTCGATGACAACCACTAAACCGTTCTGGCGTATGGCCAAGCTGCCTCTGGCAGTGAGCCTCGCCTCAACTCTCGCTGCCCCGGCTTTCGGTGTCACCTTCAATATCGGTGAGATCGAGGGGCAGCTCGATTCCACCCTGTCCGTGGGGGCCAGCTGGTCGGTGCGCAGCGCCGATCGTGATCTGATCGGTGTCAACAATGGCGGTCAGGGTCTGTCCCAGACCACCGACGACGGCCGTCTGAACTTCAAGCGGGGCGAGACCTTCTCGAAGATCTTCAAGGGTATCCACGATCTGGAGTTGAAGTACGGTGATACCGGCATGTTCGTGCGTGGCAAGTACTGGTACGACTTCGAGCTGAAGGACGAGCATCGCCTGTTCAAGGATATCGACGACTCCAACCGCAAGGAAGGTGCCCAGGCCTCCGGTGCGCAGATCCTCGACGCCTTCGTCTATCACAACTATGCCATCGCCGATCAGCCGGGCTCCGTGCGTCTGGGCAAGCAGGTGGTGAGCTGGGGCGAGAGCACCTTCATCCAGAACGGCATCAACGCCGTCAACCCGGTCGACGTTTCCGCCTTCCGCCGCCCCGGTGCCGAGGTCAAGGAAGGTCTGATCCCGGTCAATATGTTCTACGTCTCGCAGAGCCTGACCGACAACCTGTCTATGGAGGCTTTCTATCAGCTGGAGTGGGATCAGACCGTAGTCGATAACTGCGGCACCTTCTTCTCCCAGGTAGACGTGGTTGCCGATGGTTGTGATGACAATCTGCGCCTGCTTTCCAACAATACAGCATTGATTGGTGCGCTAAACGGATTTCTGGTTGGCGGTGGCCTTGACCCACTTGACACGAATGTCGAGGGGAATCTGGTTGCTCGCGGAGGTGATCGCGATGCACGTGATAGCGGCCAGTGGGGCCTGGCCTTCCGTTATTTCTATGAGCCACTGGATACCGAGTTCGGTGCCTATGCCATGAACTATCACAGCCGCGCTCCGTTCCTCAGTGCTACTGCACCGGACCAAGGTGTCTACAACGTCGCTGGAAATCTACTTACTCTTCTTGGGCCGGGACTTGGTGGATCGGCGTCAGCACTGGCTATTGCAGGTAACTCGGAGTATTTCATCGAGTATCCAGAAGATATTCGTCTCTATGGCCTGAGCTTCTCCACCACATTGCCTACGGGGACTGCTTGGAGCGGCGAGATCAGCTATCGCCCCAATGCTCCAGTGGCGTTGAACACTACAGATGTCCTATATTCCGCTGTGCGGCCAATCAGCAGTCCGACTGTTACCAATCCCTATGCGGATGCCTCTGTTCTGGATGGCGCGCCAGGCGCCACTCGTCATGGCTACAACCGTAAGGAAGTCACCCAGATCCAGACTACCTTCACCCATTTCCTCGATCAGGTTATGGGTGCTAGTCGTTTGACTCTGGTTGGTGAAGTAGGTGCCACCTTCGTCGGCGGCTTGGAGCACACCAGTGAAGCCCGCTATGGTCGTGATCCTGTCTTCGGGCCGGGCGAATTGCCAAACGGTACCTGCGAGGCTCTTAACGATGTCACTCTCGGTCGTGCCGTAGTGGATGGTGCGCCCAACACCGATTTCTCCAACGTCTCCAAAGACTGCAACGACGACGGCTTCACCACACACAGCTCCTGGGGCTACCGTGCTCGCGCTATCTGGGATTACCCGGACGTGTTCGCCGGTATCAACCTGCGTCCGAGCGTCGCCTGGTCGCACGATGTCGACGGCTACTCGCCTGGCCCGGGTGCCAACTTCGAAGAGGGCCGCAAGGCCATCAGTCTGGGTGTCGAGGCTGAATACCAGAACACCTATACCGCCAGCCTGTCCTACACCGATTTCTTCGGTGGTGACTACAACACTTCGGTTGATCGTGACTTCGTAGCTTTCAGCGTCGGCGCCAGCTTCTAAGAGACCAGGATTCCTGAGGAAACACATGCAAATGAAAACAACAAAGTACATGCTGCAATCCGGTGTTCTGGCCCTGTCCATGTTGGCCACCAGCGTAATGGCCGCAGTCTCCGCCGACGAAGCCGCCAAGCTGGGCTCCACCCTGACGCCGCTGGGCGCCGAGAAGGCCGGCAATGCCGATGGCTCCATCCCGGAGTGGACCGGCGGTCTGCCGCAGAGCGCGGGTACCTCCGATGATCGCGGCTTCCTGTCCGATCCCTTCGCCAACGAGCAGCCGCTGTTCACCATCACCGCGCAGAACGTCGACCAGTACAAGGACAAGCTGACCCCCGGTCAGCAGGCCATGTTCAAGCGTTACCCGGACAGCTTCAAGATGCCGGTGTACACCACTCACCGTTCCGCCACCGTGCCGGCCGACGTGCAGGCCGCGGTGAAGGAAAACGCGGTCAACACCAAGCTGGTCGAGGGCGGTAACGGTCTGGAGAACTTCAAGACCGCCTACCCCTTCCCGATCCCGCAGAACGGTCTGGAAGCGATCTGGAACCAGATCACCCGCTATCGCGGTGGCAGCGTGCGTCGTCTGGTAACCCAGGCCACTCCGCAGGCCAACGGTTCCTACAGCCTGGTGTACTTCCAGGACGAGTTCACCTTCCCGACCAGCCTGACCGACTACGATCCGAGCAAGCCGAGCAACATCCTGTTCTACTTCAAGCAGCGGGTGACCGCTCCGGCGCGTCTGGCCGGTAACGTGCTGCTGGTCCACGAGACCCTGAACCAGGTGAAGGAGCCGCGTCTGGCCTGGCTGTACAACGCCGGTCAGCGTCGCGTGCGCCGCGCTCCGCAGGTCTCCTACGACGGCCCGGGTACCGCCGCCGACGGTCTGCGTACTTCCGACAACTTCGACATGTACAACGGTGCTCCCGACCGTTACGACTGGAAGCTGAACGGCAAGAAGGAGATCTACATCCCGTACAACTCCTACAAGATGGACTCGCCGAAGCTGAAGTACGCCGACATCATCAAGGCCGGCCACCTGAACCCGGAGCACGCTCGCTACGAGCTGCACCGCGTCTGGCACGTGACCGGTACCCTGAAGGCCGGCGAGCGTCACATCTACGCCAAGCGTGATGTGTACATCGACGAGGATACCTGGCAAGCCGCCATCATCGACCACTACGATGGTCGTGGTTCGCTGTGGCGCGTCGCCGAGGCCCATGCCCAGTACTACTACGACAAGCAAGTGCCGTGGTACACCGTGGAAACCCTCTACGACATCATCTCCGGTCGTTACCTGGCCCTGGGTATGAAGAACGAGGAGAAGCAGTCCTACGACTTCAACTATAAGGCCGCTACCAGCGACTACACCCCGGCAGCCCTGCGTCAGGCTGGCGTGCGTTAATCCTCGCGTCACCCTCGAAGAAGCCGGCCTTGCGCCGGCTTTTTCTTTTGCGGCGGACGTCCTGGGCTTCAAATACGCGGCGCGAGGGGATAGGCTGCGGCACATTCGTGCCTGGATGCCGACTTCGCCCGTGACCGACCTGTCCCGCTCTCCCATGCTTGCCAGCCTTCCGGCGTCTGCCGGCGAGGGGCGCTTCTTTCGCCCGCCGTTGCCTGCCGGCCATATACGCCGACCGCGCCTGTGCGAGCGCCTGGAGGCCGGCATGGCGGGGCGGCTGCTGCTGGTCTGTGCGCCGGCGGGTTTCGGCAAGAGTTCCCTGGCGGTGGAATTCTGCGAGCGCCTGCCGCAGCACTGGCAGAGCCTGTGGCTGGGCCTGACCCGGCGCGATGGCGACCCGGGGCGCTTCCTCGAGCGCCTGCTCGATGGCTTGCGCCAGCACTTTCCCAGCATGGGCGACGAGGCGCTGGGGCTGCTGAAGATGCGCCAGCGGCATCAGCCGTTCGCCTTCGAGGAATGGCTGGATGGCCTGCTCGACGAGTTGGGCGCGTGCCTGAGCCAGGACAACCCACTGCTGCTGGTGCTCGACGACTACCATCTAGCCCAGGGCGCGGTGCTGGATCGCTGCCTGCAGTTCTTTCTCAATCACTTGCCGGCCGGCCTGCTGGTGCTGGTCACCAGTCGCCAGCGGCCCGACTGGCATCTTGCCCGACTGCGTCTTTCCCGCCAGTTGCTGGAGCTGCAGGAGCAGGATCTGCGGCTCACCCCGCAGGAGATGCGCGAGTTGCTCCAGGCCCAGGGCGCCGAGCTGCCGGGTGATGCGCTGGACAGCCTGCTACAGCGCAGCGAGGGCTGGGTGGCCGGGCTGCGCCTGTGGTTGCTGGCGCCCGGCGAGCACGATCTGCATGGCGCGCAGGGGATGATTCGCGACTACCTGCTGGAGGAGGTGATCGAGCGCCAGCCGGCGGAGCTGCAGGCCTTCCTCTACGACACCGCCTGCCTGGAGCGCTTCTGCGCCGAGCTGTGCGACGCGGTGCGCGACAGCCACGACAGCGCCGCCATGCTGCAGTATCTGCAGGAGCACCAGGTGTTCCTGGTGCCGCTGGACGAAAACGGGTGCTGGTTTCGCTATCACCACCTGTTTTCCGACCTGCTACGCGCCAATCCGGCCAGCCAGCCCACGGCGCGCCTGCACCTGCGCGCCTGCCGCTGGTTCAGCGGTCAGGGCCAGCTGGACGAAGCCGTCGAGCAGGCCCTGCGTGCGGGCCAGCCGGACGTGGCGGCCAGCCTGGTGCAGAACTTCTCCGAGGAGCATCTGCTGGCCGAGCAGAACGTGGCCATGCTGCTGCGCTGGAAGATGGACCTGCCGGACAGCCTGCTGACCAGCACGCCGCGGCTGATTCTGCTGTACAGCTGGGCGTTGGCGCTGGCCTGCCAGCTGGACGCGGCCCAGGAGCTGGCGGCCCACCTGCAGCACTTCCTGCCGGCGCCGACGGCCGCCGAGCAGCAGTCGCTGCTGGCCCAGTGGCTGGCCGTCAGCGGAGTGATCGCACGGGGCCGGGGGGACAGCCAGTTGGCCGAACTCTATTGCAGTGAGGCCCTGGCCAGCATGCCCGCGCAGCACTACGGTTCACGCCTGCTGTGCATGTCCACGCTGTCCAACCTGGCGGTGGTGCGTGGCGACCTGTGGCGTGCGCGCGGGCTCAATCGCGAGGCCCTGGAATTGGCTCAGCGTCAGGGCAATCCGTTGTTCGAGGCGTTCTGTCACTACGATCGCGCGCGGGTGCTGCTGGCCCGTGGCGAACTGGAGCGTGCCCTGGAAGAAGTGCGCACCGGCCTGGCGCGCTTGCACAATCTGCCCGCCCAGCGCGTCTATGCGGTGCGCGCCCGGCTGACCCTGTACGAGGGCTGCCTGCTGGCCCTGCACCTGCAGCCGGACGAGGCGCGCGAACGGCTGCTCGCCGGCATCGCCGAGGCGCGCGGCTGTCGCGATATCAGTCTGCTGATCGGTTATTGCTTCCTGGCCAGCCAGGACGGACGTTTTGGCCGCCTCGGCGAGGCCTTCGCCCATCTGGCCGAGGCCGAGCGCCTGATGCATATCTGGGACGTGCCACCGGTCTACTACCTGGCCATGATCACTATCACCAAGTGCGAGCTGTGGCTCAGTCAGGGGCAGATCGAACTGGCCCAGGCCTGGTTGACGCGACTGGCCGAGACCTACGATGGCGAGCAGGCGGCCACGGCACCGGAGTTCCATCCGCAGCTGCCGCTGCACATCGAACTGCAACGGGCCGCCCTGGAGCGCCGCCTGGGCCAGATCGAGGCCGCCGAGCGGCGTCTGCGAGCCCTGCTGCTGCGCGCCCAGTCCCAGGGCGGGCAGCTGCTCGGCGTGTTCGCCCAGGTGCAATTGAGCCTGCTGCTGTATGCCGGCGGCCGCGAGCGTGAGGCCCAGCAGCAGTTGCTGGCGAGCTTCGAGGCGGCTAGCGGCGGTGTGCTGTTGCCCTTTCATGAGCTGCTGGAGCATCAGCCGGGCTGGTTGCGCGCGCAGTTGCAGACTGCGCCAGCCGGTGCCTTGCAGGAAATGCTGGGGCGCTTGCTGCCGGACGCGGGCGAGAGCGAGGTCGTGCCGACGGGGGCGATGGAAACACTCAGCAGCCGGGAACTGGCCGTACTGCGTCTGATCGCCCTGGGCTGCTCCAACCAGGAAATCAGCGAGCGGCTGTTCATCTCCCTGCACACGGTCAAGACCCATGCCCGCCACATCAATAGCAAGCTGGGCGTGGAGCGGCGCACCCAGGCGGTGGCCAGGGCCAAGAGCCTGGGGCTGATCAGCTGAGCTCGGTGGCCGGATCGAACTCGCGGCGGCGTTCCAGGATCAGCTGCAGATTGTCGTGCTGCCAGGGATGGAAGTCGGCCCGGTAGAAGTCGCAATAGGCGCGCACCAGCGGGCGCAGTATGCCCCGGCTGCCCCACAGCCAGGCCAGTCCGTCGCGCCATAGCCGCCAGTTGCCCAGCAGCCCATCGCGGCGCAGCATGTGCAGCAGGCCTTTGCAGGTATCCAGGGTGAAGAAGAAGGTGCTCTGCAGCATGGCGCGCCGGCGCAGCCAGACGCTGCCGCAGACCTGCTGGTAGAGGTCGAAGGCCACCGCCTTGTGCTCGCTTTCCTCCAGCGCGTGCCAGCGCCACAGGCGCGCCATGCGCGGGTCTGCGCCGGCCAGCCAGTCGGGGTTCTTGAGAATGGCATCGGCCATGATCGCGGTCAGGTGCTCCACCGAGACGGTGGCCGCCAGGTGCACCTTGGCCGGCAAGTGCTGGCGTACGAAGGTCAGGCGTTTCTTCAGCCGCCGCTCCAGATAGTCCAGATCGTAGCCGCAGGCACGCAGGGCATCGCTGTAGTGCTGGTGCTCGCGGCTGTGATGGGCCTCCTGGCCGATGAAACCGCGGATCTGCTCCAGCTGCTGGCGGTCGCTGACCCGGTCGCGGAAGGCGCGCACCGAGTCGATGAAGAAGCGCTCGCCATCGGGAAACAGCAGCGACATGGCGTCGAAGAAGTGGCTCTTGAAGGCATTGCCGCCGTGCCAGTGACGATTCCAGGGGGCGGGCAGATCGAACTCCGGCTGGCGCGGGCGAATGTGCAGCTCGTTGGGCGTGGGGCTGGGCATGGGGCCTCCCATCTTGTTTTTGTCGATGCCCCGACTATGGTCTTGCGGGTCATTTCCGGACAAGGTTATCTTCAGCCATCTTTCGGGTCATATCCGGCCACTATCGTCATGAACAGGATTCCCGCTCTGCATGCCGAACTGGCGCCCCTGGCCTACGCCGAGGCGCTGCTGGCGCTGGCCGAGGAGCGTGGCGTGCCGCGCCAGCGCCTGCTGGAGCAGGCCGGCGTGCGGCCGCAGCTGCTGCACAATCCGACGGGGCGGCTGGCGCTGGCCGACTTTCATCAGCTCGCCCATGCGGCCCTGCTGCTGTGCGAGGAGCCGGCGCTGGGGCTGCTGCTCGGCCTGCGCCTGAACGCCTCCGCCCATGGCATCCTCGGCTACGCCCTGCTGTCCAGCGCCGATCTGGGCAGGGCGGTGCAGTTCGCCCTCAAGTACTACCGGGTGCTGGGGCTGACCTTCGAACTGGAGCTGGTCGAGGAGGAGGGCTGGCTGGAGTTGCGCGCCAGCGAGTCGCTGCCCCTGGGTGGGCTCGCCCGCTTCGCCGCCGAGGGGCTGTTCGGCAGCCTGTTCAGCATCGCCCAGTTCCTCCTGGGCGAGCGCCCGCAGGGCGTTCGGGTCGGCTTCGCCTACCCCGAGCCTGGGCACGCCGAGCGCTATCGCGAAGCCTTCGGCGCGCCGGCCCTGTTCGAGCAGCCCTGGCACTGGTTCCGCCTGCCGCGGCACTACCTGGCGCGCCCCATGGCCCTGGCCAACCCGGCCACCATGCAGATGTGCGAGCAGCAGTGCGAGGCGCTGCTGATCAGCCTGGATCTGCAGGACGGTCCCCTCAACCGGGTGCGCCGCCTGCTGCTGACCCGGCCGGGCGACTTCCCCGATCTGGAGAGCGCCGCGCGGGCCCTGCACACCAGCGGGCGCAGCCTGCGCCGCCAGCTGGCCGCCGCCGGCACCAGCTACCAGCAGCTGCTCGACGAAGTGCGCAAGCGCCTGGCCCTGCAATATCTGGAGACCACCCACCTGCCGCTGTTCGAGATCGCCCAGTTGCTGGGTTTCAGCGACCCTTCCAACTTCCGCCGCGCCTTCCGCAAATGGACGGGCAGGGTGCCGAGCGATTATCGTGCGCAGCCCGTGACGCCCGAGGAGAATGCCAGATGAGCGACAGCCCGCAACCCAGCCTGATTCGCGAGACCTTCCCGGTCGGCCCTTTGCAGTGCAACTGCACCATCATCGGCGATCCAGTGACCAAAAAGGCCATCGTCGTCGACCCGGGCGGCAACCCCGAGCTGATCATGGCGCGTCTGGACAAGCATGGCCTCAAGGTGGTCAGCATCATCCATACCCACGCGCACCTGGACCACTTCCTCGCCTCCGGGCAGATGAAGGAGAGGACCGGCGCCAGCCTGCACCTGCACAAGGACGATCAGTTCCTCTGGGACAACCTGGAGATGCAGTGCCGCATGTTCGGCGTGCCCTATACCCCGGTGCCGGCGCCGGACCAGTGGCTGGCCGACGACGAGGAGCTGGCCTGCGGCTGCGGCGTGGCGCTGCACACCCCGGGGCATACGCCGGGCTCCACCAGCTTCTGGTTTCCCCAGGCCAAGCTGCTGATCGCCGGCGACACCCTGTTCCGTCGCGGCATAGGTCGCACCGACCTGTGGGGCGGCGACTACGCCACCATCGAGCGTTCGATCCGGCGCCTGTACACCCTGGACGAAGACGCGACGGTGGTCACAGGCCATGGCCCCGATACGCGTCTGGGCGACGAAATGCGCGAGAATCCCTTCATTCGAGCCTGAGCGAGCGGGAATCTTTCTCCCGACCGCGGTTCTAACTCATGCCAGGCCGGTGCCTGGCGCCAATGCATTCAGGAGCCCAAGATGCTGAATACCTCACGCCTGACTCTCGCTGCCGTCCTGGTCGCCCTGGTGACAGGCTGTGCCTCGCAGAACCCCTATGATAACCAGGCCGGTGGCCAGAGCGGCGGCATGAGCAAGACTGCCAAGTACGGTGGCCTGGGCGCCCTGGCCGGCGCCGTGGCCGGCGCCGCCATCAGCCACGACAACCGTGGCAAGGGCGCCCTGATCGGTGCCGCCGTCGGCGGCGCGGCCGGTGCCGGCTATGGCTACTACGCCGACAAGCAGGAAGAGGAGCTGCGCCGCAGCATGCAGGGCACCGGCGTGGAGGTGCAGCGCCAGGGCGACACCATCCAGCTGATCATGCCCGGCAACATCACCTTCGCCACCGATTCGGCGGAGATCGCCAGCAGCTTCTACGCCCCGCTGAACAACCTGGCCTCGTCCTTCCGCCAGTACAACCAGAACAGCATCGAGATCGTCGGTCACACCGACAGCACCGGCAGCCATGCCTACAACATGAATCTGTCGCAGCGCCGCGCGCAGAGCGTGGCCAACTATCTGCTGGCCCAGGGCGTCGATGCCTCGCGTCTGAGCACGCGCGGCGCCGGCCCGAATCAGCCGATCGCCAGCAATGCCACGGCCGAGGGGCGGGCGCAGAACCGCCGGGTGGAAGTGACCCTGCGACCCTTGCCCGGCGCGCAGTACTGATAACGACCGGATAGAAGGAAGGCCCCGCGAGGGGCCTTTCGCATTTATGCGGCCCGGCATTGGCGAGGCAATTCCTGACTACACTCTCAGGGATACCCCGCCGACTCCGAGGAACAGGTCATTTCATGGACGATACCTCGTCGCGCAAACCCTGGATTCCCCTGCTGGTCAGCCTGCTGCTGCTGGTTGGCCTGAGTCTGCTGGTGTTCTGGCAGTGGACTATTCTCGAGGGCGGCAGCCGCGAGGCCCAGGAGCGTCGTTTCGCCCTGGCCGTGGACGGTATCGAGATTGCGGTGCGCGAGCGCATGCATGCCTACGAGATGGTGCTGCGCGGCATGTCCGGGTTGCTCGCGGGCAGCGAGGAGGTGTCCGACGCCGAGTGGCAGCGTGCCACCGACCAGTTGCGTTTGCAGGAGCACTACCCCGGAATTCAGGCACTGGCCTGGGCCCGTTACCTGCAGGCGGAGCAGTTGCCGGGCTTCGTGGCTCGGACGCACGAACGGGGTCGCAAGGACTTCCAGACATATCCCGCCGGTGAGCGCGAGCGCTACCTGATAGTCGACTTCATCAACCCGCTGGACTGGCGCAACCGTCGGGTGCTTGGTTTCGACATGTACAGCGAGCCGACCCGCCGCGCGGCGATCGACCAGGCGCGGGACGGCGGCGAGGCGATGCTTACCGGGCCGCTGCGCCTCAAGCAGGAGTCCGAGAAGGATGTGCAGACGGGCGTGCTGCTGTACCTGCCGGTATTTCGCCAGGACACCCCGCTGAGCAGCGTCGAGGAGCGTCGCGAGGCACTGCTGGGCATGGTTTCGGGATCGTTCCGCATGGGCGACCTGATGCATGGCATCCTCGGCCGCAACGAGCAGTTCGGCATCGAACTGGTCGACCAGGCGGCGCTCGAATATCCACTGCTCGGCCAGGTGGGTAACGGCGCCCACTCGCCACGCTTCGAGGCCCGCCGCGAACTGGACATCTACGGCCGCACCTGGGTGCTACGAGTCGTCAGCACCCAGACCTACGAGGCAGCGGTGAGCAACAGCAGCCTGCCGCTCAGCCTGATCAGCGGTCTGCTGGCCTCCCTGTTGCTTGCCTTGCTGGTCGGCGGTTTCCTGCTCCAGCGCGAGCGGGTCCTGGCCATCAGCGAGCGGCAGGGCCGGCAACTGCGCGAGAGCGAGGCACGCTTCCGCCTGGTGGTGGAGGCCTCGCCCAATGCTATGGTGCTGGTCGATGGCGACGGGCGCATCGCCATGGTCAATCAGCAGACCGAGCTGATGTTCGGCTACGGCCGCGACGACCTGCTCGGCGCGCCCGTCGAGCGGCTGCTGCCGGAGGCGCTGCGACACGGCCATGTCGGCCTGCGCCAGGCCTTCTACAAGGCCCCGGAGCACCGGCGCATGGGCGGCAACCGCGAGCTGTTCGGTCAGCATCGGGACGGACAGCTGATTCCGCTGGAGGTGGGGCTGTCGCCACTGCGCGTCGGCGGCGAGACCCTGGTGCAGGCGGTGATCATCGACATCAGCGAGCGCAAGGCCGCCGAGGAACGCTTCCGTCTGGTGGTGGAGGCCTCACCCAACGCCATAGTGCTGGTCGACGGTCGTGGCCATATCGCCATGGTCAACCGGCAGAGCGAGCTGATGTTCGGCTATGGCCGCGACGAGCTGCTCGGCGCACCGGTGGAGCGGTTGCTGCCGGAGTCCATGCGCGCCCTGCATCCCACGCTGCGCGACGGCTTTCTCAAGGACCCCACGCCCCGGCGCATGGGCGGCAGTCGCGAGCTGTTCGGCCAGCATCGCGACGGCCGGCTGATCCCGCTGGAAGTGGGGCTGTCGCCGCTGCGCAGCGGCGACGATGTGCTGGTGCAGGCGGTGATCATCGACATCAGCGAACGCCGTGCCGCCGAGCAGCGCCTGCGCGAGCAGGCGGAGCAGCTGGCCCTGGCCAACCGCTACAAGTCGGAGTTCCTCGCCAACATGTCGCACGAGTTGCGCACGCCGCTCAACAGCATCCTGATCCTCAGCGAGCAGCTCAAGCACAACGCCGCCGGCAACCTGAGCGAGAAACAGGTCAAGCATGCCGACATCGTCTACAAGGCCGGCAATGACCTGCTGCAGCTGATCAACGACGTGCTCGACCTGGCCAAGATCGAGGCCGGCCGGGTGCAGCTCAAGCTCGAACCGGTGAACCTGCACGACCTGCTGGTGGAGCTGGACTCCAGCCTGCGGCCGATGGCCGAGATCAAGGGCCTGCGCCTGATCACCCATCTGGAGCCGGGGCTGCCCCGGCTGATCCACAGCGATCGCGGGCGCCTGCAGCAGATCCTGCGCAACCTGCTGTCTAATGCCCTCAAGTTCACCGAGCGTGGCGAGGTCGAGCTGTCCATCGAGCGTTCGCCCATACCCCTGGACGAGGATCGCGAGACCCTGCAGTTCGTCGTTCGTGACAGCGGCATAGGTATCGACCCGGCCCAGCACGAGCGCATCTTCCAGGCCTTCCAGCAGATCGACGGCTCCACCAGCCGGCGCTTCGGCGGCACCGGCCTGGGCCTGGCCATCACCCGCCAGCTGGTCGAGGTGCTGGGCGGCAGCATCGCTCTGGAGAGTTCGCCGGGGCAGGGCGCGCGTTTCCTCGTGCGCCTGCCGGTGACCGCGCTGCCGACGCCTGAGGCGGTCGAGCAGAAGCAGTCGGCGTTGCCGCAGCGCAGCGGTACGGGGCCGACCGTGCTGATCGTCGAGGACGACCTCAACTTCGCCGCGGTGATTGCCGAATCGGCCCAGGCCCATGGCTTCTCCAGTGTCCATTGCCGCAATGGCAAGCAGGCTATCGGCCTGTTGCAGAGCGAGCGCTTCGTCGCGGTGATTCTCGACATCCTGCTGCCGGACATCAGCGGCTGGCAGATCTTCCGCCGCCTGCGCAGCCTGGCCCAGTACCGCGACGTGCCGGTACACATCGTCTCCTGCGTGCCGCAACCGCAGGACTGGCACGAGGGCGGCACCCGCTACCTGGTCAAGCCGATCGCCCGCGAGGACCTCGAACGGGTCTTTCGCCATATCGCCGTGACCGACACCCCGGCGCCGGCCCTGCTGCTGGTGGAGGATGTCGAGGTCGAGCGCGAGCACTATCGCGAGCATCTGCAGCAGATCGGCTTCGCCGTCACCGCCGTGGGCGGTGCCGAGGAGGCGCTGCAGGCCTATCGGGGGCGTGACTACCAGGCGCTGGTGATCGACCTCGACCTGCCCGACCGCGATGGCTTCGACCTGCTCGAGACCCTGCAGTGCGAGCGGCCGCTGCAGGGTTGCCAGGTGGTGATCAACACCGGCGTGGATGTCACTCGCCAGGATCTGCAGCGCCTGCGCCGCTACTCGGCGGTGGTGGTGCGCAAGAGTGGCGACGATCTCGCCCAGCTCAGCGCCGCATTGCAGGGTTTTCTCGCCGATGTGCACAAGCCGCGGGCCGGCGACCCGGGCCTGGAGGGCCGTCGCGTGCTGCTGGTGGACGACGATGTACGCAACATCTACGCCATGACCGCGCTGCTCGACGAACTGGGCCTGGCGGTGGTGCCGGCCAGGGATGGTGTGGAGGCGCTGGCGCTGTTCGACCGCGAACCCCTCGACCTGGTGCTGATGGACATGGCCATGCCCAACATGGACGGCTACAGCGCCACCCGCATCCTCAAGGTCGAGCGCGGCTGCCGCGTGCCGGTGATCGCCCTGACCGCCCATGCCATGAAGGGCGATCGCGAGAAGTGCATCAGCGCGGGCTGCGACGATTACCTGGCCAAGCCGGTGGGGCGCCAGGAACTGCTGGAGATGCTGCTGCGCTGGCTGGCCGTTGCCGATGCGCCGCGTCATGCAGCGCAGGGGCGAACGGAGGAACGGATATGACGCAGCTGCAGGCGGAAACGGTAGCGACCCAGCAAGTGCTGCTGGTGGTGGACGATCGCGAAGAGAATCTGGTGGCCATGGAAGCCCTGCTCGACGATGGCGACTGGGATGTACGCACAGTCAGCTCCGGCGAGGCGGCGTTGCGCTGCATGATGGAGGAGGAGGTCGGCCTGGTGTTGCTCGACGTGCAGATGCCGCAGATGGACGGTTTCGAAGTGGCCCGCCTGATACGTGGCAACCCGCGCACCCGCTACACGCCGATCATCTTCCTGTCCGCCATCGCGCATACCGAGGATTCGGTACTTCGGGGCTACGCGGTCGGCGCCGTGGACTTCATCCTCAAGCCCTTCGACCCCAAGGTGCTCAGGCACAAGATCAATACCCTGCTGGAGCAGGAGCGCCATCGCCACGAGCTGCAACTGCTGACCCGCCAGCTGGACAGCGAGCGCGCCTTCAACGCCTCGGTGCTGGAGAATGCCTCCGAGGGCATCCTGGTGATCGACCCGCAGGGCATCATCCGCTTCGCCAACCCGGCCATGGCGCGGATGCTGCGCGGCGAGGTGGCCGACCTGCAGGGCAGCCGCCTGCTTTCCTACCTACAGGTGCCGCAGATGCCCGACAACTGGCAGGACAGCGAGATCTACCGCCACTGGCGTGCCGGCCAGACCTACCGCGTCCACGACGCGGTGCTGACCACCCTGGACGGTGGCTACCTGCCGGCGGCGCTGTCCTGCTCGCCGTTGCCGCAGCACCAGAGCTCCATGGTGCTGATCGCCCTGGACATGTCGGTGGTGCGCGACCTGCACGCCCAGCTGGAGTCGCAGGCGATCACCGATGCCCTGACCGGGCTGTTCAACCGCCGTGGCTTCCACCAGGCGCTGGAGAACGCCCTGGCCCGTGTCGACCGCCTGGGCAGGCGCATGGCCGTGCTCTACCTCGACCTCGATGGCTTCAAGCGGATCAACGACTCGCTCGGCCATGCCGCCGGTGACCAGGTGCTGCGCAAGGTCGGCGAGCAATTGAAGACCTGCCTGCGCCCCTACGACTGCGTGGCGCGCATGGGCGGTGACGAGTTCACCGCCCTGCTCGACTCCCTGGAACATCCCGAGGATGCCGCGCGGGTGGCGGAGAAGCTGATCGAGCTGGTGTCGGTACGGCACAAGCTCGAGGGCGTCGAGTTCACCCTGGGCGCCAGCGTGGGCATCGCCTGCTATCCGGAGTGCGGGCAGACGGTGGACGGCCTGCTGTGCGCGGCGGATATGGCCATGTACGAGGCCAAGCGTGCCGGGCGCCAGCAGTATCGCTTCTTCTCCCCGGAGATGAACGGGCGGGCGCGCGCTCGCCTGATGCTGGAGGAGAGCCTGCGCACGGCCATCGAGCAGGACGACTTCGTGCTGATCTACCAGCCGCAGATCGAACTGGCCAGCGGCCGCCTGCGCGGTTTCGAGGCGCTGCTGCGCTGGGAACATCGGGTGAGTGGCACCATCGCGCCCGGCGTGTTCATCCCGTTGCTGGAGGAGACCCGGCTGATCAACCGCCTGGGCGACTGGATCTTCAACCAGGGCGTGCGCCAGTGCCGGGCCTGGCAGGCGCAGTTCGGCGAGCAGCTATTGCTCAGCCTCAACGTCAGCCCGGTGCAATTCGGCATGCCGCAACTGGTGGACGACCTGCGTCGGGTGCTGGAGACACACCAGCTGCAGGCCGCGCAACTTGAGATCGAGGTGACCGAAAGCGCGCTGATGCAGAACCTCGACACCACCCGTGAGCAGTTGCGCCAGCTGCGCGAGCTGGGCGTGCGCATCGCCATCGACGATTTCGGCACCGGTTACTCGTCGCTGGCCTACCTGCGCCACTTCGAGCTGGACACCCTGAAGATCGACCGCCTGTTCGTCGCCAACATGCTGGACTCGCCGAAGGATGCGGCCATCGTCAGCACCATCATCGACCTGGCCCATCACCTGGGCCTGGAGGTGATCGCCGAGGGGGTGGAGACCCTGGCGCAGCGCGATTGGCTGCTGGCCCACGGTTGCGGCACCCTGCAGGGCTTCCTGGTGGCGCCGGGGCTCAAGGTGGAGCAGGCCAGCGCCTTTCCCGCGCAGCTGGACTGGTCGACCTGGCAGACACCGCCGCCGTAGCCTTCCGGGCCACGCATGCCGGGAGCGCCCCAGGCGTTCGACGCTTAGCCCGGATACTGCCGCCGCAGTTCGTCCAGCTGGGTATCCTTGGCCTGCCACAGCTGGTTGACCCACTGCTGGAAGCTCAGGCGATAGGCCTCGTCCTGGTCGTAATTCTTGCCGATGAACTCGGCGGGGATCGCCAGCTTGTCGAAGCGCACCACCACCTGCTCGAGGCGGCCGCAGAGCAGGTCCCAGAAGCCGGGGGCGCTGCCCGGATAGTGGATGGTGACGTTGACCAGGCCGTCCAGCTGCTCGCCCATGGCGTCCAGCACGAAGGCGATGCCGCCGGCCTTGGGCTTGAGCAGGTGGCGGAAGGGCGACTGCTGCTGGGCGTGCTTGTGCGGCGTCAGGCGGGTGCCTTCGAGGAAGTTGAACACCGACACCGGGTTGCTCTTGTAGCGCGCGCAGGCGCGGCGCGTGGTGGCCAGGTCCTGGCCGCGCTTTTCCGGGTGCTTGGCCAGATATTCCTTGCTGTAGCGCTTCATGAAGGGGAATTCGAGGGCCCACCAGCACAGGCCGATCACCGGCACCCAGATCAGCTCTTGCTTGAGGAAGAACTTCAGCAGCGGCATGCGCCGGTTGAGCAGGTACTGCAGCACCAGAATATCCACCCAGCTCTGATGGTTGCTGGTGACCAGGTAGGAGTGGCGCATATCCAGGCCCTCCATGCCCTGGACGTCCCAGCGGGTGGCGCCGGCCTGGTTCATCCAGAACTTGTTGACGTCGATCCAGGTCTCGGCGATGGCGTGCATCGCGAAGCGCAGCGCGCGCTGGGCGGCGGGGAAGGGCAGCAGCAGCTTGAGCAGGGCGACGCCGAACAGCGGCCAGCAGCAGATCAGGGTATTGAGGGCCAGCAGCAGGGCACTGAGGACGCCGCGCAGGGCATGGGGCAGGAAATGCAGCATGGGCGCGAAAAGCTCCGGGTCGAGGGTCGAGATACCTGCTGCACTCCCTGCGGCAAGTCGGTCCGGCGCAAAAGGTTAACGCTTGTGCACTGAACGGCAAGTGCTGTGTCTGACCGCGAGGTCATGTCGGCCGGCCCTGGCGCGTGCGGCGGATTCTACTGGGTCAGCGGGCAAAACGCCTCAGCCGAGCGGCAGATGGCGGCTGATCAGCGCGCGCAGCGCGGCCGGCTTGACCGGCTTGGCCAGGTAGTCGAGGCCGGCGGCGTGCACGGCCGCCACCAGTTCGGGGCGGCCGTCGGCACTGATCACCACGCCGGGCAGCGGCTGGCCCAGGCGGGTGCGCAGCCAGGCCATCAGCTCGGTGCCGGTATCGCCCTCGTCCAGGTGGTAGTCGACCAGCGCCAGCTGCGGCTGCACCGCCTCGTCCAGCAGGTGCTCGCATTCCAGGCGGTTGCGCGCCGTCCACACCCGGCAGCCCCAGCGCGACAGCAGGCTGTGCATGCCGGTGAGGATGCTGTCCTCGTTGTCGACGCACAGCACCTGGGCGCCGCCCAGGGCCAGTTCGTGCGTCGCCGGGGGCACGGCTACCCGCTGCGCGCCCTGCTGCGGGGCCAGCGGCACGCTGACGCTGAACACGCTGCCCTTGCCCGGCCAGGAGCGCACCTGCAGGCGATGGTCGAGCACCCGGCACAGGCCGTCGGCGATCGCCAGGCCCAGGCCCAGGCCCTTCTCGGCGCGGGTCTGGTGGCTGTCCAGGCGCTTGAACTCCTCGAAGATCACCTGGCGCTTGTCCTCGGGAATGCCTGGGCCGCGGTCCCACACCTCCAGGCGCAGTTGCCCGCCTTCGCGGCGCGCGCCGAGCAGCACGCGGCCGCGGGCATAGCGGAAGGCGTTGGTGAGGAAGTTCTGCAGCACCCGGCGCAGCAGCTTGGGGTCGCTGTCGACATACAGGCGGCTGGGCACCAGACGGAAATCCACGCCCTGTTCCTGGGCCAGCACGCGGAACTCGGCGCCGAGCGCCTCGAACAGCTGGGCCAGGGGAAACTGGCTGCGCTCGGGGGCGATGCGCCCGCTCTCCAGGCGCGAGATGTCCAGCAGGTCGGCGATCAGGTCCTCGGCCGAGCGCAGCGAGCTGTCGAGGTGGCGCACCAGTTCGCGGGTCTCGCGCGGCAGGCCGTCCTGCTGGAGGGAGAGGGCGGCGGAGAACAGCCGGGCGGCGTTGAGCGGTTGCATCAGGTCGTGGCTGACCGCGGCGAGGAAGCGGGTCTTCGAGGCGTTGGCGGCCTCGGCGTTGGCCTTGGCCTCGGCGAATGCCTGGTTGGCCTGCGACAGCTCGCGGGTGCGCGCCTCGACCCGCTGCTCCAGGCCTTCGTTGGCCTCCAGCAGCGCCTGTTCGGCGCGGCGGAACGCGGTGATATCGGTGAAGCTCATGACGAAGCCGCCGCCGGGCATGGGGTTGCCGATCAGCTCGATGACCCGGCCGTTGGGGAACAGCCGCTCGGAGGTGTGTGGCTTGCCCTGGCGCATCCAGTACAGGCGCTTGCTCACATGCGCCTCCACGTCGCCGGGGCCGCACAGGCCGCGCTCGGCGTTGTAGCGGATGATCTCGGCGATGGGCCGGCCGACGCCGATCAGCCCTTCGGGGTAGTCGAACAGCTCCAGGTAGCGGCGGTTCCAGGCCACCAGGCGCAGGTTCTGGTCGACCACACTGATGCCCTGGGTGATGTTCTCGATGGCGCCCTGCAACAGGGCGCGGTTGAACTGCAGCACCTCGGACGCCTCGTCGACGATGCGCACCACGTCCTCCACCTGCATCTCGCGGCCTTCGATGGCGGCGCGCACCACGGCGCGGGTGCTGGAGGCACCGAGCACGCCGGCGAGCAGGCGCTCGGTGTGGGCGATCCACTCGCTGTCGGCGTTCTGCCCGGGGTTGAACGGCTTGTCCTGCTGGTCGGCGAAACGCACGAAGCTCTGCTGGGCCCTCTCCTCGCCGACGAAGCGCGCGGCCAGGGCCATCAGGTCGGCCACCTGCACCGCCAGCAGATGGCGGCCGCTGGGCCGGTTGCCGGTGTCCAGGCCGATGAAACGCCCGGCCTGCCAGTGCTCGGCGACCCGCGAGCGGGTCAGCCAGGAGACGCCGGCGAACAGCAGCAGGTTGCCGGTCAGCGACAGCACCACGCCACGGGTCAGCGGGTCGACCTCGATGCCGAGCGGGTAGTAGAGCAGCTCCGGCAGCAGCGGGAAGCCATCCAGCGACCAGCGCAGGCCACCGGCCACCAGCGGCAGCACCAGGGTGTAGAACCACAGCGCGCAGCCGGCGGCCAGGCCGGCGAACACGCCGCGGCGGTTGGCCTGCTTCCACACCAGGGCGCCGAACATGGCCGGCGCCAGCTGGCCGATGGCGGCGAACGACAGCTGGCCGATGGTGGCCAGGCTGGCGTTGGTGCCGAGCAGGCGATAGCACACGTAGCCGAGCAGCAGGATGATCAGGATGCTCAGGCGCCGCGCGCTGAGCATCCAGTGGCGGAAGGCCTCGAACGGCCGCTCGGTGCTCTGCCGGCGCAGCAGCAGCGGCAGCAGCATGTCGTTGCAGACCATGGTCGACAGCGCCACCGCCTCGACTATGACCATACCGGTGGCAGCCGAGGCGCCGCCGATAAAGGCCAGCAGGGCCAGCGACGGATGCGCCTCGGCCAGCGGCAGGCTGATGACGAAGGAGTCCGGCGCCACTCCGGCCGGCAGCAGCAACTGGCCGGCCAGGGCGATGGGCACCACGAACAGCGCGGCCAGCAGCAAGTACAGCGGGAACACCCAGCGCGCCAGGCGCAGGTCGCAGGCCTCGATGTTCTCCACCACGGCGACGTGGAACTGGCGCGGCAGGCAGATGATGGCGGCCATCGCCAGGCCGGTCTGCACCAGCATCGACGGCCAGCTCAGGGTGCTGCTCCAGAAGCCTTCGAGCTCGGGGCTGCTGCGGGCCTGGCCGAGCAGGTCGTCGAAGCCGTCGAACAGGCCCCAGGTGACGAACAGGCCGACGGCGAGGAAGGCCAGCAGCTTGACCAGAGACTCGAAGGCGATGGCCAGCACCATGCCGCGGTGGTGCTCGGTGACGTCCAGGCTGCGGGTGCCGAACAGCACGGTGAACAGGGCCAGCACCAGCGACACGATCAGCGCCGTGTCCTGGCCGCGGCTCGGGCTGGGCTCGGTGCCTACCAGCAGATTGACGCCGAGGACTATGCCCTTGAGCTGCAGGGCGATATAGGGCAGCACGCCGACCAGGCAGATCAATGCCACCACTACCGCCAGGCTCTGCGACTTGCCGTAGCGGGCGGCGATGAAGTCGGCGATCGAGGTGATGTTCTCGCGCTTGCTGATCGCCACCATCTTCTCCAGCACCCAGGGCGCCAGCAGCAGGACCAGGATCGGCCCCAGGTAGATCGGCAGGAACGACCACAGCTCGCCGGCGGCCTGGCCGACCGCGCCGAAGAAGGTCCAGCTGGTGCAGTACACCGCCAGCGACAGGCTGAACACCCAGGCGCGCTGGCGGGGCTTGAGCGGCGCGCGGCGGCGGTCGCCGTAGAAGGCGATGGCGAACAGCAGGGCCATGTAGGCCAGGGCGACGAAGGCGATCAGTCCGCCGGACAGCGACATGCGGGCTCCAGGGCGAGGGTCCGATTGCTGCCCAGTCTCGCACGGCCGCGCGCGCGCGTCAGGCCGACCATGGTCGCAGGCGCGCGCCGCCCGTTACCGCTGCGGCGCGACTTGCACCGAGGCGGGCTGAGACTCTAACGTGGTCGGCCATTGTCGACGCAGCGGAGCCTTCCCGTGCCCATCGTTCAGCGCCAGTGCCGCCCCGCGCCGGCCCCGGAGCACGCCCATGCCGCCTGACGCCGAGCGCTCGCGCTTCAGCTCGGTGGCCGAGCTGGACGGCCTGGAGCTGCTCTCGGCGCGCTTCATCGAACACAGCTTCGATCCCCATGTGCATGAGAGCTATGCCATCGCCGTGCTGGAGGAGGGCGCCGAGCGCTACCGCTATCGTGGCGCCGAGCACCTGGCCGCCGCCGGCAGCTTCGCCCTGCTCAACCCGGACGAGGTGCACACCGGCTCCAGGGCCAGCGAGCAGGGCTGGCGTTACCGGGTGTTCTACCCACGACCGCAGCAGTTCCAGGCGCTGCTGGCCGAGCTCGAGCTGCCCCATGGCAGCGCGCCGATGTTCCAGGGCAGCGTGCACGGCGATGCCGATCTGGTGGCGGCGCTGCTCCGCTTGCATCGCCTGCTGGAGAGCCCGGATGCGGCGGTCCTGCAGCGCCAGACCCTATGGCGCGAGGTGATGCTGCAACTGCTGCAGCGCCATGCACGGGTGGCCGAGCCCCGCGGCGCCGGGCGCGAGCCGCGGGCGGTGGCGCTGGCCAAGGAGCTGCTGGGCGCCAGCCTGGCCGAGCCGCCGTCGCTGGAGCAGCTGGCCGCGGCGGTGGGCCTGTCGCCCTTCCACTTCGCCCGAGTGTTCCGCCGCGCCACCGGCTTACCGCCGCACGCCTGGCTGCGCCAGCGGCGCCTGGAGCAGGCACGCGCGCTGCTACGCGCGGGCTGCGCGCCGCTCGAGGTGGCCATGCGCCTGGGCTTCGCCGACCAGAGCCACCTCGGCCGGCAGTTCAAGCAGAGCTACGGGGTCGGCCCCGGCGAATACCGCCGGGCCTGCCGCGCCTGATCACGCGCGAGGCGCCGCCTGCGATTGCCGAGGCGCTCGACCGAGGCGCCAGGGCTTTCAGGAGGGCTTGAGCGACGGACCGTCGTGCCGGGATGACTTATTCCCTATCCGTTTGCGCGCACCAGCCACAGGGGAAGGGCTGGCCGATATGGCGCAAACGCTCCGCGGGGTCGGTGACCCAGGCGCGATTCTGCCAGGGTGGCTGGTGGCGCAGGTGCTGGGTATGGCCGCAGGACAGCTCGGCCACCCAATGGCCGTCCTCGTCCTGGTGGAAACCCTGCAGCGTGGTCCGTCCGTCCGCCCTGCGGTCGCATTCGGCCGGCATGACGGGTAGACTTGGCCCCTTTCCATTCTCTTGCAAAAGGTTTTCCCTCCATGCAGATCGCCGCCAACAAGGCCGTGTCCATCGACTATACCCTGACCAACGATGCCGGTGAGGTGATCGACAGCTCCGCCGGTGGCGCTCCGCTGGTGTATCTGCACGGTGCCGGCAACATCATCGTCGGTCTGGAGAAGGCCCTCGAGGGCAAGCAGGCCGGCGACGAGCTGAGCGTGGCCATCGAGCCGGGCGATGCCTACGGCGAGTACAGCGCCGAGCTGGTCGCCACCCTCAACCGCAGCATGTTCGAAGGCGTCGACGAGCTGGAAGTGGGCATGCAGTTCCACGCCTCCGGCCCGGACGGCGGCATGCAGATCGTCACCATCCGCGACATCGAGGGCGACGACGTGATCGTCGACGGCAACCACCCGCTGGCCGGCCAGCGCCTGAACTTCCAGGTCAAGGTAGTCGACGTGCGCGAGGCCAACGCCGAAGAGATCGCCCACGGCCACATCCACGGCGAAGGCGGTCATCACCACTGATCGCACGGCTCTAGCACGCACGCTCGCTCGACCACCGGGTCGTTGCTGCAAGACGACTTATGGTCATGTCATGCGGCGTCGCGGCTGCTAAGCTGAGCTAACCGAAAAGGCGCCCATGGGCGCCTTTTTTGTCCACGAGGAGTCAGCCGATGAGTGCCTTTCACGATCTCAATCTGCGTGCGCTGGATGGCCAGGAATTGCCGTTGGCGCCTTACAAGGGCCAGATAGTGCTGGTGGTCAACGTGGCCTCCAAGTGCGGCCTGACCCCGCAGTACGCCGGCCTGGAGAACCTGTACCAGGAGTACCGCGAGCGCGGCTTCACCGTGCTGGGGGTGCCGTGCAACCAGTTCGCCGGCCAGGAGCCGGGCACGGAAGACGAGATTCGCGCGTTCTGCAGCCTCAACTACGGGGTGACCTTCCCGCTGGGCTGCAAGCTGGAGGTCAACGGCCCCGGCCGCCACCCGCTGTACCGTCTGCTGGCGGGCGAGGGCGCCGAGTTTCCCGGCGACATCACCTGGAACTTCGAGAAGTTCCTGGTCGGCCGCGACGGTCGCGTGCTGGCGCGCTTCTCGCCGCGCACCACGCCGGACGACCCGGCGCTGATCCAGGCCATCGAGCAGGCCCTGGGCTGACGCCCACCGCGCCATACTCCCGCCGTTCGCTCGAGAAGCACCACGCTGGCGCGTAATGCTGTTCACTTAGCGGCATCACGGCCACGGTCGGACTTTTCTTGGTTCAGGCTGTTGTTCTCCCTCTCCCCCTGGGAGAGGGTCGGGGTGAGGGACTCGCCGAAACGCCCTCACCCCCAGCCCCTCTCCCGGCGGGAGAGGGGAGCGCTCTCAAGACACCGCGACATCTAGGTCATGGCATTGCGCAGTGTGCCCCCAGGCAGACACAGGCCAGAAGAACGCCGCGGCTCTGTAAAGAAGTCGCGGCGTTTTCTTAAGTGAACAGCATTACGCGCTGGCGCGGTGTTTTTCTTTCGGGGCGGCTCTCGCCTCTGTCCGCGAGCCCGGTCGTTTCACAAGCCGCGCGAGCAGGGCTCGTTCCTGCGCCTGAGGCGACGCGCTCTGCAGTTCTTCCCCTGGCTCGACAGCCCCTCTCCCGCATGGCCCCTAATCACCCGGATCAATAGTGCTGGGCGAGGCGAGACGACCGGTCATATGCTCGCCGCCATGAACAATGCCACCCGACTCGACAAGCGTGACCTGATCCTGGCCAAGGGCTCGCAGGTGATGACCCGCCGCGGCTACCACGGCACCGGCGTGCAGGAAATCGTCCAGGCCGCCGGCATCCCCAAGGGCAGCTTCTATCACTACTTCGCCAGCAAGGAAGACTTCGCCCTGCAGGCCCTGGAGTTCGTCTACGGCCCGCGCCTGGCGCGCTACGCCGAGGCCCTGGGCGACCCGGTGGCGAGCCCGCGGGCGCGCATCCTCGGTTACTACCGCGAGTTGCTGGCGCATTTTTCCCGCCAGGAGCGACTCGAATACCACTGCTTCATCGGCAGCCTGAGCTTCGAGATGAGCGAGGTGTTGCCGGCCATCGGCGCCGAGGTGGAGCGTATCCAGCAGGCCTCGGTGGAGATCCTGCAGGGCTGCCTGGAGCAGGCCCGGGCCCGTGGCGAGCTGAGCGCCGACGAGGATTGCGCCAACCTGGCCACCTTCATCGCCAATGCCTGGCAGGGCGTGCTGGCCCGCCTCAAGGTCGGCCGCAGCCTGCTGCCACTGGAAGACTTCATTCGGCGTCTGGAGCTGCTGCTGCGGCCCTGACAGTTCTTTTTTTGCCCATCGACGAGACGACCGGTCGCCTGGCCGGCCCAAGGAGTACCCATGACCGCCCCCGTTCAAGCCCTGTTCGCACCCTTCCGCCTGGGCAGCCTGGAGCTGCCGACCCGCGTGGTGATGGCGCCCATGACCCGTTCCTTCTCCCCGGGTGGCGTGCCCAATGCCAAGGTGGTGGAGTACTACCGCCGTCGCGCCGCAGCCGGCGTCGGCCTGATCATCACCGAGGGCACCACGGTCGGCCACAAGGCCGCCAACGGCTACCCGAATGTGCCGCGCTTCTACGGCGAGGATGCCCTGGCCGGCTGGAGGCAGGTGGTCGAGGCCGTGCACGCCGAGGGCGGCAAGATAGTCCCGCAGCTGTGGCACGTGGGCAACGTGCGCAAGCTGGGCACCGAACCGGACGCCGGCGTGCCGGGCTACGGCCCCAGCGAGAAGCTCAAGGACGGCAAGGTGGTGGTGCATGGCATGAGCAAGGAGGACATCGCCGAGGTCATCGCCGCCTTCGCCCAGGCCGCCCGCGACGCCAAGGCCATCGGCATGGACGGCGTGGAGATCCACGGCGCCCACGGCTACCTGATCGACCAGTTCTTCTGGGAAGGCAGCAACAATCGCAGCGACGAGTATGGCGGCGACCTGGCCGGCCGCTCGCGCTTCGCCATCGAGCTGATCCAGGCCGTGCGCGCCGCCGTCGGCCCGGACTTCCCGATCATCTTCCGCTTCTCGCAGTGGAAGCAGCAGGACTACAGCGCGCGCCTGGTGCACAGCGCCGAGGAGCTGGAAGCCTTCCTCGAGCCGCTGTCCGCGGCCGGCGTGGACATCTTCCACTGCTCGACCCGGCGCTTCTGGGAACCGGAGTTCGACGGCAGCGACCTCAACCTGGCCGGCTGGACCCGCCAGATCACCGGCAAGCCGACCATCACCGTGGGCAGCGTCGGCCTGGACGGCGAGTTCCTGCAGTTCATGGTCAACACCGACAAGGTCGCCGAGCCGGCCAGCATCGAGAACCTGCTGGAGCGCCTGAACAGGCAGGAGTTCGACCTGGTGGCCGTGGGACGTGCCCTGCTGGTCGACCCGGACTGGGCGGTGAAGGTGCGCGATGGCCGCGAGGGCGACATCCTGCCGTTCAGCCGCGAGGCGCTGATGAAGCTGCATTGAGATAGTCCGGTTCGCTGCGGCGGACTTTCCTGAGCCCTGGAATGCCGGGGCTTTTTTGTGTCTTGATACCCGACTGGCAAGATTGTTCTTGGTGGCCAAGCTGGTTTTCGCGCCTTCCGATGCTTCTTGTTTCGCCCTCCCCGGGCGACCTACTTTTCCAGTCGCGGAAAAGTAGGCAAAACGCTTGCCCCTTCATCCGGCCCTGCGCTTCGCTCCGGGTTCGTTCGCTCCATCGTCTCTCCGAGGGTCGGCTTACAAGGGCCCTCCATGGCCCTTTAAGCCTTTCGCCGCATCCCTGCGGCTCACCCCTCTACGCAACGATTCCACTCACCCTTCTGCAAGGGGCGTTTGGCGCTGCCTGACAGTTCGCGAGAGCAGAGTGAAAAGAAGAGAAAAAGCATCAAGCAGCTCGGAGCCGGAGTCCCCGTCAGCAGGCCGAGTGGAGGTGTTGCGCAGGGGGACGCGAGGCAGGACGCCGAGTGAGGAACGAAGGGACAGGGACGTCCCTTCGTGACGGCCCCCGGAGCGACACCGGAAGGAGGGAAGTCGAGCACAGCGAGACCCGGATGTCGGGGTGCGCTTTCTTTTGCTTACTTTTCTTTGCGCAAACAAAGAAAAGTGAGTCGCCCAGGGAGGGCGAAACAAGAAGCATCGGAAGGCGCGAAAACCAGCTTGGCCACCAAGAACAATCTTGCCAGTCCGGCATCAAGGCGCGCTTTCCAGCCCCCAATGAACCTTCTTTGCGCGTGGCTCAACCGGCCATGGACAGGCGATTACGGCCCTCGCGCTTGGACACATAGAGCGCGTTGTCGGCGCGGCGCTGCAGGCTTTCGGCCGACTCGCCCGGCAGCAGGTTGGCGCAGCCCAGGCTGATGGAGATGTCCAGGGCCTGGCCCTCGACCAGGTACTGCAGGCCCAGCACGGCCAGGCGCAGGCGCTCGCCGACCATCTGCGCGGCTTCGCGGCCGGTGTTGGAGAGCAGCACGAGGAATTCCTCGCCGCCATAGCGGAACACCATGTCGATGTTGCGCAGGCTGTCCTTGAGGGCGGCGGCCACGGCCTTGAGCACCTCGTCGCCGGTGGCATGGCCGAAGCGGTCGTTGATGTCCTTGAAGTGGTCGATGTCCAGCATCAGCACGGACAGCGGCTGCAGGCTGCGCCGGGCCATGTCGACCTCGCGCTGCAGGGCCTGGTCCATGGCGATGCGGTTGCCGGTGTCGGTCAGCGGGTCGCGCAGTGCGCTCTGCAGGGCCGAGCGGTAGAGCAGGGCGTTGCGCAGCGGGAACAGCAGGCTGGCCAGCAGCGACTCCAGCTGGCCCAGTTCGTCGTCGCTGAAGCGCTGGTTGCGGCGGAACACCAGTTCGCCGAGGTATTCGCCCTGGTGACTCAGGCGATAGCCGGCCGAGTGGTTGGCGCGCTCGCCCAGCTCGAGGCGCAGGTCGCAGGCCTGCAGCTGGTAGCTCAGGGCGCTCAGCGGCACCAGGCGCTGCACTTCCTGGAAGAACAGGCCGAGGATGCGCTCGACTTCCAGCGAGGTCTGCAGCTGCAGGCTCAGCTGCTGGCGCAGCTGCGCCAGGCTCACCGGCCTGAGCGCCTGGCGGCTACGGCTGGCGTAGCCCAGGCGCTGCAGCTTGGCGGCGTCGAAATCGATGGTGTTGGACGGAGTGTGCGGAACCATGGGGCTCAACCTCTGGCACTGTGCGCGTTGGACGAGAGGGGTTAAGCGAGTTCCGTGCCAATGATATTAATTACTTTAAAATCATTGGCTTAATGAGCATTTTGCGAGGTTTGTGGCGAGCTGTTGCCGGTTATCTGGCGGCGCTGATGGCAATCTGATGCCGCCCTGCCGGCGCCCGTCGGAAAACCGGCGGGCTCACTGGGCGTCGAAGGCTTGGCCGTTGACGCCCCGGCTGTCCGGGCCCATCAGGTACAGGTAGACCGGCAGAATCTCCTCCGGCAGCGGGTTGTTCGCCGGGTTCTCGCCCGGGTAGGCCTGGGCGCGCATACCGGTGCGGGTGGCACCCGGGTTGACGCTGTTGGCGCGCACGTTGGCGATGCCGTCCACCTCGTCGGCCAGGGTCTGCATCAGGCCCTCGGTGGCGAACTTGGACACCCCGTAGGCGCCCCAGTAGGCGCGGCCCTTGCGCCCGACGCTGCTGGAGGTGAACAGCACCGAGGCGTCGTCGGACAGCTTGAGCAGCGGCAGCAGGGTACTGGTCAGCATGAACATGGCGTTGACGTTGACCTGCATGACACGCATGAAGTTGTCGCCGGACAGTTGCTCCAGCGGCGTGCGCGGCCCGACGATGGCGGCGTTGTGCAGCAGGCCGTCGAGGCGGCCGAACTCGGCCTCGACTGTGGCGGCCAGCTCGTCGTACTGGTGCGGCAGGGCGGTCTCCAGGTTGAAGGGGATCACTACCGGTTGCGGATGCCCGGCGGCCTCGATCTCGTCGTACACCCGGTTGAGGTTCTCCTCGCTCTTGCCCAGCAGCAGCACGGTGGCGCCGTGGGCGGCGAAGCTCTTGGCGGCGGCCGCGCCGATGCCGCGACCGGCGCCGGTGACCAGGATCACGCGGTCCTTGAGCAGATCGGGGCGGGCTTGGTAGTCGAACATGGGAAATCTCCTTCGGAGAGCTGCAAGCCTCAGGCTGCAGGCATCAAGAAAAAGCGGAAGACAGGGGAATTCTGGGCATTATGCGGGGCGGCCATCCGCTCTGCAGCTTGCAGCTTGCAGCTGCTGCGCTAGCAGCCGCACAGGGCGCGCTCGAGCGCGGCGCGCAGCTCCAGGGGATGCCCCACCACCAGGTCGGCGCCCCAGTGGCGCGGGTTGTCTTCGGGGTGGATGTAGCCGTAGGTGACGGCCGCGGTCTTGCAGCCGGCGGCCTGGCCGGCCTCGATATCGCGCTGGTCGTCGCCGACGAACAGGGTGTCGGCCGGCGCCACGCCCATCTTCTCGCAGGCCAGCAGGAGCATGTCCGGAGCGGGCTTGCTGCGCTCGACATGCTCGGGGCAGACCAGCACGGCGCTGCGCTCGGCCAGCCCCAGCTGCTGCATGATCGGCTCGGCATAGCGCACCGGTTTGTTGGTCGCCACGCCCCACAGCAGGCGCGAGGCCTCGATGTCGGCGAGCAGCTCGGGCATGCCGGCGAATGGCCGGCTGAGCACCGCGCAGTGCTCCTGGTAGCGCTCGAGGAACTCCAGGCGCAGGGCCTCGAAGCCCTCGGCCTCGGGCGCCAGGTCGAAGCTGGCCTCGACCATGGCGCGGGCGCCGCCGGAGACCACGTCGCGGATGCGCTGTTCGTCCGCCGGCGTCAGGCCGTGGGCGGCGCGCATGGCCTGGCACACGGCGACGAAGTCCGGCGCGGTGTCCAGCAGGGTGCCGTCCATGTCGAAGAGAATCGCTCGCAGGGCCATGCGCCTCACTCCTCGCGCAGGGTTTGGATCATGTAGTTGACGTCGACGTCAGCTTCCAGCTTGTAGCGCTTGGTCAGCGGGTTGTAGGTCAGGCCGATGATGTCCTTGACCTGCAGGCCGGCGGCGCGACTCCAGGCGCCCAGCTCGGAGGGGCGGATGAACTTCTTGAAGTCGTGGGTGCCGCGCGGCAGCAGGCGCATCACGTATTCGGCGCCGACTATGGCGAACAGGTAGGCCTTGGGATTGCGGTTGATGGTGGAGAAGAACACCTGGCCGCCGGGCTTGACCATCTTGTAGCAGGCGCGGATCACCGAGGCCGGGTCCGGCACGTGTTCGAGCATCTCCAGGCAGGTGACCACGTCGAACTGCTCAGGCATTTCTTCGGCCAGGGCCTCGGCGGTGATCTGCCGGTACTCGACCTCGACCCCGGATTCCAGCTGGTGCAGCTGGGCCACGGCCAGCGGCGCCTCGCCCATGTCGATGCCGGTGACGCTGGCGCCGCGCTGGGCCATGGCCTCGCTGAGGATGCCGCCGCCGCAGCCGACGTCCAGCACCTTCTTGCCGGCCAGACCGACGCGCTCGTCGATCCAGTTGACCCGCAGCGGGTTGATGTCGTGCAGTGGCTTGAACTCGCTCTCGCGGTCCCACCAGCGGTGGGCGAGGGCCTCGAATTTGGCGATTTCGGCGTGGTCGACGTTGCTCATGGCAGGTTTCTCTTCAAAGCGAATTCTTGGCGGCGATGCGCTCGCCCCAGGCGCGCGCGGTGGCGGTGATTCTGTTTTCGTCCAGGCGGCTCAGGCGGCCGTCGTCGAGCAGCTGCTTGCCGCCGACCCAGAGGTGCTTCACGCACTGCCGGCCACCGGCGTAGATCAGCTGCGACACTGGGTCGTAGACCGGCTGCTGGGCTAATCCTGCGAGGTCGAAGGCGGCCAGGTCGGCCAGCTTGCCGAGCTCCAGCGAGCCGATCTGCTCGTCCATGCCGAGGGCGCGGGCACCGTTGAGGGTGGCCATGCGCAGGGCGCTGTGGGCATCCAGGGCGGTGGCGCTGCCGGCCACGGCCTTGGCCAGCAGGGCGGCGGTGCGGGTCTCGCCGAGCAGGTCGAGATCGTTGTTGCTGGCCGCGCCGTCGGTGCCGATGGCGACGTTGACCCCGGCCTGCCAGAGCTTCTCCACCGGGCAGAAGCCGCTGGCCAGCTTGAGGTTGGATTCGGGGCAGTGGATCACGCTGCTGTTGCTTGCCACCAGCAGTTCCACGTCGGCTTCATCTATCTGGGTCATATGCACGGCCTGGAAGCGCGGGCCGAGCAGGCCGAGGTCGGCCAGTCGCTGCAGCGGGCGCACGCCGCGCTGTTCCAGGCTCTGCTGCACCTCGAAGGCGGTCTCGTGGACGTGCATGTGGATGCCGGCGTCCAGCTCCTCGGCCAGCATCAGCACCTGGGCGAGCTTGTCGTCGCTGACCGAGTAGGGCGCGTGGGGGCCGAAGGCGACGCGGATGCGCGGGTGCTGCTTGAGGTCGTCGAACAGACGCAGGCCCTTGCGCAGGGCCTCCTCGGCGTCGCGCGCGCCGGGGGTGGGGAAGTCCAGCACGGGAATGGTCAGCTGGGCGCGGATGCCGCTTTTGTGCACCAGCTCGCTGGCCACTTCCGGGAAGAAGTACATGTCGGAGAAGCAGCTGATGCCGCCCTTGAGCTGCTCGGCGATGGCCAGCTCGGTGCCGTCGCGCACGAAGCCCTCGTCGACCCACTTGGCCTCGGCCGGCCAGATATGCTCCTGCAGCCAGCTCATCAGCGGCAGGTCGTCGGCCAGGCCGCGGAACAGGGTCATGGCGGCATGGCCGTGGGCATTGACCAGGCCGGGGGTGAGCAGGTGCTGCGGCAGTTCGCGCACTTCCTGGGCCGGGTGGCGCAGGGCCTCGGCGCGCGGCGCGATCAGCGCGATGCGGCCGTCGCGGATGCCCAGGCCGTGGTCGCGGAGTACCACGCCGGCCGGTTCGACCGGCACCAGCCAGGTCGGCAGGAGCAGCAGGTCGAGCGGCTGGCGGGACTCGGGCATGAGGTGATTTCCGGGCAATAAAAAGGTGGCGGCAGTATAACTGAAGGCGGCTCGTTATAATCCGCGGCTTTTTGTTTCACCGGGTGGAGATGTCATGCGCGACGAACTGTTGGCGGCGGAGAAGGTTAAGGCCATCGAGTGGCGCGACGGCACGCTGTTTCTGCTGGATCAGCGCCTGCTGCCGGGCGAGCAGGTCTGGCTGGGCCATGACTCGGCCGTCGCCGTGGCCCAGGCCATCCGCGACATGGTGGTGCGCGGCGCGCCGGCCATCGGCATCGCCGCGGCTTTCGGCCTGCTGCTCGGCGCACGGGCGCGCCTGGCGGCGGGCGGCGACTGGCGGGCGGCGCTGGAGGAGGACTTTCGCGCGCTGGCCGCATCGCGACCGACCGCGGTCAATCTGTGCTGGGCTCTGGAGCGCATGCGCGAGCGCCTGCAGCGCGTCAAGAATGACGGCGAGGTGCTGGCGGCGCTGGAGGCTGAGGCGGTCGGCATCCTCGACAGCGACCGCGAGGCCAACCTGACCATGGCCCAGCTGGGCATGGAGCTGATCCGCAAGCATCAGGACGGCCCGCAGAAACTGCTTACCCACTGCAATGCCGGGGCTTTGGCCACCGGCGGCTTCGGCACGGCGCTGGGCGTGATCCGCGCCGCCCACCTGGCCGGGCTGGTCGAGCGGGTCTATGCCGACGAGACCCGGCCCTGGCTGCAGGGCTCGCGCCTGACCGCCTGGGAGCTGGCCGGCGACGGCGTGCCGGTCAGCCTCAACGCCGATGCCGCCGCCGCGCATCTGATGAAGACCGAGTCGATCACCTGGGTCATAGTCGGTGCCGACCGCATCACCGCCAACGGCGACGTGGCCAACAAGATCGGCACCTACCAGCTGGCGGTCAACGCCATGCACCACGGCCTGCGCTTCATGGTGGTGGCGCCCAGCTCGACCATCGACATGAGCCTGGAGGAGGGCGACGACATCCCCATCGAGGAGCGCGACGGGCGCGAGCTGCTGGAACTGGACGGTCGCCGGGTCGCCGCCGAGGTGGCGGTGGTCAATCCGGTGTTCGACGTAACGCCGGCCGACCTGATCGACGCGATCGTCACCGAAAAGGGCGTGGTCGAGCGGCCAGATGCGGCGAAAATGGCGAAGCTCATGTGTCGCAAGCGCCTCCACTGAACCCTCGTTCGAGTTACGCCGGATGCAGCTCGCGGGCCTCTGCCTGTGGTACTATCCGGCGCTTCTCAGGATTACGCACCTTATAAAAAGGAACCTGGCTTCTTATGGGCGAACTGGCCAAAGAAATCCTCCCGGTCAATATCGAAGACGAGCTGAAACAGTCCTACCTCGACTACGCCATGAGCGTCATTGTCGGGCGGGCGCTGCCGGATGCGCGTGACGGCCTCAAGCCTGTGCATCGCCGCGTGCTCTATGCCATGAGCGAGCTGGGCAACGACTGGAACAAGGCCTACAAGAAGTCCGCCCGTGTGGTCGGTGACGTGATCGGTAAGTACCACCCGCACGGCGACACGGCTGTCTACGACACCATAGTGCGCATGGCCCAGCCCTTCTCCCTGCGCTACATGCTGGTCGACGGCCAGGGCAACTTCGGTTCGGTGGACGGCGACAACGCCGCGGCCATGCGTTACACCGAAGTGCGCATGGCCAAGCTGGCCCACGAGCTGCTGGCCGACTTGGACAAGGAAACCGTCGACTGGGTGCCCAACTACGACGGCACCGAGCAGATCCCGGCGGTCATGCCGACCAAGATCCCCAACCTGCTGGTCAACGGTTCCAGCGGTATCGCCGTGGGCATGGCCACCAACATCCCGCCGCACAACCTGTCCGAGGTGATCGACGGCTGCCTGGCGCTGATCGATAACCCCGAGCTGACCGTCGACGAGCTGATGCAGTACATCCCCGGTCCGGACTTCCCGACCGCGGGCATCATCAACGGTCGCGCCGGCATCATCGAGGCCTATCGCACCGGTCGCGGGCGCATCTACATGCGCGCCCGCGCCACCGTCGAGGACATGGAAAAGGGCGGCAGCCGCCAGCAGATCGTGGTCACCGAGCTGCCCTACCAGCTGAACAAGGCGCGTCTGATCGAGAAGATCGCCGAGCTGGTCAAAGAGAAGAAGATCGAAGGCATCACCGAGCTGCGCGACGAGTCCGACAAGGACGGCATGCGCGTGGTCATCGAGCTGCGTCGTGGCGAAGTCGGCGAAGTGGTGCTGAACAATCTCTACGCCCAGACCCAGATGCAGAGCGTGTTCGGCATCAACGTGGTGGCTCTGGTCGACGGCCAGCCGCGCACGCTGAACCTCAAGGACATGCTCGAGGTGTTCGTCCGTCACCGCCGTGAAGTGGTGACCCGTCGCACCGTCTACGAGCTGCGCAAGGCCCGCGAGCGCGGGCATATCCTCGAAGGTCAGGCCGTCGCCCTGTCCAACATCGACCCGGTGATCGAGCTGATCAAGACCTCGCCGACCCCGGCCGAGGCCAAGGAGCGCCTGATCGCCACCGCCTGGGAATCCAGCGCGGTGGAAGCCATGGTCGAGCGCGCCGGCGCCGATGCCTGCCGCCCGGAAGACCTGGACCCGCAATACGGCCTGCGCGAGGGCAAGTACTACCTGTCGCCGGAGCAGGCCCAGGCCATCCTCGAACTGCGCCTGCACCGCCTGACTGGCCTGGAGCACGAGAAGCTGCTGGCCGAGTACCAGGAAATCCTGCTGCAGATCGGCGAGTTGATCCGCATCCTGACCAGCCCCGAGCGCCTGATGGAAGTCATCCGCGAAGAGCTGGAGAAAGTGAAGGCCGAGTTCGGCGACGCCCGCCGCACCGAGATCATGGCCTCGCAGATGGACTTGACCATCGCCGACCTGATCACCGAGGAAGAGCGCGTGGTCACCATCTCCCACGGCGGCTACGCCAAGAGCCAGCCGCTGGCCGCCTACCAGGCCCAGCGTCGCGGCGGCAAGGGCAAGTCGGCCACCGGGGTGAAGGACGAGGACTATATCGAGCACCTGCTGGTCGCCAACAGCCACGCCACCCTGCTGCTGTTCTCCAGCAAGGGCAAGGTCTACTGGCTGCGCACCTTCGAGATTCCCGAGGCCTCGCGCACCGCGCGCGGTCGCCCGCTGGTCAACCTGCTGCCGCTGGACGAGGGTGAGCGCATCACCGCCATGCTGCAGATCGACCTGGAAGCCGTGCGTGCGCGCTTCGCCGACGAAGAAAACGATGACGACGACGTGGTCGCCGAGCAGGCCGGCGAAGTGGTCGAGGTGGATGAGGCCGAAGAAGGCGACGACTCCGACTTCAGCCAGGACGAGCCGACCGGCGCCTACATCTTTATGGCCACCGCCTTCGGTACGGTGAAGAAGACTCCGCTGATCCAGTTCACCAAGCCGCGCTCCAACGGCCTGATCGCCCTGAAGCTGGAAGAGGGCGACTCGCTGATCGCCGCCGCCATCACCGATGGCTCGAAGGACGTGATGATGTTCTCCGACGCTGGCAAGGTGATCCGCTTCAAGGAAAGCAAGGTGCGCATCATGGGCCGCCTGGCCCGTGGCGTGCGCGGCATGCGTCTGGCCGACGATCAACGCATCATCTCCATGCTGATTCCGGAAGCCGACGCGCAGATCCTCACCGCCTCCGCGCGCGGCTACGGCAAGCGTACCCCGCTGGCCGACTACCCGCGCCGCGGTCGTGGTGGCCAGGGCGTGATCGCCATGGTGATCAACGAGCGCAACGGCAAGCTGGTCGGCGCCGTGCAGGTGCTGGACGGCGAGGAGATCATGCTGATTTCCGACCAGGGCACCCTGGTGCGGACCCGGGTCGATGAAGTCCGCGGCGCCGGTCGTAACACCCAGGGCGTGATCCTGATCAAGCTGGCCGAGGACGAGACCCTGGTCGGCCTGGAGCGGGTACAGGAGCCTTCCGGTGGCGACGAGGAAGAGCTGGAAGGCGAAACCGTCGAGCAGAACGAAGAAGCGGTAGCCGTCGCCGAAGAAGGCGCGGATGCCGGCAATAGCGAAGAGTGAGAGAGTCGAAGTGAGCAAACGCGCCCATAACTTCTGCGCCGGCCCGGCCGCGCTGCCCACCGCCGTGCTCGAACGGGCCCAGGCCGAGATGCTCGACTGGCAGGGCAAGGGCCTCTCCGTGATGGAGATGAGCCATCGCAGCGACGAGTACGTGGCCATCGCCGAGAAGGCCGAGCAGGACCTGCGTGACCTGCTGAGCATCCCCAACGACTACAAGGTGCTGTTCCTGCAGGGCGGCGCCAGCCAGCAGTTCGCCGAGATTCCGCTCAACCTGTTGCCGGAAGACGGCGTGGCCGACTATATCGAGACCGGCATCTGGTCGAAGAAGGCCATCGAGGAGGGGCGCCGTTTCGGCAACGTCAACGTCGCCGCCAGCGCCAAGGGCTACGACTACTTCGCCATCCCCGGGCAGAACGAGTGGCAGCTGAGCAAGAATGCCGCCTACCTGCACTACGCCAGCAACGAGACCATCGGCGGCCTGCAGTTCGACTGGGTCCCCGAGGTGGGCGACACGCCGCTGGTGGTGGACATGTCCTCGGACATCCTCTCGCGCCCGATCGACGTCTCCAGGTTCGGCCTGATCTACGCCGGCGCGCAGAAGAATATCGGCCCCAGCGGCCTGGTCGTCGCGATCATCCGCGAGGACCTGCTGGGCCGGGCCCGTAGCGTCTGCCCGACCATGCTCAATTACAAGATCGCCGCCGATAACGGCTCCATGTACAACACCCCGGCAACCTATTCCTGGTACCTCTCCGGCCTGGTCTTCGAGTGGCTCAAGGAGCAGGGTGGTGTTGCCGCGATGGAGCAACGCAACAAGGCCAAGAAGGACCTGCTGTACAAGGCCATCGACGCCAGCGATTTCTACTCCAACCCGATCCAGGCCAACGCGCGCTCCTGGATGAACGTGCCGTTCCGCCTGGCCGACGAGAAGCTGGACAAGGCCTTCCTCGCCGGCGCCGAGGCGCGCGGCCTGCTCAACCTCAAGGGCCATCGTTCGGTGGGCGGCATGCGTGCCTCCATCTACAACGCCACCGGCCTGGACGCCGTGGAGGCCCTGGTGGCCTACATGGCCGAATTCGAGAAGGAGCACGGCTGATGAGCGACGCCGATCAGCTCAAGGCGCTGCGGGTTCGCATCGACAGCCTCGACGAGAAGATCCTCGAGCTGATCAGCGAGCGCGCGCGCTGCGCCCAGGACGTGGCGCGGGTCAAGATGCAGTCCCTGCCTGCAGGCGAAAAGCCGGTGTTCTACCGCCCCGAGCGCGAGGCCTGGGTGCTCAAGCACATCATGGAGCTGAACAAGGGGCCGCTGGATAACGAGGAGATGGCGCGGCTGTTCCGCGAGATCATGTCCTCCTGCCTGGCCCTGGAGCAGCCGCTCAAGGTCGCCTACCTCGGCCCGGAAGGCACCTTCAGTCAGGCCGCGGCGATGAAGCACTTCGGTCACTCGGTGATCAGCGTGCCGATGGCCGCCATCGACGAGGTGTTCCGCGAAGTCGCCGCCGGCGCGGTCAACTTCGGCGTGGTGCCGGTGGAGAACTCCACCGAGGGCGCGATCAACCACACCCTGGACAGCTTCCTCGAGCACGACATGGTGATCTGCGGCGAGGTGGAGCTGCGCATTCACCATCACCTGCTGGTCGGCGATACCACCAAGACCGACAAGATCACCCGCATCTATTCCCACGCCCAGTCCCTGGCGCAGTGCCGCAAGTGGCTGGACGCGCACTACCCCAACGTCGAGCGGGTGGCCGTATCGAGCAACGCCGACGCGGCCAAGCGGGTGAAGAGCGAGTGGAATTCCGCCGCGATTGCCGGCGATATGGCGGCCAACCTCTATGGCCTGACCAAGCTGCAGGAGAAGATCGAGGACCGCCCGGACAACTCCACGCGCTTCCTCATCATCGGCAGCCAGGAAGTGCCGCCGACCGGCGACGACAAGACTTCGGTCATCGTCTCCATGCGCAACAAGCCGGGCGCCCTGCATGAGCTGCTGGTGCCGTTCCACACCAATGGCATCGACCTGACCCGCATTGAGACCCGCCCGTCGCGCAGCGGCAAGTGGACCTACGTGTTCTTCATCGACTTCGTCGGCCACCACCAGGACCCGCTGATCAAGGACGTGCTGGAAAAGATCAATCAGGAAGCCGTGGCGCTGAAGGTGCTGGGTTCCTATCCGAAGGCGGTACTCTGAATAGCGGCGGCAAGCTGCAAGCCTCAAGCTGCAGGCGGATCGACGCGCGGCTTCTGACTTGTGGCTTGCAGCTTGAGGCTTGTAGCTATGACTTGTGATTTCCTAGCCCTGGCCGTGCCGGGCGTGCAGAAACTCTCGCCCTATGTGCCGGGCAAGCCAGTCGATGAACTGGCCCGCGAGCTGCGCCTTGACCCCGCCGGCATCGTCAAGCTGGCCAGCAACGAGAACCCGCTGGGCCCTTCGCCCAGGGCGCTGGAGGCGATTCGTGGCGAGCTGGCCGAGCTGACCCGCTATCCGGATGGCAACGGTTTCGAACTGAAGTCGAAGCTGGCCGCGCGCTGCGGCGTGACGCCGGCCCAGGTCACCCTGGGCAACGGCTCCAACGACATTCTCGACCTGGTCGCCCGTGCCTGGCTGGCTCCGGGGCTGAACGCGGTGTTCAGCCAGTACGCCTTCGCCGTGTATCCCATCGCCACCCAGGCGGTCGGTGCCCAGGGCAAGGTGGTGCCGGCGAAGGACCACGGCCACGATCTGGAGGCCATGCTGGCGGCCATCGACGAAAGCACCCGCGTGGTATTCGTCGCCAACCCCAACAACCCGACCGGCACCTGGTTCGGCGCCGATGCGCTGGAGGCCTTCCTCGCCCGCGTGCCGCAGAACGTGCTGGTGGTGCTGGACGAGGCCTATATCGAGTACGCGCAAGGCGACGAGCTGCCCGATGGCCTCGACTACCTGGCGCGCTACCCCAATCTGCTGGTTTCGCGCACCTTCTCCAAGGCCTACGGCCTGGCTTCGCTGCGCGTCGGCTACGCGCTCTCCTCGCCGCAGGTGGCCGATGTGCTCAACCGCGTGCGCGCGCCGTTCAACGTCAACAGCCTGGCCCTGGCCGCCGCCTGCGCCGCACTGGACGATGCCGACTACCTGGCGGCCAGCCGGCGCAGCAACGATGCCGGCATGGCGCAGTTGGAAGAGGGCTTGCGCCGCCTGGGGCTGAGCTGGATTCCATCGAAGGGCAACTTCATAGCCGTCGACTTCGCCCGCGATGCGGCGCCGATCAATCAGGCGCTGCTGCAAGCCGGCGTCATCGTGCGGCCGGTGGCCGGCTACGGCATGCCGAGCTTCCTGCGCGTGTCCATCGGCACCGAAGCGGAGAACACCCGTTTCCTCGAAGCGCTGGAGCAGATTCTCCGTGGCTGATGCACTGCCGTTGCAGCGAGCGCCCGGCAAGCTCGGCCGCCTGGTGGTGGTGGGTCTCGGCCTGATCGGTGGCTCCTTCGCCAAGGGCATGCGCGACAAGGGGCTGTTCGACGAGGTGGTGGGCGTGGACCTGGACGCCGAGTCGCGGCGCCTGGCCGTAGCGCTGGGCGTGGTCGACCGCTGCGAGACCGAGCTGGCCGCCGCCTGTCAGGGGGCCGCGGTGATCCAGCTGGCGGTGCCTATCCTGGCCATGGAAAGAGTGCTGGCTCAGCTGGCCCAGTGCGAGCTGGGCGATGCGGTGCTCACCGACGTGGGCAGCGCCAAGGGTAATGTGCTGCGCGCCGCGCGCCTGGCCTTCGACGGCAGGGTCGAGCGCTTCGTGCCGGGCCATCCCATCGCCGGCTCCGAGCAGAGCGGCGTGGAAGCCGCCAATGCCGAGCTGTTCCGTCGCCATAAAGTGATTCTGACGCCGCAGGACTCCACCGATGCCGAGGCACTGGCGCTGGTCGATCGCCTGTGGCGCGCGCTGGGCGCCGACGTGGAGCACATGGAGGTGGAGCACCACGACCAGGTGCTGGCCGCCACCAGCCACCTGCCGCACCTGCTGGCCTTCTCCCTGGTCGACTCGCTGGCCAAGCGCAGCGAGAACCTGGAGATCTTCCGCTATGCCGCCGGCGGCTTCCGCGACTTCACGCGGATCGCCGGCAGCGATCCGGTGATGTGGCACGACATCTTCCTCGCCAACCGCGAGGCGGTGCTGCGCACCCTCGACACGTTTCGCGACGACCTCGACGCCCTGCGCGAAGCGGTCGACGCAGGGGACGGGCATCAGTTGCTGGGCGTGTTCACCCGCGCCCGCCATGCCCGCGAGCATTTCAGCAAAATCCTGGCCCGCAGGGCCTATGTGGACGCCATGCACTCGAACGACCTGATCTACCTCGCCAATCCCGGTGGCTCGCTCTCCGGCCGCATCCGCGTACCGGGCGACAAGTCCATCTCGCACCGCTCGATCATGCTCGGCTCGCTGGCCGAAGGCGTGACCCAGGTGGAAGGCTTCCTCGAAGGCGAGGACGCCCTGGCCACCCTGCAGGCCTTCCGTGACATGGGCGTGGTGATCGAAGGCCCGCACCATGGCAAGGTGACCATTCACGGCGTCGGCCTCAACGGCCTCAAGCCGCCGCCCGGGCCGCTCTACCTGGGCAACTCCGGCACCTCCATGCGCCTGCTCTCCGGCCTGCTCGCCGCTCAGCCGTTCGACACCGTGCTGACCGGCGACGCCTCGCTGTCCAAGCGCCCGATGAACCGCGTGGCCAAGCCGCTGCGCGAGATGGGTGCGCTGATCGAGACCGGTCCGGAAGGTCGTCCGCCGCTGACCATTCGCGGCGGTCGTCGCCTCGGCGGCATGAGCTACGAGATGCCGATGGCCAGTGCCCAGGTCAAATCCTGCCTGCTGCTGGCCGGTCTCTACGCCGCCGGCAGAACCCGGGTGACCGAGCCGGCGCCGACCCGCGACCATACCGAGCGCATGCTGCGCGGCTTCGGCTACCCGGTCGAGGTCGACGGCAATGTGGCGACGGTCGAGTCCGGCCACAAGCTGACGGCTACCCATATCGAAGTGCCGGCGGATATCTCCTCGGCGGCCTTCTTCCTGGTCGCCGCCAGCATCGCCGAAGGTTCCGAGCTGGTGCTGGAGCACGTCGGCATCAACCCGACCCGCACCGGGGTGATCGACATCCTCAAGCTGATGGGCGCCGATCTGACCCTGGAAAACCAGCGCGAAGTGGGTGGCGAGCCGGTGGCCGATATTCGCGTGCGCAGTGCCCGGCTCAAGGGCATCGACATTCCCGAGGACCTGGTGCCGCTGGCCATCGACGAGTTCCCGGTGCTGTTCGTCGCCGCCGCCTGCGCCGAGGGCCGCACCGTGCTGCGCGGCGCCGAGGAGCTGCGGGTCAAGGAGTCCGACCGCATCCAGGTGATGGCCGACGGCCTGATCGCCCTGGGCGTCAAGGCCGAGCCGACCCCGGACGGCATCGTCATCGAAGGCGGCGCCATCGGTGGCGGCGAGGTGTGGAGCCACGGCGACCACCGCATCGCCATGTCCTTCAGCGTCGCCTCGCTGCGCGCATCGGCGCCGATCCGCATCCACGACTGCGCCAACGTCGCCACCTCCTTCCCCAACTTCCTCGGTCTGGCCGCCCAGGCCGGCATCCGCGTGGCGGAGGAAGGCAAATGAGCGCCGTGGTGATCACCATCGACGGGCCGAGCGGCTCGGGCAAGGGCACCATCGCCGGCCTGCTGGCCAACAAGCTGGGCTGGAAACTGCTGGACTCCGGCGCCCTGTATCGCCTGCTGGCCTTCGCCGCCGGCAACCACGGCATCGATCTGACCAACGAGGAAGCGCTGAAGACCCTGGCCGCTCACCTGGACGTGCAGTTCGTCGACAAGCGCATCATCCTCGAGGGCGAGGAAGTCACCGACGCCATCCGTAACGAGCAGGTCGGCGCCGGCGCCTCCATGGTCGCCTCCCTGCCGGCCGTGCGCGAGGCCCTGCTGCAGCGCCAGCGTGCCTTCCGCGAAGCGCCGGGCCTGGTGGCCGATGGTCGTGACATGGGCACCGTGGTGTTTCCCGACGCGCCGCTGAAGATTTACCTGACCGCCAGCGCCGAGGAGCGCGCCCGTCGCCGCTACCTTCAGTTGAAAGGCAAGGTGGAAGGTGTTAGCCTGCCGAGTCTGCTAGACGAGATTCGTGCGCGCGACGAGCGCGACATGCAGCGCGCGGTGGCTCCGCTGAAGCCGGCGGCCGACGCCATCCAGCTGGATTCCACCGAACTGAGCATCGAGCAGGTGCTGGAAAGAATTCTCAGCGAGGTCGCCAGCCGCGATCTCGCCGGGTGAATGAGCCACGGCTGACTTAAGTCGAGAGGCTCGCAAGGAGGCATGCGGGAGACCAGTCATAGTCCCGCAGGCCTCTTTTTACATGAACGAACCCACATTGTCTGGAGTGTGGTTTGGGCGAATCCCCGCCCTTGATCAACAGGAATCAACATGAGCGAAAGCTTTGCAGAACTTTTTGAAGAAAGCCTGAAATCCCTCGACATGCAGCCGGGTGCCATCATCACCGGCATCGTGGTCGACATCGACGGTGACTGGGTCACCGTACATGCCGGCCTGAAGTCCGAGGGCGTCATCCCGCTCGACCAGTTCTTCAACGAACAAGGCGAGCTGACCATCAAGGTCGGTGACGAAGTCCACGTTGCGCTGGACGCAGTGGAAGACGGCTTCGGTGAAACCAAGCTGTCCCGCGAGAAAGCCAAGCGTGCCGAGTCCTGGCTGGTTCTGGAAGCCGCTTTCAATGCTGAGGAAGTGGTCAAGGGCGTTATCAACGGCAAGGTCAAGGGCGGCTTCACCGTTGACGTCAACGGCATCCGCGCGTTCCTGCCGGGCTCCCTGGTCGATGTCCGTCCGGTGCGTGATACCACCCACCTGGAAGGCAAAGAGCTGGAGTTCAAGGTCATCAAGCTGGACCAGAAGCGCAACAACGTTGTCGTTTCCCGTCGCAGCGTGCTGGAAGCCGAGAACAGCGCCGAGCGCGAAGCCCTGCTGGAATCCCTGCAGGAAGGCCAGCAGGTCAAGGGTATCGTCAAGAACCTCACCGACTACGGTGCGTTCGTTGACCTGGGCGGCGTAGACGGCCTGCTGCACATCACCGACATGGCCTGGAAGCGCATCAAGCACCCGTCCGAGATCGTCAACGTTGGCGACGAGATCGACGTCAAGGTCCTCAAGTACGACCGCGAGCGCAACCGCGTCTCCCTGGGTCTGAAGCAGCTGGGCGAAGATCCGTGGGTCGCCATCAAGGCCCGTTATCCGGAAGGCACCCGTGTCACCGCCAAAGTCACCAACCTGACCGACTACGGCTGCTTCGCCGAGCTGGAAGAAGGCGTGGAAGGCCTGGTGCACGTGTCCGAGATGGATTGGACCAACAAGAACATCCACCCGTCCAAGGTCGTTCAGGTCGGCGACGAAGTGGAAGTTCAGGTTCTGGACATCGACGAAGAGCGTCGTCGTATCTCCCTGGGCATCAAGCAGTGCAAGTCCAACCCGTGGGAAGACTTCTCCAGCCAGTTCAACAAGGGTGACAAGATCTCCGGCACCATCAAGTCGATCACCGATTTCGGTATCTTCATCGGCCTGGACGGCGGCATCGACGGTCTGGTTCACCTGTCCGACATCTCCTGGAACGAAGCCGGCGAAGAAGCCGTGCGTCGCTTCAAGAAGGGCGACGAGCTGGAAACCGTCATCCTCTCCGTCGATCCGGAGCGTGAGCGCATCTCCCTGGGCATCAAGCAGCTGGAAGACGATCCGTTCTCCAACTACGCCTCCCTGAACGAGAAAGGCACCATCGTGCGCGGTACCGTCAAGGAAGTGGACGCCAAGGGCGCCGTGATCAGCCTGGGTGGCGACATCGAAGGCATCCTGAAGGCTTCCGAAATCAGCCGCGACCGCGTCGAAGACGCCCGCAACGTGCTGAAGGAAGGCGACGAAGTCGAAGCCAAGATCATCAGCATCGACCGCAAGTCCCGCGTTATCAGCCTGTCCGTCAAGTCCAAAGACGTCGAAGACGAAAAGGACGCGATGAAAGAGCTGCGTAACAAGCAGGAAGCCGAAAGCACTGGTCCGACCACCATCGGTGATCTGATCCGTGCCCAGATGAACCAGAACTAAGTTCTGCTTCATCGGAAAAAAGGGGCGACTTCGGTCGCCCCTTTTCGTTTCTGCGCTTTCCCCCTCTTGACAGCGGGCTATTCAAAGCCCTGCAAGCGTGCTAAAAACACCTTACTAGGTGATCTAGCCGCTTGAAAAAGAAGGGAAAACCATGACCAAGTCGGAATTGATCGAGCGTATCGTCAGCCATCAGGGCCTGCTCTCGTCCAAGGACGTGGAGCTGGCGATCAAGACCATGCTGGAGCAGATGTCCCAGGCTCTGGCGACCGGCGATCGCATCGAGATTCGTGGCTTTGGCAGCTTTTCCCTGCATTACCGCGCGCCGCGCGTGGGGCGCAACCCCAAGACCGGCGAATCGGTGCGTCTGGATGGCAAGTATGTCCCGCACTTCAAGCCGGGCAAGGAACTGCGTGATCGCGTCAACGATGAGGAGTGAGCTGCTGGCACGGCTCGCAAGGAGCTGAATATGCTGGACAGTGTCAAACGCCTGATCGGTCTCTTGGTTTTGCTGCTGATTGGTGCGGCAATATTGCTGCTCATTCTGCAGAATCCGCAGCGCACCCAGTTTCACTTCCTGCACTGGGCTACGCCCGAGCTGCCTTTTTCCATTTTTTTGATTCTGGCTTTCGTGCTGGGAATCCTCAGCGTCGCGATTCTGCGAGTTCTGCGCTTGGGGCGGTTCAAGGGCAGCAGATCCGATTGAGTCACTTACAGCTTCTGCTCCTGGCCTTACGGACTTGCGCTCCCGCGGCGAAGAAGTTTGATCTGAGTCTGTGGTGATGAGGCGAGTACTAGTGACTGGCTCCTCCGGCTTCGTGGGGGCCGCTTTGCTGAAGAGGCTCGACGACGTGCCAGGGATTCAGGCTGTTGCCGGTGTGCGTAGATTGCCGGATATATCAGAGCGGAGTCGGCGTGAGTACATGCCCCTGGGCAATCTGGAGGAGTGTCTTGTGGAGCCCAGACAGTTGCAGGGGCTCTCCACGATCGTGCATGCCGCGGCGCGCGTGCATGTGATGCATGAGCGTGCTTCAGAGCCCTTGGCCGTGTTTCGGCGGGTCAATGTCACGGGCACACTGGCACTGGCCAAGGCGGCGGCTTCCGCTGGGGTGCAGCGCTTTGTGTTCCTGAGCTCGATCAAGGTTAATGGCGAGTCGAGTCCGCCGGGCCTGCCTTTCACGGCGGATATGGAGCCAGCTCCGGCGGATCCCTATGGCATTTCCAAGTTCGAGGCCGAGCGGGGTCTGTTGCAGATTGCGCGCGAAACGGGAATGGGGGTGGTCATCGTGCGCCCGCCGCTGGTTTATGGGCCTGGGGTGCGCGCCAACTTTCTCAGCATGATGAGATGGTTGGCGAAGGGGGTGCCGCTGCCATTAGGTGGGATAGATAACCGCCGTAGTCTGGTGGCCCTGGATAATCTGGTCGATCTCCTGGCCTGCTGCATAGAGCACCCCGCAGCGGATAATCAGGTCTTTCTGGTCAGCGATGGTGAGGATCTGTCGACCAGCGAGCTATTGCTGCGCCTGGGCGCCGCGTTGCACAGACCTGCCCGTCTCTGGGGGGGGGCATCCCCCCTGCTGCGCAGAGCGTTGCAGCTTGCCGGGCGCGATGCCCTGCTGCAGCGCTTGTACGGCTCGCTGCAGGTGGATATTGGAAAGACCTGCGAACTGCTTGGCTGGGCCCCTCCCGTCAGTGTGCGGAGGGCCTTGCAGCGGACCGCCGACGACTTCTTGCGGAGAAGGGCATGCTGACCCTCGGATGGCTTTTGCCGGCCGTATTGCTGCTGTCCTGGGGGATGACAGGTTGCCTGCGTCGTTATGCGCTGAGACGCAATATCATGGATCTGCCCAATCAGCGTAGCTCTCACAGCGTGCCGACTCCGCGTGGTGGAGGCATGGCTATAGTGGTGAGCTTTCTGCTGGCGCTGCCGGTCGCCTGGTTCGTGGGCTGGCTGCCGCTAGGCTCGGTTATCGCACTTCTGGGCGGCGGTGCTCTGGTGGCCTTGATCGGTTTTCTCGACGATCATGGTCATGTTCCCGCGCGTTGGCGCCTGTTGATTCATTTTCTGGCCGCGGGGTGGGGGCTCTACTGGCTCGGTGGCCTGCCTGTCTTGCAGCTTGGCGAGTCGCGTCTCGATCTAGGGGGACTGGGCGCCGTTCTGGGGCTGTTTTACTTGGTGTGGCTGCTCAATCTCTACAATTTCATGGACGGCATAGATGGTATTGCCGGCATCGAGGCCGTGACCACTTGCCTGGCCGCAGTCGTGATGTGCATCCTCATCGACAACTGGCAACTTGCGGTACTGCCGGCAATTCTGGCGCTTGCAGCTGGCGGCTTCCTGTTTTGGAACTTTCCCCCTGCCAAGATCTTCATGGGGGATTCGGGCAGTGGCTTTCTCGGGCTGACCCTGGGGTTGATTTCCGTGCAAATGGCCTGGCTGGAGCCCAGGCTGCTCTGGTCCTGGTTGATTATGCTAGGGGTCTTTCTGGTCGATGCCAGCGTCACGCTGATGCGCCGTTTCATGCGTGGCGAGAGGGTTTATCAGGCTCATCGGAGCCACGCATACCAGCATGCGGCCAGGCGGTTCGGGCGACATCTGCCGGTTTCCCTGGGCGTGGCGGCGATCAACCTGGGCTGGTTGATGCCCTTGGCCATCTGGGTGGTTTGGGGGGGAGCCATCTGGCTGGCTGTGCCGCTAGCCTATGCGCCTCTGGTCTGTTTGGTTCTGAGGTACCGTGCAGGCCTTGCAGGGTAGTCTGATTTCTAACGAGGCACGAAGCCTATGAGTATGCGCTTATGGCTGCTAGGGTGGCCGCGCCGCTATAAACGGCTGCTGCAGGTCAGCGCGGATATCCTGTTGTGCTGGATGTCGCTGTGGTTGGCGTTCTGGGTTCGTTGGGGGTCGGACAGGCTGATCAATCCTCTGGGCGATTATCTGTGGCTGTTTGCTGCGGCGCCGCTGGTTGCTATCCCTATTTATATCCGTTCCGGTATGTACCGCGCGGTACTGCGTTACCTGGGCAATGATGCCTTGATGACTATTTTCAAGGCGGTCACCGTTTCGGCGCTGCTGCTTGCGTTGCTGGTCTACTGGCACAAGGGGGCTCCCGCTGTGGTGCCGCGCTCGTTGGTGTTCAACTACTGGTGGTTGAGCCTGTTCCTCGCCGGGGGGCTGCGCCTGCTCATGCGCCAGTACTTCATGGGGGATTGGTTCAACGTGCGTGCCGCGATGAGTTTTTCTTCCAGGGACGACGGGCTGCCCGGAGTCGCCATCTACGGTGCGGGCACGGCCGGCAACCACTTGGTGGCTGCTCTGCGTATGGGGCGGGCGATGCGCCCGGTGGCCTTTATCGACGACGATAGCAGTATTGCTCACCGGGTGATCGCCGGGCTCAAGGTGTACAAACCCAAACATATCGCGCAGATGATCGAGGAGACCGGGGCTCAGGAAGTCCTTCTGGCGATTCCTTCGGCCAGCCGGGCGAGGCGCAAGGAGATTTTGCAGTTTCTCGAGACCTTTCCGCTGCATGTCCGTTCGGTGCCAGACATCATGGACCTGGCCAGCGGCAGGGTCAGGGTCGACGATATCCAGGAGGTCGATATCGCTGACCTACTGGGTCGCGATGCTGTTCCTCCGCAGGCGGAGCTTTTCGAGCGCTGCATCCGCGACAAGGTGGTGATGGTGACTGGGGCTGGCGGCTCCATCGGCTCAGAGCTGTGTCGCCAGCTTATTGGTAGTCAGCCGCGCACTCTGGTGCTGTTCGAACATGCCGAGTTCAATCTCTACAGTGTTCATGGAGAGTTGGAGGAGACCATCCGTCGCGAGTCCCTGCCCATTCGATTGGTGCCAATCCTCGGCTCGATACGCATGCAGGAACATCTGCTCGAGGTGATGCGTGCCTGGGGTGTGCATACCATCTACCACGCCGCGGCTTACAAGCATGTGCCGATGGTCGAGCACAACATTGCCGAAGGGGTGCGCAACAATGTCTTCGGCACCTTGAGCGCCGCCCAGGCTGCACTGAAGGCTGGGGTTGAGCACTTCGTCCTGATATCCACCGACAAGGCGGTGCGCCCAACCAATATCATGGGCAGCACCAAGCGTCTGGCCGAGTTGGTCTTGCAGGCGCTGAGCCGCGAATCCGCGCCTCTGCTATTCCGGGATCAGTTTGGCGTGCACCAGGTTCACAAGACCCATTTCACCATTGTGCGCTTCGGCAACGTGCTGGGCTCATCGGGCTCCGTCATTCCCCTGTTTCGCGAGCAGATCAAGCGTGGTGGTCCTGTAACCGTCACTCACCCCTCCATCACCCGCTACTTCATGACGATTTCCGAGGCGGCGCAGCTGGTGATTCAGGCCGGCGCCATGGGGCAGGGGGGCGATGTCTTCGTTCTGGATATGGGGCAGCCTGTCAGGATTCTCGAACTGGCCGAGAAGATGATCCATCTCTCGGGCCTCAGTATCCGCTCTGAACGCAACCCATTGGGTGATATCGAGATTCAGTTCACTGGCCTGCGTCCAGGAGAGAAACTCTATGAGGAGTTGCTGATCGGCGATAACGTCAGTCCGACCTGCCATCCGATGATCATGCGCGCGAGCGAGGAGCACCTCTCTTGGGAGTCGCTGAAGGTGGTGCTCGATGGCATGTTGACGGCTTTGCTTCATGATGATTGCGACCGTGTCCGGCAGCTCTTGCGCGAGACGGTGAGTGGTTATGCGCCGGAAGGTGAAATAGTCGACTGGATGCATGTGCAGCGACGCACAGAACCCCGGTAGTGGCGGTTTGACAGCTCCATGGCGATAGCTAGCTTTCTCCGGGCGTGATCGGGAAGTTCACGTTCCATCCATGACAAGGAGCTTCGCCCCATGAGCAAGAAACCCTTCGCCGTACTGCTGTTATCCTGCCTTGCCGTACTGTCCTTCAATGTCTCCGCCGCCGAGACGAGCCAGCCCGCGGCCAGCGTCACCGAGCAGGTGCAACAGGTGAGCGGCCTGATCAACCTCAATACCGCCGATGCAGCCACCCTTGAGGCCGAGCTGGTCGGTATCGGTCAGGTCAAGGCGCAGGCCATTGTCGATCACCGTAACAGCAATGGTCCGTTCGCCTCGGTGGACGAGTTGTTGGAAGTCAAAGGCATAGGGCCGGCGACCCTGGAGAAGAATCGCGCCAAGTTGAGCGTGAACTAGAGCCCGAAGAAAGCAAAGAAGCCGGTCAATGACCGGCTTCTTTGCTTTCTTCGGGACGGATATAGAATGCCATGTTGCTTTTGCTAAGGAGTTCGCTGTGGCCCCGGTACTACCCTCGCTTGGATTCGCCGGCATAGGTTTGATGGGGCTGCCCATGACCCGTCGCCTGCTGGCGGCCGGCTACCCGCTCAGTGTGTGGAATCGTTCGCTGGATAAGTGTGCGCCCTTGCAGGAAGCCGGTGCCGAGATCGTGTCGACCCCGGCCCGACTCTGTGAGCGGGCCGATGTGCTGATGCTGTGCTTGGCCGACACCGCGGCGGTACGCCAGGTGGTTTTCGGGGCCGGAGGCATTGTCGAGCGTGCCCGTCCTGGGCAGTTGCTGGTCGACTTCTCCAGCCTGGAGCCGGCGGCGACCCGTGAGATGGCTGCCGAACTGGAAGCGCGCAGCGGCATGCGCTGGGTTGATGCTCCGGTGTCCGGCGGCACGCCGGGAGCCGAGGCGGGTACTTTAGCGATCATGGCCGGCGGGCGTGCCGAGGATGTGGAGCGGGTGCGCCCGCTGTTGATGCATCTGGGCCAGCGCCTGACCCATATGGGCGCGGTCGGCGCGGGCCAGGTGACCAAGGTCTGCAACCAGATGCTGGTGGCCTGCAATGCCCTGGTGATCGCCGAAGTGGTCGGCCTGGCGGAACGTTCCGGGGTCGATGCCGCGTTGCTGGCGCAGGCCCTGAGTGGCGGCTTTGCCGACTCCAAGCCTCTGCAGATTCTGGCGCCGCAGATGGCCGAGAGCCGCTTCGAGCCGGTCAAGTGGCATGTGCGCACCCTGCTCAAGGACCTGGATACTGCGGTCAAGCTGGCGCGCGAGCAGGGCGGGGCGACGCCCATGAGCGGTCTGGCGGCGCAGTTGATGCGCCTGCATGGCAGCCAGGGATGGCTTGAGCGCGACCCTGCTACCCTGGTGCAGCTTTATCGGGAGGAGCAGCAATGAGGATTGCCGCCAACTTGTCCATGCTTTTCACCGAGTCATCCCTGATTGAGCGCGTGGCTGCAGCGGCGGCTGCGGGGTTTGATGGAGTTGAAATTCAATTTCCCTACGAGCTGCCAGCGGCCGCATTGAGGGAAGAGTTGGCGCGCTGTGCCATGCCGCTGGTACTGATCAATTTGCCCGCGGGTGACCTGATGAGTGGCGGCCCCGGGCTGGCGGCGGTGCCGTCGCGCCAGGCGCACTTCGATGCGGCCCTGCAGGAGGCCTTGAGTTACGCGGCCGTGGTCCGCCCGCTGTGCGTCAATGTGCTGCCGGGGCGCTTGGCCGCTGATGCAGCTAGGGAGGATGCGCTGGAGGCCTTAGTGGATAATCTGCGAAAAACCGCGCAGGCGTTTCAGCCGCTAGGCATAAAGGTATTGGTTGAGGCCATCAATCCCTTGGACATGCCGGGATTCCTGGTCAATACGCCGGAGCACATGGCTCATCTGCTTGATCGTGTGGGGCACTCCAACTGCAAGGCTCAGTTGGATATCTATCACATGGCCCGACAAGGCATTGCCCCCGAGCGCGCGATAGAACTGTTGGGAGAAGGGATTGGCCATGTGCAGTTCGCCGACTGCCCGGGGCGCGGAGCCCCGGGTAGTGGAGTGGTGAGGTTTGACAGCATGCTTCAGGCCCTGGAGCGCATCGGCTACGCTGGCTGGTTGGGGGCAGAGTATCGCAGCAAGAACGCCTTGGAGGATTTGGCGTGGATGCTTGGGTGGATAAAGGGCGAAAGCGGTTTGGCGATCCCGTGTCCTGGTCGGGAAGCGTGAGGCGCTTGCTGTCAAGGGTTGTAAAAAGCTGAACGGAAAGTAAAATTCGGCACTAGATCACAGGCTTTCCGTTTCTCGATTCCATCGGAAAGCGGTTCTTAACCTATGTTTGGCAGGCTACCGATCGGGCTAGTTCCAAGGGCGCAAGCTCAGGTAGATGCGACTCCCGCCTCTCTCAGCTCAGGCTGAATCCGCTTGGTATTGCTCGGGCCGCTAGATGTTTATCTGGCATTAGGATGACGTGCTTAGGGACAGCCATGCCGGAAAATTTGGAGTTCCAATGAATCAGCCCTCCCTTCCCATGTATCCGCCAGCCGATGAGATCGATCTGCTGGATTTGATGGCGGGCTTATGGCGGCAAAAAATACTCATTATCGCTGCCACGGTAAGCGTTATCGCCGTTGCGCTGGCTTATGTGTTGCTGGCCGCCGCCGAGTATGAGGCCCAAAGCAAGCTTCGCCCGGCCTATGCCAAGGACCTGGATGAGCTGAACAGCACTGAAATTTATGAGCTCACACCGGAGGCTGCCTTGCGTAAGGTGGGGGCGGCCCTGGAATCCTACGAGACCCGTAAGAGTTTTTTCGAGGCTAATCGGGAGCTGTTTAAGGGGCTTGAGGCCGAGGGGCGCCCTCTCGATCAGGTCTTTCGAGAGTTCAATGAGGGGCGTTTCAAACTGCTGCAGCCCGATCCCAAGAAGCCCAACAACCTGAGCGACTTCGTCGGGGTTCGGCTGCTGTATCCGGAGTCCATCGACGGGGTCGCAATCGTCAATGGGTTGGTGGAGCATGCGATTGAGCTGGAGCGTCAACGCATTGCGGCTGACTTTGACGGGGTTCTGGCCAACAGGCTTGCAGTGTTGGAGCGCAAGACCAACGCAGCGCGTGCCAGTTACGAGGCAGACAAGGCAAGCAAGATCGCCCAGTTGGCCGAGGCGGACAGCCTCAAGCGCGCCAAGCTGAGAGACGAGCTGAAAGCCCTTCGTCAGCACAGTCGCACGCGCCGCCTCAATCGAATCGCACAACTCGACGAGGCCATCCGCATTGCCGACAGCCTCGGCATTCGCAAGCCCACAACTCCCACGGCCCTTGGTGATGCCGGGCGAGAGGGCGGGGGGAACGTCATTCGCACCGAGGTCAACAACCAGCAGATCCCGCTCTATTTCATGGGTACCGAGGCGCTGGAGGCCGAGCGTAAAGTCTTGCAGCAGCGACGCTCCGACGACTTCACCGAGCCGCGCATGGCCGAAATTGCCAAAGAGCTTCAGCTGCTCGAGCACAATCGACAGATAGAAGTATTGGAGGCGCGCGAGCAAGAGGATCTCTTCCTGGTCGAACTGGCCAAGTACAAGGAAGAAGAGTCTCGGCTCAAGGCCATGAAGCTTGATCTTTCCGGTCTCAAGCTGGTGCGCGTGGACGAGGTGGCAGTGCAGTCGGACAGGCCGGCCAAGCCCAAGAAGCTGATGATCTTGGCGGTGGCTGGCGTGTTGGGCTTGATGCTCGGGGTGTTCGTTGCCTTGATTCGTTGGGTTCTCAACAGGCGGGCTTGAATCGAGTGGAGCCTATAGGGGGCGGTAAGCGTTCTCTTAGAAGGGTCTCCAGGGAGTACGGGACTCGACCATGATTCCGCATCGTCTGCTCAATGTTGCGCTCCGGGGCTTAACCTTGGGCAGCAAGTTTCTGTTGATCTTCTTCTTGGCCCGGTTCCTTGAGCCGGCAGAGCTGGGGCTGTATGGGCTGTTATCGGTAACTGTTGGTTATGCCCTGTATCTGCTCGGGTTGGACTTCTACACTTTTACAACTCGGGAGATTCTGAAGCGTGAGCGGTGCGAGTGGGGCGCTTTGCTCAAGAGTCAGGCGGCGCTCACGTTGCTTCTCTACGCCCTGTCTGTCCCGTTGCTGCTGTTGCTTTTCGTGACACAGACCCTTCCGTGGCACCTGGCTTTCTGGTTCTTCGCATTGTTGGTGCTTGAGCACATGAATCAGGAGCTCATGCGTTTGCTGATCGCGATATCTGACCAGCTGATGGCTAGCGTCGTACTATTCCTGCGCTCCGGGGCCTGGGGGGTAGTAGTGGTGGCGTTGATGTTCGTCTGGCCGGAACTGCAGACTCTGCAGGCGATTCTCTGCGCCTGGACCCTGGGTGGGCTGCTGGCCGTCCTGCTGGCTTTCTGGCGCCTGGCGCGCTTGGAAATATCCGGCTGGCAAAGCGAGGTGGATTGGCGCTGGATTGGGCGGGGCATCAGGATTGCGGCTCCTCTCCTGATCGCCACCCTGGCCCTGCGAGGCCTGTATACGCTGGATCGCTACTGGCTGGAGGCGCTGGCCGGGCTTGAGGTGTTGGGTGCCTATGTGCTGTTCATGGGCATTGCCAATGCCATGGTGTCCTTCCTGGATGCGGGGGTGTTCGCCTTCAGCTATCCGAAACTAATCACCTTGTTTCAGCGAGCCGACCCCCAGGGGTTTCGTCGTGAGATGAAGCGTCTCGCAGTGCAGACAGTGGGGGTCTCCGGCTGCTTCGCGGTTGCTTCGCTCCTGCTGATCGGTCCTTTGCTGTTGTGGCTGGATAAGCCATTGTATGTGGAGCAGCAAGCGATGTTTCCCTGGATCCTGTTAGGCACGTTGTTGTTCGCATTGGGCATGATCCCGCACTACGGCCTTTATGCCCAGGGGCAGGATCGCCCGATTGTTCAGAACCATCTAGCCGGCTTGGTCGTCTTCGTCCTGTCAACTTGGCTCTTTTCGCTAAGCTGGCCGCAGATTGCAATTCCGTTCGGCCTCTGCCTGGCATTCCTCACCATGGCGCTTGGAAAATCGTATGCCTTCTTCAGGCTGACCCCTGCGCAGTATTATTCACATTGACCTGAGCGTTGATCTTTAGAAAAGGTATTTCTCGCATGTTCGAAAACTCAACCATCCTCGTCACCGGTGGCACTGGTTCCTTCGGCAACACCTTCGTGCCGATGACTTTGGCCAAATACAACCCGAAGAAGATCATCATCTTCTCGCGCGACGAGATGAAACAGTGGGACATGGCCAAGAAGTTTCAGGGCGACAAGCGCGTGCGCTTCTTCATTGGCGATGTGCGAGACAAGGAGCGCCTGTATCGTGCCTTGGATGGCGTTGACTATGTCGTTCACGCCGCTGCCACAAAAATTGTGCCGACCGCCGAATACAACCCGTTCGAATGCGTCAAGACCAACGTACTTGGAGCCATGAACCTGATCGATGCCTGCATCGACAAGAAGGTCAAAGGCGTCGTCGCCCTGTCCACCGACAAGGCCAGCAGCCCGATCAACCTGTACGGCGCCACCAAGCTGACTTCCGACAAGCTGTTCGTGGCGGGCAATTCCTACTCCGGCGAGCACGGCACCCGCTTCTCGGTGGTGCGCTATGGCAATGTCATGGGCTCCCGAGGGTCGGTCATCCCGTTCTTCATGTCGATCAAGGACAAGGGCGTGCTGCCGATCACCGACGAGCGCATGACCCGTTTCATGATCTCCCTGGAAGAGGGCGTCGAGCTGGTCTGGCATGCCTTCGAGGACATGGAAGGCGGCGAGATCTATGTGAAGAAAATACCCTCCATGAAGGTGACCGACCTGGCGCGAGTCGTCGCGCCGGATGCGCGTCAGGAGATCGTCGGCATTCGTCCCGGCGAGAAGCTGCATGAGCAGATGATCAGCGCGGAGGACGCCCACTACACCTATGAGTACCCCGAGCACTTCAAGATCCTGCCGGTGATCAACGACTGGGCCACTTGCGAGAAGCGCATTAAGGACGGCAAGCAAGTGCCGGAAGGCTTCGTCTACGCCAGCGACAACAACACCGAGTGGATGAGCGACCAAGAGCTGCAAGCCTGGATCGACAAGAACCGCGAAAAGATCGGGAGCATCTGAGTCATGATTCCCTATGGTCGCCAGGACATCAGCCAGGCCGACATCGATGCCGTCGTGGCGGTGCTGCAGTCCGACTTCCTGACCCAGGGTCCGATGGTGCCGCGCTTCGAGCAAGGCGTGGCCCGGCACGTGGGCGCCGAACACGCGCTGGCGGTGAACAGCGCCACCTCGGCCCTGCACATCGCCTGCCTGGCGCTGGGCCTCGGCCCGGGCGATCGGCTCTGGACCAGCCCGGTCACCTTCGTCGCTTCCGCCAACTGCGCCCTGTACTGCGGTGCCGAAGTGGACTTCGTGGACATCGATCCGCGCACCTACAACCTCTGCCCGCGGGCGCTGGAGGCGAAGCTGCAGCAGGCCGAACGTGACGGTACCTTGCCCAAGGTGGTGGTGCCGGTGCACCTGTGCGGCCAACCTTGCGACATGCAGGCCATCCATGCCCTGGCGAAGCGCTATGGCTTTCGCATCATCGAAGACGCCTCACACGCCATCGGGGGCAAATACCGGGGCGAGTTCATCGGCAACTGCCGCTACAGCGACATCACCGTTTTCAGCTTCCATCCGGTGAAGATCATCACCACCGCCGAAGGTGGCATGGCGCTGACCAATGATGCCGCGCTGGCCGAACGCATGGCGCTCCTGCGTAGCCACGGAATCACCCGTGAACCGTCGAAGATGACCCGCGAGTCGGATGGCCCCTGGTACTACCAGCAGGTCGACCTGGGCTTCAACTACCGGATGACCGAACTGCAGGCCGCCTTGGGCGTAACCCAGCTGGCGCGTCTCGACCGCTACGTCGCCCGGCGCCATGAACTGGCCCGGCGCTACGACCAGTTGCTGGCGGAGCTGCCGCTCATCACGCCCTGGCAACATGCGGACGGCTACTCCGGCCTGCACCTCTACGTGATCCGCCTGCAACTGGACAAGTTGCGTAGTAGCCATCGCCAGGTGTTCGAGTCGCTGCGCGAGCAGGGCATCGGCGTCAACCTTCATTACATACCGGTTCATACCCAGCCGTACTACCAGCGCATGGGCTTCCAGGTCGGCGACTTCCCCGAGGCCGAACGCTACTATCGCGAGGCCATCAGCCTGCCGATGTTCCAAACCATGACGGAACAGCAGCAGGACGAAGTAATCGCAGCCCTGAACAAGGCAATCGGCGCATGAGGCTGGCGGTCATCCCCGCGCGCGGTGGCAGCAAGCGCATCCCCCGCAAGAACATCAAGCCATTCTGCGGCAAGCCGATGATCGCCCGCTCGATCGAGGCCGCCCTGCAGAGCGGTTGCTTCGACCGGGTGATCGTCTCCACCGACGATGCCGAAATCGCCGAAGTCGCCCGTCAGTATGGCGCCGACGTCCCTTTCATGCGTCCGGCGGAACTCTCGGACGACTACACCGGAACCGTTCCTGTGATTCGCCATGCTGTGGAGTGGTTCATCGCCAACGACGAGGCCCCGGAGCAGGTCTGTTGCATCTACGCCACCGCACCCTTCGTGACCGGCGAGGATATCCGCAGGGGGTTGGAGTCGTTGCTTGAGAACGATTGCGACTACGCCTTTTCCGTCACCAGCTATGCCTTCCCCATCCAGCGAGCAATCCGCATCACGTCGGCGGGCCGCGTCGAAATGTTTCATCCGGAGCATTTCAACACGCGCTCCCAGGACCTCGAAGAGGCCTATCACGATGCGGGTCAGTTCTACTGGGGGCGCGCCAGCGCCTGGATGGACGGCAGGGTGATCTTTGGGCCGAGCTCGTCCCCGGTGTTGCTGTCTCGTCATCGCGTTCAGGACATCGACACTCCCGAGGACTGGGAGCGGGCCGAGTGGCTGTTCAAGGCCATGCGGGCCCAGGCGAAACGGTAAGCTCATGAAAGTCGTCTTCCGTGCGGACGCCTCGCTGCAGATGGGTAGCGGCCACCTCATGCGCTGCGTGACGCTGGCCGACGCCTTGAAACAAAAGGGCGCGGAATGCCACTTTCTCTGCCGGGAACACCCAGGTCACCTGATTGAGGTGGTGCGCGGCAAGGGCCATGCCGTCCATGCCCTGCCTTGTGTACCGAATAGCCCGATAGACAGCGATGGCCCCGCCCATGCCGCCTGGCTGGGGACTACCCAGGAGCAGGATGCGCAGGCCTGCCTGCCCATCCTGCAGGCGCTCCAGCCAGACTGGCTGATCGTCGACCACTACGCTCTGGACATTCGATGGGAGCGGCACCTTCGACCCTTCTGCCAGCGGCTGATGGTCATCGATGACCTGGCTGATCGCGCCCACCAGTGCGACCTGTTGCTCGATCAGAATCTAGGGCGGCAAGCAACAGACTACGCCGGGCTGGTGTCCAAGGAGTGCGCCGTGCTCGTGGGGCCACAGTACGCCTTGCTGCGCCCGGAATTCGCGGCGCTGCGAGAATACAGCCTGGAGCGTCGTAGGCAGCCCAAACTGCGGAGTTTGCTCATTACCATGGGCGGCGTAGACCAGCCCAACGCCACCGGTAAAGTATTGGCGGCTTTGAAAAGAAGTGCCTTGCCGGATGATATTCGGCTCGATGTGGTGATGGGAGCCAAGGCTCCCTGGTTGGAGGAGGTCAAGGGAATTTCCAGGGATATGCCCTGGCCGACCGAGGTACTGGTCAATGTTACCGACATGGCTCAACGCATGGCGGATTGTGATCTGGCCATCGGGGCCGCAGGGAGTACGTCCTGGGAGCGTTGCTGCATGGGGGTGCCCGCCTTGATGGCAGTATTGGCAGAGAACCAGGCCGCAATTGGCTGCGCTCTGCAGCGCGCAGGCGCCGCTATCTTGATTGGCGCGCCGGATGAGCCTGGCTTCGAGGAGAGGTGCCTGGTTGCATTGTCGGAGCTTTTACAAATCGATGGCCGCTTGTGTGCAATGAGCCAGGCCACGGCGAGCATTACGAATGGGGCAGGCTGCGCTGAGATTACCGAACGGTTGCTGAATTATGGATATAACGATTCTGTGTAGTTCTGAAGTGCATCCGGTCAATGGCATGCTCCAGCGCTGGATGGAGAAGAATAAGACGCTTCATCAAGTTGCATTGGCTCGGAGTAAACGGGAGCTTGCATCCGGGGATATTCTCTTTTTGATCTCCTGCGGCGAAATCATAACTGAACATGAGCGCCGGCGCTTCAAGAAGACCCTGGTCATTCATGCTAGCGATCTACCCAGAGGGCGAGGCTGGAGCCCCCATATATGGGAGCTGACACAGGGTGCCGCCGGGTTAACGGTTAGCCTGCTGGAAGCGCAAGATAAAGTAGACAGTGGGGATATCTGGAAGAAGGTCCATATAGATATTCCCCCGCACGCGCTATATCAAGAGATCAACGAACTGTTGTTTCGGGCCGAGTCGGAACTGATGGACTTTGCCGTGGAGCATTTCGACAGCGTTGTGCCGATGGCTCAAGATTGCAGTATCGAGCCAACTTACTATCCGCGCAGAGGGCCTGCCGATAGTGAGTTGGATCCACAATTAACTATTGCTAGTCAATTTAATCTGCTGCGTGTCTGCGACCCTGAGCGGTTCCCCGCTTTTTTTAAGCTGCATGGGCATAGATATAAATTGACTATTGAGAGGCTGGACGATGAGTGAATCAATTGTAATCGCAGGGCGCAAGATTGGGGCGGACTTCGCGCCCTATGTCATTGCGGAGATGTCTGCCAATCATAATGGTAGTTTAGAGACCGCCTTCAAAATCATTGATCAGGCGAAGCAGGCAGGAGCGGATGCTTTAAAAATACAGACCTATCGCCCAGATACCATTACCTTGAAAAGCGACCTGCCAGACTTCCAGATTAAAGGGGGGTTATGGGGTGGCAAAACCCTCTACGAACTCTATGAGTGGGCGCATACACCGTGGGAGTGGCATGCTCCTCTTTTCGATTATGCGCGGCGTATCGGTATCACTATCTTTAGCTCACCGTTCGACAACACGGCGGTCGATCTCCTCGAAGACCTGAACGCACCGGCCTACAAGATTGCCTCCTTCGAGGCGGTGGATCTGCCGCTGATCAAATATGTGGCCAGCACCGGCAAGCCCATGATCATTTCCACCGGTATGGCCGACGCCAAGGAAATTCAGGAGGCCATCGAGGCGGCACGTGCAGGTGGTTGCAAGGAACTGGCAATCCTCCACTGCGTCAGTGGCTACCCGGCTCCGGCCGAGGATTACAACCTGCGCACCATCCCGGACATGATCCAGCGCTTCGGTCTGGTAACGGGGCTCTCCGACCACACCCTGGATAACACCACGGCCATAGCCAGCGTGGCGTTGGGCGCCTCCCTCATCGAGAAGCACTTCACGCTGGATCGCAGCGGTGGCGGCCCCGACGACAGCTTCTCCTTGGAGCCGAAGGAGCTGGAGGCCCTGTGTCGAGACAGCAAGACGGCTTGGGCCGCCTTGGGCCGAGTTGACTATGGGCGAAAGTCCAGTGAGCAGGGGAATGTCCAGTTCCGGCGATCGCTTTATTTTGTGGAAGACTTGAAGGTTGGTGCTGTGATCCAGGCTTCTACGATTAGAAGTGTAAGGCCTGGTTATGGTCTTGCCCCGAAGTACCTTGAACGAGTTGTTGGCAAGCGACTTTTACGGGATGTAACAAGAAATACCCCGGTAAGTTGGGATGCAATAGAAGAGTAGCTTCCAGCTACGCATGTTTTCTGTTTCGAAAATATTAGAGAAACGCTATAGATGGCCAATGTGTGTTTTACGGTGCTGCACTATCGTGCTCCCTTTGTGTACGCTCTTTCTGTTGAATTGGAAAGGAGGGGGCATACTGTTTTCTTTTTGTGCCCTAGCCCCAAATGGCGCGATTGGTTGCAGGGAAAAGGGATAAGTAAAGAAAGGATTCTGGATCAGACTGCAGCCATCAAGAGTGAGCCTCTATCAGAGGACGAGTTATCCTTTTTTGAGGAGATTGAGAGGGCTGAGCGGAAGAGCAGTCTCACTTTAAATAGCATGATCCTGATGGATAGATTGGTCAGGGAATGGAAGCCGGAGCAGGCTTACAATTATCTGGTTCGCCTCTATGTGCTATTGAAGAGATTTCTTTTGGAAAACAAGGTTGACATGGTTATTGGTGAGGCGACACCAGCTAGTGAGTTATTGACTTCGGTTGTATGTGAATGGATAGACATACCGTATTATTTTCCGATTACTGTTCGCGTGCCGGATAGCCGGTTTGCTTTCTTTAAAGGGCGGTTCCATAACGAGTTTGCGTTACGAAAAAATATAACGGAAGAAGATCGCGAAGCCGCCAAGAGATGGGCCGAAGAGTTCTCGTCATCGTTTGAGAAAAAGAAACCGAAGCCTTCGTACTGGCATAAAAATAACAAGCTTCCAAAGTTTCAAGCAATATGGTTCCTTAAGTTTTTTAAGACAATTTTTGAAGAGTATAAATATAAAAAATCGGACCCTACCCGATTCAATCTGTCGTGGTTGTTAAGGAAGCGTATGGGGGAGGTTGTCAATCGATATCGGCTGAAAGAAATAAATTTTCAGGAGGCTTTTCCGGGAGAAAGATTTGTTTTATACCCCTTGCACAAACAGCCGGAGTCCAGTGTGGATGTGTTGGGGGATTTTTATTCCGATCAGTTGAATCTGATCAAGCAGATTGTTCGATCACTTCCGGTCGGCTATAAGTTGTACGTAAAAGAGCATTCGAATGCTATCGGAGATAGGCCTGTAAGTTTTTATCGCGAGGTGGAGAAACTTCCGAATACCAGGTTGATTTCTCCAGTGGTGGATAGTTTTCATATTTTGAAGTTGGCAGCTCTTGTGGTAACAGTCTCTGGGACAATGGCATACGAGGCAGGGTTGCTAGGAAAGCCAGCCATTACTTTTTCGGATATGTTTTTTAGTAAGTTGCCTTCTGTCAGGTATTGCTCTGCGGTAAGAAGTCTTCCCAATGTCATGTATGAGTTGATTGGGTATTGTTCGGGGGGGAGCGATGAGTTTAAAAAGCTTGAGTTTCTTGAGTATGTATATATGAATAGCTTTTCTGGTACTTTTTCTGATGTTAACGCCTATCCTGAGATTGTTGAGGAAAGTAATGTTTCAGATGTTGTGGATGCAGTTGAGGCTGTTTTGTAAACAATCTGGGGAAGTGTCGTGTTTGGAGTAATCTATGGGGGGGGAGGGGCTTTACTATTTTTCTTACTAGGGGTTGTTGTGTGGAGGAAGTTTAGTTCAATTTTTACCTTGTTATTTCCCTTTATCTATGGCTATTTTGGTGTTTTTGTCTCTTGTTTGTATTTGGAGTTATTTCCGTCTTTTATTTTTGAGCAGGGGGTGCTCTCATTCTTTAATGGTTCTTCATTATTGCTCATTGCTGTCCTGTTTGTCTCTGTGGTTTCAGTGATTTTTGTGTTTCAGGCTTTAGCGAATGTGGTAAGGGTTCCTGAGGTTGGGAGGCCGCTGCTTTCTGTTAAAGTTTTGATTTTGGTCATTGCTCTTGAGTTGCTGCTGATTATTCACGTCTTTTTATCGGGTTCGCCTTTAGTGGAGGTTGGTATTACAAAATTCAATTTTTGGAGAGAAAAGGCCATTCTTGAGTCGCTCTCTATTTTTAATTGGGCGCTTTACCCTATTTTGTTTGTGGTTGGGGCGAATGGTGCTTATTTTATGTATGTTAGAAGTAGGGTTTCTTGGGTTTTGTCTTTTTCTGTTTTGATACTTGCATGTTTGTATTATGTGAGTTGGGGGAATAAATTCTCTGCCCTGCTTTTGGTTGTTTTTTTTTATTTTGTTCCGGGGGTTGTCTCATTTCGCAGAAGATATGGTATGGCTTATCCTGTTTTTCGGCGGACGGTCCTGTTGGGTCTGGTTTTTGCTTTTACGGTTGCTAGTTTGGTTCTTCTGCAATACGAGAGATTTCAATCGAGAGGGCTGGATGCAGGTGAGCAACTGATTGAAAGGGTGCTGGTGCTTCAGGGGCACGTTTGGTGGGGGAGTGTCAATGAGGTGTTATCGATTGGTCCTGATTATGATCAGATTGCGAAGGAGTTTGGTGCGATTCTTTCTAGTGAAAGTGAGGGGCCTGTTGGTATGCGGTATATAATGGAAAGTCTCGCGCCTGAATATTTGTATCTTAGCTATCTTGAAAGTGGAGTCGAGTTCACTGCGGGGTATCCAGCAATATTGCTCTTGGTTTTTAGTTTTTGGGGTGTGCTGCTGTTTTCTGTGTTTTGGTGGGGGTTTTATGGTTTGTTTTTGTTCTACTTGGCTCGCCTGATTTTTCTTGGTTCTAGGGTGAGGTTGTTTTTTTCTGCATACTTGTATATGGCGTCTTTGGCCTGGTTTCAGCATGGGTCTTTGTCTGGGTTTGTTAACTGGAAATTTTTTGTTGTGTGTTTATTTTTGTTTTTTCTGGAGGCAGTTTTGAGTCTGCGTGGTCTTAAAGAGGTTTCGGTTTCCCAGGGGGGGTGTGATGCTTGATGATTTTAAGAAAATTTTATTCTTGCTTCGTTCGGATGCTGGCGTTAAATCCGGTGGCGACTTAGTTCAGGCTAAATTTTATCAGAGGGTGCTTGAAGAGAGGATAGCTTGTAAGGTCTATTTTTTTCACGAGTTACCTCTGGCTGAAGTAAAGAAGGTTAGCTGGGATCTGGTTCAGGTTTTTAATGTGTCCAGGTTGCATGAAAACATGGCGCTTCTTCAGGGGGTTAAGTATAGGAGGTTGCTGCTGTCTCCTATAGTTCAGCCTGGGTTCAGGTTTGGTCTTAGACTGGCGGTAAAGAATTTCATAAGGAATTGTCTTTGGGATCGGGCCTCTTTTCATCATTTTTTAAAAGAGCCTGAAGAGCTTCTTGGCCGGTTTGATGGTTTTGTTTTTCTCTCTGAGGCGGAGAGTGAGGCTTTCTTTAAAAGCTTTCCAGCCTGTGCTGGGGGTGAGAGCGTTATCTATCAAAACGGGGTTGCTGATGAGATTGCGCACGGCGAACATGAGAGATTTTTTGATTTTATAGTCGTTGGGAGGATTGAGCCCAAGAAAAGAGTAGTAGAGGCTGTTGATGCGGTTGCAAAAGCGGCACCTAATTCGCTGCTTGTTTGTATCGGCGGCATAAATTGGTATCACCCATCTTACTGTTTTAAATTCTTTCTTAGGGTGTTAAAGGGGAATGTTATATATCTGGGTAGGCGCGACCCTTCGGTGGTCTATGGGTTCATGCGCAGAGCCAGGGTGTTATTGAATTTTAGCGAGCTTGAGGTCTCTCCTCTTGTCGATCTAGAGGCTCTAGCATGTGGCTGTAATGTCGTCTCCACTACCTATTCCTATTCCCACCTTTCCGACAGTGAGCGTTACTGTCGAGTTGATGTCAAGGACATGGAACAGTGCTTCGCGGCAATCACACAGTCACTGGGCTCAGAGGGTTGTAAGTGCATGAAGATCAATACGTGGGTAGAGAATTCCGGCGCTTACTTGGGCCTCGTGAGGCAATTTCTCGAGGTAAATGAAGATTATGGAGTGGCTGAATGCATTGCGCCGTAATTTATGGCGGTACAGGCTTTATTGGTTCCTTCTTTTCCCGTTTTCTACTGGAGCAGAAGGTTGTAGAGAAGGTCTATCTTGTCGATGTCGAACCCCTAGATCGAAAGGCTAGTGCCTTTCGCCGAGCCTTGGTGAGTTCCTGTGACAAGCTCGAGGTGGTCATCGCCGATGTGCGTCAGCCTATCGGCTGGGTTCCCGCTGAATCTGTCGAGCTGATCGCCAACTTTGCGGCCGTGCACCGCGAGCCCGGCCATGAGGATTTCGAGTATTACGAGACCAACCTGCTGGGGGCGGAGAACGTTTGTGCCTGGGCGGAGAGGGTGGGTTGCAAGCGCCTGATCTTCACCAGTTCCATTTCGCCCTATGGCCCCAGCGAGGCGGTGAAGGATGAGCGCTCGTTGCCCGTGCCGGCCACTGCCTATGGCGGGTCGAAGCTGGCTGCGGAGAAAATTCACCAGGTATGGCAAGCTCGGGACGATGCCAATCGACGCTTGGTGATCGTGCGGCCGGGCGTGGTGTTCGGCCCGGGTGAAGGTGGCAACGTGTCACGCCTGATTAAGGCCGTTCTGCACCGTTATTTCTTCTATATGGGGAATCGGGGCACCCGTAAGGCGGGCGTCTATGTCAAGGAGCTGTGCAGCGCCATGTGGTGGGTGTTGCAGCAGCAAGAGGCGAAAGGCGAGCACCTCAGTCTGTTCAATATGTCGATGAACCCCGGGCCGTCCATTGAGGACTATGTCGAGACCGTTTGTAAGGTGGCGGGGGTAAAGCGCGCGGTTGCGGCTGTGCCTTATCCCCTATTGTTGACCGCTGCCTATGCCATCGATGCCATCGCTAAGCCGTTACGCATCAGCCATCCGTTCAGTCCGGTCCGTATTCGTAAGCTGGTGCGCTCCAACAACATCCTTCCCACCTATCTGGTGGAGAACGGCTATCCCTATCAATACACCCTGGAAAGCGCTTTTGCGGACTGGAAGCAGAGCTGTCCGCAAGAGTGGCAATGAGCGTGAGGTTGCATGTCGGATTTACTCGATAATCGGAAGACACGGATCGCTTGTATCGTTCCGACCTATAACGGGCTGGACGACCTGGCCCGGCTGTTGGGGTCGTTGGAAAAACAGAGCGCCCCCTTTGATTTGTTCATCGTCGATTCCAGTTCCTCGGATGGCACGGGGGAGTTGGCCCGTTCTCGTGTGGCAAACGTCGTAACGATTCCCAGCAGCCAGTTCAACCACGGTGGCACGCGGCAGATGATGGTGAGCCGCAACCCCGGTTATGACATCTATGTGTTCCTGACTCAGGATGCCTATTTGGAGGACGTCGATGCCATCGAGCTTTTGGTGGCTCCCTTCGAGGACGAAAAGGTTGGGGCGGTATGCGGGCGCCAGTTGCCGCACAGGGATGCTTCGCCACTGGCAGAGCATGCGCGCCTGTTCAATTACCCGGCGACTTCCGTGGTGAAGTCGTTCGAGGATGCCCCCGTGATGGGGATCAAGACGGCGTTCATGTCCAACTCATTCGCGGCCTACCGGGGCGCTGCGCTGCTCGAAGTGGGTGGCTTTCCAGAGCATGTGATATTCGCCGAGGACATGTACGTCGCGGCCAAGATGCTGCTCGCTGGCTGGAAGGTGGCCTATGCCGGCAGTGCGAGTTGCCGGCACTCCCATAACTACAGTCTTCAGGAAGAATTCCGCCGCTATTTCGACATGGGCGTCTTCCACGCTCGCGAGCCCTGGATTCGCGAGCGCTTCGGGGGGGCCGGTGGGGAAGGGCTGCGTTACGTGAAGTCCGAACTCAAGTTTCTCGGTCTGTCCCGCCTTTACCTTTGGCCATCGGTCGTTTTCCGTAACGCCTGCAAGTTGCTTGCCTACAAGTTGGGGCAGAAGGAGCAGGGCATGTCGGTGGCTCTGAAGAAAAAATTGGGCATGTACAAACGTTATTGGGACAGCCCCTACGCGGAGAAATACTGATGCGCATTCTGGTCACCGGTGGCTCGGGCTTCATCGGCTCCGCCGTCGTCCGTCATTTGATCGACAACACGGCATTCGAGGTTGCCAATCTCGACAAGCTCACATACGCCGGTAATCTGGAGTCCTTGGCGGCGGTGGCGGATTCGCCGCGCTACCGTTTCTATCAAGTGGATATTTGCGATGCGCCTGCGCTGGAGAGGGTGTTCACCGAGTTCCGGCCGAGCGCGGTAATGCATCTGGCGGCGGAATCCCATGTGGATCGTTCCATCGATGGGCCGGCGGATTTCATAGAGACCAATATCGTCGGTACCTACACGTTGCTGGAGGCGGCGCGTCGCTATTGGAGCGCCTTGGCGGAGGAGGAGCGTAGTGCGTTCCGTTTCCACCATATCTCCACCGACGAGGTCTACGGGGACTTGGAGGGCACGGACGATCTCTTCACCGAAACCACGCCCTATGCGCCCAGCTCGCCTTATTCGGCGTCCAAGGCCAGTTCGGACCATCTGGTTCGCGCCTGGCATCGTACCTATGGCCTGCCGGTGCTGGTGACGAACTGCTCGAACAACTATGGGCCGTACCACTTCCCGGAGAAGTTGATCCCCCACATGATCCTCAATGCGATCCATGGCAAGCCGCTACCGGTGTATGGCGATGGCTCGCAAATTCGCGACTGGCTCTATGTGGAGGACCACGCGCGGGCACTGTGCGAGGTGGTGTGCCGGGGTGTGGTGGGCGAGACCTACAACATTGGTGGGCATAACGAGAAGCGGAATCTGCAAGTGGTGGAAACGATCTGCGCGCTTCTGGAAGAGCTGGCACCCGAGAAACCCACTGGCGTTGCGCGCTACAGTGACTTGATTACCTTCGTCAAGGACCGTCCTGGGCACGACAAGCGTTATGCTATCGACGCGGGCAAGATCGAGCGGGAACTGGGGTGGAGGCCGGCGGAGAGTTTTGAAAGCGGTATCCGCAAGACGGTCCTCTGGTACCTGGAAAATTCCGAATGGTGGCAGCGCGTTTTGAGTGGTGACTACCGGCTGGACAGGCTGGGTGGCTGAGAGCATCCGATATTCTGGAATTTCACAGGGCTAATCAATGAAAGGCATCATTCTGGCCGGGGGCTCCGGCACTCGGCTGCACCCTATCACTCGTGGCGTTTCCAAGCAGCTGCTGCCGGTATACGACAAGCCGATGATTTACTATCCGCTGTCGGTGCTGATGCTCGCGGGCATTCGCGAGATCCTGGTGATTTCCACGCCGGATGACCTGCCGAGCTTTCGCAAGCTGCTGGGCGATGGCAGCGATTTTGGCATTCAGCTCAGCTATGCCGAGCAGCCGTCGCCCGATGGCCTGGCGCAGGCCTTTTTGATCGGTGAGGCGTTCATCGGCGAGAGCAGTGTCTGTCTGATCCTGGGCGACAACATTTTCTATGGCTACGGCTTCAGTGCCATGTTGGATGAGGCCGCCAGCCGTTCTCGTGGCGCTACCGTGTTCGGCTACCACGTTTCCGACCCGGAGCGTTTCGGCGTGGTTGAGTTCGATGCACAGGGCAAGGCCATTTCCATCGAGGAGAAGCCGGCGAGGCCCAAGTCGAACTACGCGGTGACCGGCCTGTACTTCTACGACAACTCGGTAGTGGAGATCGCCAAACAGGTCAGGCCCTCGGCGCGTGGCGAGCTGGAAATCACCGACATCAACAATGCCTATCTGCAGCGCGGTGAGCTGCATGTAAGCCTGCTGGGGCGTGGTTTCGCCTGGCTGGACACCGGCACTCACGACTCGCTGATGGAGGCGAGCCATTTCGTCCAGACCATCGAGGCCCGGCAGGGGTTGAAGGTGGCTTGCCTGGAGGAAATCGCCTATCGCCAGGGCTGGCTCTGTGCCGACAGTCTCAAGCGCCAGGCTGCCGTGTTGGGTAAGACGGGGTATGGCCGTTATCTGCAGCGTCTTCTGGAGCAGGAGTGCGCGCGGTGAGGGTGATAGAAACGCTGTTGCCTGGGGTTCTGATCATCGAGCCGAAGGTGTTTGGCGATCAGCGTGGTTTTTTTCAGGAGACATTCCAGCTAGAGCGTTACCGACAGTGCGGGATCGACCTGCCTTTTGTGCAGGACAATCATTCCCGTTCCGGGCGTGGCGTTCTACGGGGCCTGCACTTTCAGCGTGCCCGGCCGCAGGGCAAGCTGGTCAGCGTTAGCCGTGGTGTGGTCTACGATGTCGCGGTGGATATAGATCCGCAATCACCGACCTGTGGCCAGTTCGTCGGCGTGGAGCTGAGCGATGAGAATCATCGCCAGCTCTGGGTGCCGCCGGGCTATGCCCACGGTTTCTGCGTGCTCAGCGAGGTGGCGGATTTTCAGTACAAGTGCACCGATTATTATCAGCCGGAGGATGAGGGCGGACTGCTCTGGAACGACCCCGAGGTGGGCATTCCCTGGCCTATCGTCGATCCTCAGCTCTCTGCCAAGGATCGAGTGAATCCTCTGTTGCGCGATCTGCTCGCGGCAGAGGCACGCTGATGCGCGTTCTCGTGTGTGGTGCCCGTGGCCAGGTTGGCTATGAGCTGATGCGTCTTGCACCGCAATGGGCGGAGCCTGTTGGGTTGGGTTCGGCCGAGCTGGATATCACCGATCCGGCGGCAGTGATGGCGGTCGTGCGGGAGCTCAGGCCGGATCTGATCATCAATGCCTCGGCCTACACGGCGGTGGATCGGGCCGAATCGGAGTCGGCAGCCGCCTATGCGGTCAATCGCGATGGCATAGGCCATCTGGCAGCCGAGGCCCAGCGGCTGGGCATTCCGCTCTTCCATATCTCGACGGACTATGTGTTCTCAGGCGACGCCAGCGAGCCGTACCGTGAAGATCAGCCTACCGCGCCCACTGGGGTTTATGGCGCAAGCAAGCTGGCCGGTGAGCAGGTGCTGGCGGCCACCTGCATGCAGCACCTGATTCTGCGCACCAGTTGGGTCTTCGGTAGTCACGGGGCCAATTTCGTCAAGACCATGCTGCGCCTGGGGCGCGAGCGCGAAGAGCTTGCCGTGGTGGCCGACCAGTGTGGTTGCCCAACCTCGGCGCGCAGCATCGCGCAGGCCCTGTGGCACTTGGCTGCAGTGTGCCGGCAGGAGGGGAGGTTGGAGTGGGGGGTTTACCACTTTGCCGGGCAGCCGGCGGTGAGCTGGTATGAGTTCGCCGTGGAGATTTTCCACCAGGCGTTGGCGTGTGGGCTGCTCGAGCGCATGCCAGCTGTCAAACCCATTACTTCACGGGAGTACCCGACTCCGGCCAAGCGCCCTCTCTGGTCGGTGCTGGATTGCAGCAAGGGCGAGGCACGCTATGGCCTTGAGCCGGCCGTATGGCAAGAGGAATTGCGAGTGATGCTTGCCGCGTTGCCCTCATAAGGCTCGGGGCAGCATCGTCCCGGCTATCTGTGGTAACTTTGCGCGCTTTTTAATTTCTGGTTCGCCAATGCTATTTCGCCCTCAATATCAGCCTACCTTTGCCGAGCGCTATCCAATCCAGTTGTTGGCGGCGGTTCTGGATTTCTTGACTGTGGTGACCAGCTGCTATGCGGCGCATTTCTGGCGATTCGGCCGGCTGGCAATGGATGGCCGCTATACGCTTACGGCCTTTCTGTTCGCTTTCCTGGTTATCTGCTGCTTCTGGGCGTTCGGGGTCTATGGTTCCTGGCGCGGCAAGTCCTTTCTCCATCAGTTGGGGCGCCTCTATGCGGGCTGGCTGGCCGCTCTTGGCATAGCCCTTACCCTGACCTTCTCCCTCAAGATATCGACCAACTATTCGCGGCAATGGGCCTTCGTAATGTTGGCAGTAGGGGTTGTGGCTAGCACGCTTCTGCGTTTCGCAATGTTCCAGTTCTTGCGCTGGTTGCGCTCCAGTGGTCGCAATCTGAAGACTGTCGTGCTGGTGGGGGACGGTGGGCGTGCGGCCGAGCAACTGGGGCATGAGGGCCCGCTGCGCGAGTTCGGTTATCGCGTGGCTCACAGTCTGCACTATGAGCAGGGCGAGGGGTGGGTGAGTGCACTGGTCGAGGCCGTCGAGGAAAAGAGGGCCCATGAGGTCTGGCTGTGTTTGCCGTTGACGGCGGGCGACTCGATCAAGGCCGTGCTTTATGCGTTGCGCCACCATGTCGTTGCGGTGCGCTTCATCCCCGAGTGGGGCGATATTCCATTACTTAACCACAAGGTCAGCAATATTGCCGGGCTCTATTCCCTGGACCTGAGCTGCAGCCCGATGGATGGGCCGGCCAGGCTGGTCAAGCGGCTGGAGGATATTGTCATTGGCGGTGCCATCTCTGTGGCGATCTTGCCGGTCTGCCTGTTGATCGCTTTCGCGATCAAGTGCACATCGCCGGGGCCTGTGGTGTTCAAGCAGTACCGCACGGGTATTAATGGCAAGCGCTTCAAGGTCTACAAGTTCCGCTCCATGGTTGTGCATCAGGAGAGCGAAGGGTGTGTGACGCAGGCGACCAAGAATGATGCCCGGGTAACCGCCATTGGGGCTTTCATTCGCCGGACGAGCCTCGATGAGCTTCCCCAGTTCTTCAATGTGCTGCAGGGGCGCATGTCCATCGTCGGGCCCAGGCCCCATGCCTTGGCACACAACGAGTATTACAAGGATCTGGTCGAGTCCTACATGCAGCGGCACAAGGTCAAGCCGGGCATTACCGGCTGGGCCCAGGTCAATGGCTATCGGGGGGAAACCGATACGCTGGAGAAGATGCAAAAACGTGTCGAACACGACCTCTGGTATATCGATAACTGGTCGCTGGGGTTGGATATCAAGATTATTCTCTGGACCCTGTTCAAGGGGTTCGTGGGTAAAGCTGCTTATTAGGTGTTTCGGTGCGTACCGTGTGATTGCATGTCGGGATTGCTGGTCCTGATTTATTAGATAGATGGGTGAGGGCGGTGTTTAATAAAAGTAATGAACGCATAGATAGCCTGCTGCTGGGCTGGTTATCGATAGGTCTTTTTTTTCAGTTGGCCGGCATCCTCTTCAACAATGATGGTAGCCGTTATGCCACTCAACTGTATCTATTGCTGTTCGTGCCAGCCCTGCTCTTGGTTCTAAAGGAGCGTATTGCCCTCGTCAGATCACATCAGTGGGCGGCTTATCTTTTTGTTGCGCTAGCAGCCTGGGTGTTGCTGGTCGGAGGGGCGCATCCTGGCTCTGAAAAAACCGTTTGGCACTGGTTCAAGGTTGTAGGGCTGCTATGTCTTTATCTGTACGCCGTAGCCTGGTTGACAAGACAGCCGCAACGCTTTGCCTGGGTCTTGGGCGCAGCGGTCGTAGTGGCGGCGGCTTTTGCTTGGCTTTCCCTGTATTATCAGTTCGGAGTTCTGGAACGGTCGCTAGACTATGATGTTTTGCGGCAGCAGCGCATAGAGAAAATGGGCTGGAATGGTTTGGCTGATTTGCAGCATCCCATTATCGCAGGGCTGTACTACAGTGTGTTTGCGATTCTGCTGACCTGGCTCTTCGTGCACTGGCGAATGACCACCGGGCGAGCCATTTTGCTTGCTTTAGCCATGCTGGGGTTGATTGTTTATGTGCTCTTTACCTTTTCCCGTGGCGCCTGGATTGCTCTTGGGGCGGGTGGGGTGGCATTGCTTCTTTTGACTGCTAACCGTAAGGCATTCAGCCTGTTAGTGGTGGGAGGTATTCTCTTGGTGGCTGGAGCCTATTTGTTCTGGCCTGAAATACAGCTTGAGCGCGCGCGAGGGGTAACTGGAAGAGAGCTTATCTGGGCTGCTTGGTTCGAGCGCCTAGATTCTTTCTGGCTATGGGGGGCTGGTGCAGGGGTTGATTTTATTTTCACCTTTCCCCAAGGCCACTATTTAGGGGGGGGGGACTTCTTCCATTCCCATAGCCTTTATCTCCAGTTCTGGTACCAGTATGGTGTGCTAGGTATCGGATTGTTCATCGCGCTTATGCTCAGCCTGTTGTGGAAGGCCTGGCTGTGCCGTGAACAGCCCTTGGCTCGCCTGGGGGGGGGCTTGTTGGTGTTCGCAATGGTGGCAATGGTGTCAGACATCTATGCCATCTTCCATCGCCCCAGTCCCTACTGGGTAGTGCTCTGGCTCCCTGTTGGCATCTTGCTGGGTGTGCAGAGGCCGAAACGGCCTGCGAGCAACGACTAACTCGCGGGTCAGGCGCTGTTGTCGTTGTAGCCGTTGAGCGAGATCACCCGGGTCTTGCCGACGCGGTGGCGGTAGATCTCGCGCAGGTAGCGGATGGCTTTCTTCACGCTGTCGCGCGACAGGCGGATATCGTTGATCGAGACGAACTTGTCCTGGTCGTGGATCAGCTCGCGGTACTTCTTCTCGTACATCGGCTTGATCGCGTACCAGTTGGTGTCGAGGATCTTCGCCGGGTTCTCGTACTCGTTGAGCATGGCCTCCAGGCGTACCTCGTCGAGTTCGTCGGCCACGATGAAATCGAGCATGGCGTTGTCCAGGCTCTCGTCGTAGCGGAACTGGTCGCGGGCGAAGCAGCGCTTGATGAAGGCGACGATCAGGGTGAGGAAGTCGTCCGACAGGCACGGGCTCTTGACGATCAGGGTGGTCAGCGACAGGTTGGCCGAGGCGCCGATCACCAGGGCGTAACGTTTCAGGGTGGTGTTGGGGAACAGGCTGTTGAGGTGGGTCTTGAGCCGGTTCAGGTCCATGTAGGACAGCTTGTAGTCCTTCGGCAGCGAGACGATGGACACCACAGAGGAGCAGTTCTTGAAGAAGTGCAGGTCGCTGAGGGCGCTGGCGTCATAGTTGGACTTCTTGTACTGCTCCAGGGCCGCGCGGTAGCGCTTGGCCTCGATCGGCAGCAGGCTGATGCCCTCGATGGCCTGGGTCGCCTTGTTGAAATGCGGCAGGTCGATGGAGCGGAAGAACAGGTCGTCGATGTTGAGCTTGGGCTGCTCCTTGTCGAACACCTTGAACTTCTCGGTGGGCGCCGGTGCGGCCTGCTCGGCCACCACGGACTCGGCGTAGGCCACCGCTACCGGGCCGGCCAGGCTCATGAACAGGTCGTTGGCGTCCAGGCGGATGGTCTCGCCGATGTCGATGCCGGCGCGGCGGAAGTAGTTCTGGTCGTAGTCGGTGGTCACCGCCTGGGCGGTGAGGATGTTGAAGATCTGCTGCGAGATGTACTGGTTGGCGTGGCGTTCCATGGCATTCACGTCGATGTTCTGCACGTTGCCGCCGTCGCTTTCCTCGGCGTAGCGCATGATGTCGTTGGAGATCAGCATCATGGCGTTCCACGGGCGGATGCGGCGCATCACGCTTTCTTCGCCGGTCTCCTCGCTGTCGAAGTTGTAGGAGAAGTCCCACTCCTCTGAGAGGTACTTGCACAGCAGGCGCCCGGCGTTGATATGCAGGGCCTCGGACATCTCGATGCGCTGATCGGAGATGTTCGGCAGGATGCAGATGCCGCTGGTGAAGATCGGCTCGAAGACGAAGGAGTGGTCGCGATTGTCCTCGCTGTTGATCTCCTGCTTGGTCTCGAAGGTCTTGCTCATGTAGGCGAACTGCTGGGCCAGGCCGAACTCCGAGGCCATGCCCGAGCCGGTGCCGCCGCCGGCGCTGAAGATGTAGAAGTACAGGCGCGACTGGTTGGCCTTGATGCCGCAGGAGTCGATCAGGTAGCTGTGGATGAACTTCCAGTCGGCGTTGCTGAAGCGCTGGGTGTCCTTGTTGAGGATGATCTTGGCCAGGTACTGGCCGAGGATCGGCGCGTTGCCGGCGCCGCCGGCGTGGACCTCGGACAGGTCCATGATCTTCATCTTGCTGTAGTCGTCGAGGAAGCCGCTGCTCTCGGCCTTGCGCGAGAAGCGGATGCGCCCCTCGATGTCCTTGTCCAGGTCGCCGAGCATCACCAGCGGCTCGATCAGGAACACCGGCTTGGCGCCGCGCCCCGAGGACAGCCGCAGGTTGCTGCGCAGCCAGCCAGCCGGGCGTTGTTCGGCGGGGCGCTCCGGGTTGCTGAACTCGTTGAGGTAGAAGCGCCTGGCGTTGTACACCAGCGAGGCGACGTCCAGGGCGATGTTCGAGCCGCAGCGGCCGAGACCGATCAGGCACACCGAGGGAAAGTGCTGGGCGTGGCGCGCGTCGAGGCCGTCGTCGCCGAGCAGCTTGGGGAACACCCGTTCGCGCAGGCCGTCGAGGTTCTCCAGGATGCGGTCGATGTCGCGCTCGGTGAAGTACATGTATTGCTCGTTGCCGAGCTGCAGAGTAGCGGGCATGGCCGGCATGACGGGCGGTGGGGGTGCGAGAAGGTTGGGGGCGATGGTGCGTGGTTCGGAAACGGTGGAGTCAGCGTCTTTAGTTGTTTTCATCGCGACACTCCTGACGTGTTGACGTGCGCCTGCTCGGGTTGTAGGGGTTCCTTGCACGAGTAAAAACTATATACAGCGGGTCGCTATTGTTCGAGGCGTGAGCGGGTTCTTTTTCTTTGCCCCCTGGGGCGCGTCCGGCCGTGCCGAGAATGTTGTCCAGTCGGGCAGGATATGGCCGCGAGCCCTTGCCTGTTCGGCGGTCTCGGGAGTAGGGTGGCTGCCGCTCTTGGCCTTGTTGGAAGTCCCGTGAAATATCTGTCCAAGGCTCTGCCGCTGCTGGCCCTGGTGCTGGCGGCGGTCAACCTGCGCCCCGGCATCACATCGCTCGCCCCGTTGATCGAGCGCATCGCCGAGGAGCTCGCGCTGAGCCGTGCCCTGATCAGCCTGACCACCGCCCTGCCGGTGCTGTGCATGGGCCTGCTCGCGCCCCTGGCGCCACGTCTGGCCGTGCGTTTTGGCCTGGAGCGCACGATTGCTGGGTGCCTGGGGCTGATCGCACTGGCCCTGCTGCTGCGCCTGGGGGGGCATATCGCGCCGCTGCTGCTTGGCAGCGCGGCGCTGCTCGGTGCCGGCATCGCCGTGGCCGGGCCCCTGCTGTCCGGATTCATCAAGCGCCACTTCCGCGACCGCGTCGGCCAGGTGGTCGGCTGGTACTCCTTCAGCATGGGCATAGGCGGAGCAGCCGGCGCGGTGCTGACCGTGCCCATCAGTCGGGGGCTGGGTGACGACTGGAGCCTGGGCCTGGCCGCCTGGTGCGTACCGGCGCTGCTGACCTTGCCGTTCTGGCTGTGCCTGCCCAGCCGCGCCGAGGAGGCGCAGGGCGGCGACGGCCAGGGGCTGCCCTGGCGCGAGCCGCGGGCCTGGCTGGTGACCGGTTTCTTCGCCATTCAGGCCGGCTTCTTCTACACCCTGGCCACCTGGCTGGTGGCGCGCTACCACGAGGCTGGGCTGAGCCTGATGCATGGCAACGCGCTGTTCAGCCTGTTCATGCTGGTCGGCCTGCCCAGCGCCTGGCTGCTGCCCTGGCTGGCGCAGCGCTTCGACATCCGCCAGCCGCTGCTGGTGAGCTGTGGCCTGGGCCTGACCCTGTGCCTGACGATGATCACCTTCCACCCGCTGCTGTTGCCTGAGCTGTGGGCGGCGCTGCTGGGCTTCGCCCTCAGCGGCTCCTTCTCCCTGTCGCTGGTGCTGCCGCTGTACGAGGCGCACAGCCCGCTGGCGGTCAGCCGCTGGACCGCGATGATGCTCTGCGCCGGCTACGGCATGGCCTGCCTGGCGCCGGTGCTCGCCGGCCTGGGCCGCGATCTGGCGGGCGACTACCAGACCCCCTTCATGGTGTTGATCGCCATGGGGGCGTTGATGACCCTGATCGCCTGGGCGCTGCGCACGCCGAGACCTACGGCCTAGGGGCTTTTTCGCAAAGCGGCGCAGTGGTTCCTTTGCATGGGCGGGGGCCTGTGTTAGAAGGCAGCCTGCACTTTCTGGAGTACCCGAGTGGAGTCCGAATCCATCGTCTATGGCTGCATCCGCGACTGGCCGTCCGGTGATCGCGAGCAGCATCGGCTGCGTCGCACCAGCAATCGCCGGGTACTGGATCAGTTGCCGGAGGGCGAGGCCTGGCCCTTCCTCGGCCGCGAGATGTTCTCTTTCTGCGCCAGTGAGGGCGAGGGCCTGTACCAGACCCAGGTGATCCATTTCGGCGCCAGCTACCGCGCCATCGAGTACGAGTGGTCGCTCTGGATCAAGGAGTTCGAGGCCCTGCTCCGGCGCCTGTACTGGGCCAGCGCGGTGGTGCATCTGGAGACCGAGTTGAACGGGGTACACACCTTCCGCTGGGAGTCCGAGAGCGGTTTCCAGGGCCCCCAGGAGGAGGACCTGCGGGTGCGCTGCGTGTGGGAGCGCGAAGGCGGCCTGCGCGGCTGAGGAGGTGGGGATGCTGAACTACCTGTGGTTCTTTCTCGCCGCGCTGTTCGAGATCGCCGGCTGCTATGCCTTCTGGATGTGGCTGCGTCTGGGCAAGAGCGCCTGGTGGGTGCTTCCCGGTCTGCTCAGCCTGAGCCTGTTCGCGCTACTGCTGACCCGTGTCGAGGCAGCCTATGCCGGGCGCGCCTATGCCGCCTATGGCGGCGTCTACATCGTGGCTTCGCTATTCTGGCTGGCGGCGGTCGAGCGGGCCCGGCCGCTGGCCACGGACTGGCTGGGGGCGGCGCTGTGCCTGCTCGGCGCCGGCATCATCCTGTTCGGCCCGCGCCTGGCCAGTCACTGAGTCGGTAGGCGCGAGGACGGTGCCGAGCCCTGTGCTCGTGAAACCTCCGTCAGCCAATTTCGCGAGCAGAGGACTGGGCGTCCCCCTCGCTACAGCGGCGGCTAGTCCTCCAGCCACTCCTTCGGCACTTCCTCGCGCAGGGCCAGTTGGCATTGCTGGCTTTCCGGATCGAAGACGATCAGTGCCTGACCCTTGTTAAGCGCCTGGCGTGCCCGCTCGACACGGGTGGCCAGCGGCGTGTCGTCGCCGTTGTCGGTGCCCTCGCGGGTGACGAAGTCCTCCAGCAGTCGGGTCAGGGTGTCGGCTTCGAGCATCTGGTGGGGGATCAGCATGGCGGCTCCAGGGGCCTGTGGTCGGGGGCGGGCCCGATGTTGTAGGCCCTGTGACGGGCGCCCATGCTATTCGCTTGCGTGTGCCTGCGCGAGCAGATAGCGGTCGAGCAGGGCATAGAGCTGCTGGCAGTCCAGCGGCTTGCCGAGGAAGTCATCCATGCCGGCGGCCAGGCCCAGGGCACGATGTTCGTCGAGTATGTGGGCGGTCAGGGCGACGATCGGCACCGCTGGCAACTGCTGGCTGCGCTCCAGCTGACGAATCTGCCGGGTCGCCTCGAAGCCGTCCAGTTCGGGCATCTCGCAGTCCATCAGGATCAGGCGGATGGCATCTGGGGCGCGCTGGTACTCCTCCACCGCGCTGCGTCCATCGTTCACCAGGCGCACCGAGTAGCCGCGTTTCTTGAGGAAGCCCTGCACCACCATCTGGTTCACCTTGTTGTCCTCGGCCACCAGGATGCAGGGCGTGCTGGCGGCAAGTCGCTTCTCCATCGGCGGCTGTTCCACTGGCGCGAGGCGGCGCTCGCTGTACAGCTCTTGCAGGGTATCGCGCAGGGCGGTGATCGACAGCGGCAGGGGCAGGTTGAGCAGGTGCAGGCCCTGGCCCTCCGGCAGGGGCGATTGCTGCTCCGGCGGGCTCAGCAGCAGCACCCGTTGGCCCTGCTCCAGCTGTGGGCGCAGGCTGTCCAGCCAGTGCCCGCAGCTGCCTGGCCAGGGGGCCATCAGCACCAGCAGCGGCGGTGCCTTGAAGTCTTCCAGATAGTCGCGCAGGCGTTCCGGGTCCTGGCAGCGCTGGGTGCGCATGCCCCAGCGGCCGAGCAGGTGCCCCAGGCAGTCGAGCCCCTGGGCATCCAGCGAGCAGAGCAGGGCGGTGCGGCTGTTCAGCAGCTCGGCCAGTTCGTCGCGGCTATCGGCGACGGGGCGCAGCGGCATGTCGAAGGCGAAGCGCGAACCCTGGCCCAGGGTGCTTTGCACTTCGATGCGGCCTCCCATCATCTCCACCAGCTCCTTGCTGATGGCCAGGCCCAGGCCGCTGCCGCCGTAACGTCGGGTGGTGCTGGAGTCGCCCTGGGCGAAGGAGCGGAACAGCTGGGTGAGGCTGTCGTCGCGGATGCCTATGCCGCTGTCGGCGATGGCGAACACCAGGTACAACTGGCCGAGACCATCGCTGCGCCGGCTGATGCTCAGGGTCACCTGGCCTTCCTGGGTGAACTTGAGGGCGTTGCCCAGCAGGTTCATCAGCACCTGCTTGAGCCGGGTCGGATCGCCCAGCACGCGCCTGGGCACGCCGCCTTCCAGGCTGGCGTAGAGGCGCAGGTGCTTGTTCAGGGCCTGGGCGGTGAACAGCGCCAGGGTGTCGGAGACCAGTTGCTCCAGATCGAACTCGATTTCCTCCAGGCTGAGCTTGCCGGATTCGATGCGCGCGTAGTCGAGGATGTCGTTGATCACCGCCATCAGCGAGCTGCCGGAACTGGCGATGGTGTCCAGATAGAAGCGCTGGTTGCGGTCCAGTGGCGTCTCGCGCAGCAGCTGCAGCATGCCCAGCACGCCGTTCAGCGGCGTGCGGATCTCGTGGCTCATCTTGGCCAGGAAGCGGCTCTTGGCCTCGCTCTCGAATGCGGCCTGCTCGGCGGCCTGGCGCGAGTGGAAGCCTTCCTCCTTGAGCAGGTTGATGCGGTCGGCCAGGCCCAGGGACAGGGTCAGCAGCTCGAAGGTGGCGCCCAGCTTGACCGCGCTGGCGCCGTAGATGCCGAACAGCTCGACGCCCAGCGAGCCACTGGTGGCGAGGATGAAGCACGTCAGCAGCGCACCCCAGGCCAGCACATAGTAGGAACCGTAGCGCAGGCCGCGGCGCCAGACGTAGATGCCGATCAGCAGGAGGATGCTGGAGAAGCCCAGTACGGTGAAGCTGGCCAGGATGTTCCAGGCTTGCAGGCCGATCAGCGGTCCGGACAGCAGGCAGCCGGCGATAGCCAGCATGAGCAGGCGCATGGCCTTGTCCAGGCGGGGAAAATTGCTCGGGATATCGAGGAAATGACGACTGAACTGCACGGCGATCAGGCCGAGCAGGTACATCAGGGCATAGATGCTGGCCGACTGCAGGGCCACCTGCTCGGGTAGCAGCTTGAACAGCATGCCGTCGAAGGCGGCGGCGAACAGGGCCGATACCAGGATGTAGGTCAGGTACCAGAAGTAGGCGCGTTCGCGCAGGGAGACGAAGAGGAACAGGTTGTACACGAACATGGCGAACAGCACGCCGTAGAAGGCGCCGTTCAGGCCCATCAGGTTTTCCTGGGCCGCCGCGCTGGCGCCATGGGTGCTGAAGTACAGCGGCACGAACACCGTGCTGGTGGTTTCGACCCGCAGCAGCAGGGTGTTGCTGCCCCGGGGGAGCTCGAGGGGAAACCAGAAGTTGCGCACCTGCACCGGGCGCTGGGCGAAGGCGAAGCTGTCGCCGCTCTGCTGATGTTGCAGGTTGCCGTGCTCGTCCTGCAGATAGAGGTCGAGGCGGTCGAGCAGGGCATAGTTGACTTCCAGGAACCCGGCCCGCGGCTGCGCTCCGCCGTTGATCAGGCGTACCCTGAACCACCAGACCGAATCGTTCTTGCCCAGATTGGCGTGGTCGTCACCGACCCGGGTGAAGGCGCTGTCCGGTAGGCGCTGCACTTCCTCGACGCCGAGGCTGCCGTCCTTGTCCTCGTGGTAGCCCATGTAGGGCGCCAGGGCCAGGCGCAGTTCGCCGCGCTCCAGCGGCACCGGGGGCAGCGCCCAGGACGGGCCGCACAGGCAGAGCAGCAGCACAGCCAGACAAAAGCGCGGCATCGCCACCTCGGTTTTCTTATTGGTTATAGCCTGCACTTTGCCCAGTTGCGGGCCGCGCTTCAAGAGCGCGCGCGGATCAGTCCTTGCTGCCCTGGCGTTGCTGGCCGAGCAGGCTGTCGAGGGCCGGTACCGCCGTGTCGCTGGACATCTGCACGTCGTGCTCGATCTGGTGGCTGAAACGCTCCAGCGAATGCTCGCGAGACGGCTGGGCGTCGCTGGCGAACACCGGCGGGCTGAGCAGGTAGGCGCCGATCAGGCGGCTCAACGCCGCCAGGCTGTCGATATGGGTACGCTCGTAGCCGTGGGTGGCGTCGCAGCCGAAGGCCAGCAGGGCGGTGCGGATGTCATGGCCGGCGGTCACCGCCGACTGGGCGTCGCTGTGGTAGTAACGGAACAGGTCGCGGCGCACCGGGATCTCGCCCTCGCCGGCCAGGCGCAGCAGGTGGCGCGACAGGTGGTAGTCGTAGGGCCCGCCGGAGTCCTGCATGGCGACGCTGACGCAGTGCTCGCTGGATTGCTGGCCGGGCGCCACCGGGGCGATGTCGATGCCGACGAATTCGCTGACGTCCCAGGGCAGGGCGGCGGCGGCGCCGGAGCCGACCTCCTCGGTGATGGTGAACAGCGGGTGGCAGTCGATCTCCGGCTCCAGGCCGCTCTCGACTATGGCCTTGAGCGCGGCCAGCAGGGCCGCCACGCCGGCCTTGTCGTCCAGATGGCGGGCGCTGATGTGGCCGCTGTCGGTGAACTCCGGCAGCGGGTCGAAGGCGACGAAGTCGCCCACCGCCACGCCCAGCGCCTCGCAGTCGGCGCGGGTAGTGCAGTAGGCGTCGAGGCGCAGCTCGACCTGATCCCAGCTCACCGGCAGTTGATCCACCGCGGTGTTGAAGGCATGCCCCGAGGCCAGCAGCGGCAACACGCTGCCGCGCAGCACGCCGTTGTCGGTGAACAGGCTGACCCGGCTGCCCTCGGCGAAGCGGCTGGACCAGCAGCCCACCGGCGCCAGGGCCGGGCGGCCGTTGTCCTTCAGCTCGCGGACGCTGGCGCCGATGGTGTCGAGGTGGGCCGACACGGCGCGGTCCGGGCTGCTCTGGCGGCCCTTGAGGGTGGCGCGGATGGTGCCGCGGCGGGTCAGCTCGAAGGGGATGCCGAGCTCCTCGAGGCGTTCGGCGACGTAACGCACTATGGTGTCGGTGAAACCGGTCGGGCTGGGAATGGCCAGCATCTCCAGCAGCACCTGGCGCAGGTAGGCGAGATCGGGTTCGGCGAGGTGGGGCATAGAGTCTCCTCGGAATGGTTGTGCCCCTCTCCCACGGCCTGGGGAAGGGGGCGGGGGAGGTCGGCACCTCTCCCCGTCGGGGAGAGGGCCGCAGAAAGCTTAGGGATGGGCGCGGCTGAGCGGGAACAGCAGGTCGATGAAGCGCTCGGCGGTCGGCTGCGGCTCGTGGTTGGCCAGGCCGACCCGCTCGTTGGCCTCGATCAGCACGTGCTCGGGCTGGTCGGCGGCCGGCACCAGCAGGTCGAGGCCGACCACCGGGATGTCCAGGGCGCGTGCGGCGCCGATCGCCGCCGTGGCCAGGGCCGGGTGCAGGCGCTCGGTGACGTCTTCCAGGGTGCCGCCGGTATGCAGGTTGGCGGTCTTGCGCACGGCCAGGCGTTCGCCGGCCGGCAGCACGCTGGAGTAGTCGTAGCCGGCGTCCTGCAGGGTGCGCTGGGTCTCGGCGTCGAGCGGAATGCGGCTCTCGCCGCCGGTAGCGGCCTGGCGCCGGCGGCTCTGCGTCTCGATCAGCGCGCCGATGCTGTGCACGCCGTCGCCGATCACCGTGGCCGGATGGCGGATGGCGGCGGCCACCACCTCGAAACCGATCACCACGATGCGCAGGTCCATGCCGGCGTGGTAGCTCTCCAGCAGCACGCGCTGGTCGAACTGGCGGGCGCGCTCGATGGCCGCCTCCACCGCCTCGGTATCGCGCAGGTCGACGGCCACGCCCTGGCCCTGTTCGCCGTCCACCGGCTTGACCACGACGCTGGCGTGCTCGGCGAGGAAGGCGGCGTTGTCCTCGGCGCTGCCGGCCAGGCGCTGCGCCGGCTGGCGCAGGCCGGCGCGAGCGAAGGCGCGGTGGGTCAGGCGCTTGTCCTGGCACAGGGTCATGCTCACCGCGCTGGTCAGGTCCGACAGCGACTCGCGGCAGCGGATGCGCCGGCCGCCCTGGCTGAGGGTGAACAGGCCGCCCTCGGCATCGTCCACCTGCACTTCGATGCCGCGGCGCTGGGCCTCGTCGACGATGATGCGGGCGTAGGGGTTGAGCTCGGCCTCGGGGCCCGGGCCGAGGAACAGCGCCTGGTTGATGCCGTTACGCCGTTTGATGGCGAAGGTCGGCAGGTCGCGGAAACCGAGCTTGGCGTAGAGCGCCTTGGCCTGGGCGTTGTCGTGCAGCACCGACAGGTCGAGGTAGGCCAGGCCACGGCTCATGCCGTGCTCGATCAGGTGGCGCACCAGCGCTTCGCCGACGCCTGGGCGCGGGCAATCCGGCGCCACCGCCAGGCACCACAGGCTGCTGCCCAGTTGCGGGTCGGCGAAGGCCTTGAGGTGGTTCAGGCCCATCACGGTGCCGAGGATGCGGCCGTCGCTCTCGTCCTCGGCCAGCCAGTAGCTGGGGCCGCCGGCCGCGCGCGGGGTCAGGCGCTCGCTGTCCACCGGCAGCATGCCGCGCTGCAGATAGAGGCGGTTGATCGCCTGCCAGTCCGCCTCGCTCTGCGCGCGGCGGATGTGGAAGCCACGGAAGCTGCGCGGCGCCGGGCGGTAGTCGGTGAACCACAGGCGCAGGGTGTCCGAGGGATCGAGGAACAGCTGCTGCGGCGCCTGCGCCAGCACCTGTTGCGGCGCCGCCACGTAGAGGGCGATGTCGCGCTCGCCATGGCGCTCGCCTTGCAGGTCGGCGGCCAGGCTGGCCGGGTCCGGGTAGGTGTGCCCCATCAGCAGGCGACCCCAGCCGCAGTGCACGCTCTGCGGTTGGCTGGCTTCGCCGCCGTCCCGCGCCAGGTGCGCTTGCAGGCGCTGGTAAGAGGGCGGCTGGCCGCGTTGCAGGCGTTGGTTGTAGGCAGTGGCACGCATTTGGCTATCCCTCCCTCAGAGTCCTTGTTGGTCGAGCCACAGGTGCAGCGCCGCCAGCTGCCACAGCTTGGAGCCGCGCAGCGGGGTGAGCTGGCCCTGCGGGTCGCTGAGCAGGCGGTCGAGCATGGCCGGGTCGAACAGACCACGGTCCTGGCCGGGGTCGAGCAGCAGCTCGCGCACCCAGTCCAGGGTGGCGCCTTCCAGGTGCTTGAGCCCGGGCACCGGGAAGTAGCCCTTGGGCCGGTCGATCACCTCGTGGGGGATGACCTGGCGCGCGGCCTCCTTGAGCACCTGTTTGCCGCCGTCGGGCAGCTTGAAGCGGGCGGGGATGCGCGCCGACAGCTCGACCACGCGGTAGTCGAGGAACGGCACGCGGGCCTCCAGGCCCCAGGCCATGGTCATGTTGTCGACTCGCTTGACCGGGTCGTCGACCAGCATGATGGTGCTGTCCAGGCGCAGCGCCTTGTCCACCGGCGCCACGGCGCCCGGCATGGCGAAGTGCTCGCGGACGAACTCGCCGGCCCAGTCCTCGCCCTGCCACTTGGGTTGCAGGGTGGCCAGCAGCTCCTCGTGGTCGCGATCGAAGAAGGCCTGGCGGTAGGCGGCGAAGGCGTCCTGGGCGCCGTCCACCTGCGGGTACCAGTGGTAGCCGGCGAACAGCTCGTCGGCGCCCTGGCCGCTCTGCACCACCTTGCAGTGTTTGGACACCTCGCGCGACAGCAGGTAGAAGGCGATGCAGTCGTGGCTGACCATCGGCTCGCTCATGGCGCGGAAGGCGTCCGGCAGCCGCTCGATGATCTCGTTCTCGCCGATGCGCAGCTGGTGATGGCGGGTGCCGTAGTGGTTGGCGATCAGGTCGGAGTAGTGGAACTCGTCGCCGCGTTCACCGCCGGCGTCCTGGAAGCCGATGGAGAAGGTCGACAGATTCTCCACCCCGGCCTCGCGCAGCAGGCCGACCAGCAGGCTGGAGTCCACCCCGCCGGACAGCAGCACGCCGACATCCACGGCGGCGCGCTGGCGAATGCTCACGGCCTGGCGCAGGCCATCGAGGACCAGGTCGCGCCAGTCGGCCAGCTCGAACGGCACCTCGTCGCGCTTCGGGCCGAACTGCAACTGCCACCAGCACTGCTGCTCGCGGTTGCCATCGAGGCCCAGGCGCATCCAGGTGGCCGGCGGCAGCTTCTCCACGCCGCGCAGCAGGGTGCGCGGGGCCGGTACCACGGCATGGAAGTTCAGGTAGTGGTTGAGCGCCACCGGGTCCAGCTCGGTGTCGATCTCGCCGCCCTGCAGCAGGGCCGGCAGGGTCGAGGCGAAGCGCAGGCGCGCGCCGTCCTGGGCCAGGTACAGCGGCTTGATGCCGAGGCGGTCGCGGGCGAGGAACAGGGTCTCGCGGTCGCGTTCCCAGATGGCGAAGGCGAACATGCCGTTGAGTTTCGGCAGCAGCTGCTCGCCCCAGGCGTGGTAGCCCTTGAGCAGCACCTCGGTGTCGCCGTCGGAGTGGAACTGGTAGCCCAGGGCCTGCAGCTCCGCGCGCAGCTCCGGGTAGTTGTAGATGGCGCCGTTGAACACCAGGGTCATGCCCAGCTGGTGGTCGACCATGGGCTGACCGGAGGCGGGCTCCAGGTCCATGATCTTCAGGCGGCGATGGCCGAAGGCCAGCGGGCCCTGGCTATGGAAGCCGCACGCGTCGGGGCCGCGTGGGGCCAGGTGATGGGTGATTTTCTCGATGGCGGCCAGGTTGGCCGGTTGTCGATCGAAACGTAGTTCTCCAGCGATTCCGCACATATATGTCCTTACCGGTGTTGCCGTTGGGGATGGGTTCGCGCGGTGACGAACCTTTTCTACCAAAACAAAAAAATGCTTTGATGTCAAAGTTTTATTCAGGATAATAAGTGGGTTATGTCAGAAAAATTACTTACATCTGAAATAGATTTGTCCCACTTCGAACCCGCCTTGTTCGGTGCCATGCGGCGCCTGCAGCAGGCCGGCGAGGTGCACGCCAAGCGTCTGGCGCGCTTCGGCGGGCTGACGCCGATGCAGCTGATGATCCTGCGCGTGCTGGAGGGCGAGGGGCGCTTGACCGCCAGCGCCCTGAGCCGGCATGTCAGCCTCAGCGCGGCGACCCTCTCGGGCATGCTCGAGCGCCTGGAGGAGCGCGGCCTGCTGCTGCGCCGGCGCGACGAGGAGGATCGCCGACGCCAGTGGCTGAGCATCAGCGAGGCCGGACGGGCCTTGCTGGTGGAGGCGCCGTCCCTGCTGCCGCCGACCCTGCGCGCCGCCTTCGCGGCCCTGCCGGAATGGGAGCGGCACAGCCTGACCGCCGCCCTGCTGCGGGTGGCGGAGATGTGCGGCGAGGCGGATTAGCTACCCAGCGGAGCCTGACCGCAGGCGCGGTTGGCCGGCACGGCGATGTCCATCAGCCTGGGGCTCGGCAGCTTGAGGTTGGCCATCAGGGCGGCATAGGCCTCGGCGTCCGCGACCTGCAGGCGCGGGTTGTGCGCGGCCTCCTCGGCGATGCTGGAGCGGGTCCAGCCGCGATAGTCGTGGCCGGGCCAGACCTCGGTTGCGCCCGGCAGGGCCAGCAGGCGCTGCAGGCTGGCCCACTGGGCGCGGGCGTCGCCGTTCTGGAAGTCGGTGCGGCCGCTGCCGCGGATCAGCAGGGTGTCGCCGGTGAAGAGCTTGGCCGGTTGGCCGCTCTCTGCCGGCAGCAGGAAGCAGTAGGAGTCGTCGGTGTGCCCCGGGGTGTACCAGGCGATCAGCTCGCGCGCGCCGAAGGCCAGGTGATCGCCCTCGGCGAAGGTGAAGCTGGCGCAGGCGCTGCCGCTCTCGCGGCCGAAGCCGCTGCGGCAGCCGGTGGCGGCGCGCAGCTCGCCGAGGGCGGTGATGTGGTCGGCGTGGGTATGGCTGTCCAGCGCCAGGTGCAACTGCAGGCCCAGCTCGTGCAGCAAGCGCAGGTAGTCGTCGAGTCTGTCCTTCACCGGGTCGATCAGCACGGCCTGGCCGTCGTCGGCCAGCAGGTAGCTGTAGGTCGAACTGTCGGCATCGAAGAGTTGGCGAAACAACACGGTCAGCTACCTCCAAGCAGTTTCTGCGCGGCCAGCGACAGGCTGACCGCCACCAGCAGCAGGGCGAACAGGCGCTGCAGGGTGCGCCCGCCCAGGCGCTGGGCCAGGGCGTTGCCGCCGAGCACACCGGCCGCGCCGCCCAGGGCCAGGCCGGCCAGCAGCGGCAGCGAGGGCTGCGCGCCGCTCAGGTAGAGCAGGAAGCCGCCGCCGGAAACCAGGGCGATCACCGCCATCGAGGTGGCGGTGGCGGCCAGCATGTTGAGTGGGGTGAAGGCTAGCAGCGCCGGCACCACCATGAAGCCGCCACCCACGCCCATCAGCCCGGAGAACACCCCGACGCCCAGGCCTATGCCGATCAGGGGTGCGCTGCGCAGCGGACCGCTGCCGCTGCGCACCTGGCAGGAGGTGCGCCACATGCGCCAGGCGCTCCACAGCACCAGGCTGCAGAAGCCGAGGATCAGCAGGGTTTCCGGCACCAGGCGTCCCAGCCACTGGCCGATGGCGTTGCCGGGCAGGCCGGCGACGGCCAGCAGCAGCACCGGGCGCCAGGCCACCTGCCCGCGCAGCGCGCGTGGCACGGCGCCGATCAGGGCGGTAAGCGCCACCGCGCCGAGGCTGACGCCGATGGCGTCGCGCAGCGGCAGGTGCAGGCTGAGCAGCAGCGGCAGGGCCACCAGCGAGCCGCCGGCGCCGGTCAGGCCGAGCAGCAGGCCGAGCACGGCGCCGATGCCCAGGGCTTCCAGCAGCAATATCTCCATCAGCCGTTCCTGATCAGCTTGCGCAGGGCGAAGCGATTGGGGTGGCAGGCTTCGGCCACGGCGCGCGGCAGGGGCAGTGGCTCGTCCTCCAGCCAGGCGGCCAGCAGCTCGCCGCACAGCGGCGCACTGATCAGCCCGCGCGAGCCGTGGCCGCTGTTGACGTACAGGCCCTCGCGCCAGGGGCAGGGGGTGTCCGGCACCTGGCGCGCATCCTTGCCGAGCACGGCGTAGGCGCTGGCGAAGGCCGCCTCGTCCGCCAGCGGCCCGACGATGGGCAGGTAGTCCGGGCTGGTGCAGCGGAAGGCGGCGCGGCCCTGCAGCCGGGCCGGGTCGAGGGCGTCGGCCTGCAGGCGCGCGGCCAGGTCGGTGGAGATTTCGCGCAGCAGATCGAGGTTGCCGGCGTGCTCGGCGGCGGTCGGTGTGCAGTCCTGGCTGTGGAAGTCGAAGCTGGCGCCCAGGGTGTGTTCGCCCTGGCGCGGCGGCGCCACATAGCCTTCGGCGCACAGCACGCAGTTCAGCGCGGCGCTGGCGGCGGTCTGCGGCAGGCGGGTGATCTGCCCGCGAATGCGCTTGAGCGGCAGTTCGGCGAAGCGGCGCACTTCGGCGGCGCCGGCCAGCACCGCCACCGGCGCTTCGGCCAGCAGGCGCTCGCCGTCCAGCGCCTGCCAGCGGCCGTCGACCCGGCGCAGTTCGAGGGCCTCGCCATGGGGCAGCAGGCGCACATTGGGGTGTTCGGCCAGCAGGCGGCACAGGGCCGGCGGATGCACCCAGCCGGCCTGGGGGTAGAACAGCCCGCCGGCCGGCAGTGCGACCCCGGCGATGGCCTCGGCCTGCTCGCGCTGCAGAGGCTGCAGCAGGTCGGCGGGGAAGGCCTCCGCCAGTTTGGCCTGGCGCTCGGCCTCCTTGGCGTCGAAGGCCAGCTGCAGCACGCCGCAGGCCGACCAGTCGGCGGGTAGCAGGCGCTGCAGCAGGCGCCGGGTGTGGCCGAAGCCGGCCAGCACCAGTTGCGACAGCGCGGTGCCGTGGGCCGACAGCTTGAGGTAGAGCACGCCCTGGGGATTGCCCGAGGCCTCCTGGGCGAGCTCGGCGTGGCGCTCGATCAGGGTCACTCGCCAGCCCCTCGCGGCCAGGCTGGCCGCGCTGGCGCAGCCGGCCAGGCCGGCGCCTATCACCAGCGCCTCGCGGCAGGCGGCCTGCGGCGGGCGGGCATACCAGGGCCTGGCGGACTCCTGCGCCGGGCCCTGGTAGCGGCCGCTGAGCATCTCGCGCTTGCGTCCGTAGCCGGGCACGCGCTGCATGGCGAAGCCGGCGGCGATCAGGCCGCGGCGGACGAAGCCGGCGCTGGTGAAGGTGGCCAGGCTGGCGCCCGGGGCCGACAGCCGCGCCAGCTGGGCGAACAGCGCGTCGCTCCACATCTGCGGGTTCTTCGCCGGGGCGAAGCCGTCGAGAAACCAGGCATCGACGCGCGCGTCCAGCTGCGGCAGCTGCTCCAGCACGTCGCCGACCAGCAGGGTGAGGATCACCCGGCCGCCGGCCAGTACCAGGCGCTGGAAGCCGGGGTGGATGGCGACGTACTGCGCCAGCAGTTGCTCCGACCAGGGCGCCAGCTCCGGCCACAGGGCCAGGGCGCGGCGCAGGTCGGCCGCCGCCAGGGGATACTTCTCGACGCTGACGAAATGCAGGCGGGCGTCGGCCGGTGCCAGCCGGTCGAACAGCTGCCAGGCGCAGAGGAAGTTCATCCCGGTGCCGAAGCCGGTCTCGCCGATCACCAGGCGCCCGCCGGCGGGCAGGGCCGCGAAGCGCGCCGGCAGATCGTTGCAGTCGAGGAACACATGGCGGGTCTCGCCCAGGCCGTCGTCGCGGGAGAAATACACGTCGCCGAACTGGCGCGACAGCGGCTGGCCTTGGTCGTCCCAGTCGAGCTGGGCGTTGCGGGAGTCGGACATCGGGGCACCTTGCAGACAGGTGCGCATTGTAGCGGGCGGTTCAAAGCGGCGGCGAATCCGCTAGGCTGAGCGCACCGAGGCAAGGAGATGCACATGTTCGAGTCCGCCGAGCTGGGCCACGCGATAGACGAGGAAACCTACCAGCGCGAAGTGCCGGCGCTGCGCGAGGCATTGCTGGAGGCACAGTACGAGCTGAAGCAGCAGGGGCGCTTTCCGGTGATCATCCTGATCAACGGCATCGAGGGGGCCGGCAAGGGCGAGACGGTCAAGCTGCTCAACGAATGGATGGACCCGCGGCTGATCCAGGTCAGCACCTTCGACGTGCAGACCGACGAGGAGCTGGCGCGGCCGCCGGCCTGGCGCTTCTGGCGTCAGCTGCCGGGCAAGGGGCGGATCGGCATCTTCTTCGGCAACTGGTACAGCCAGATGCTCCAGGGCCGCGTCCATGGCCACTTCAAGGACGCGGTGCTGGACCAGGCGATAGACAGCGCCCTGGCCCTGGAGCAGATGCTCTGCGACGAGGGCGCACTGATCTTCAAGTTCTGGTTTCACCTGTCCAAGAAGCAGATGAAGGCGCGCCTCAAGGCGCTGCAGGACGACCCGCAGCATGCCTGGCGCCTCAGCCCGCTGGACTGGCAACAGTCGAAGACCTACGACAAGTTCGTGCGCCACGGCGAGCGTGTGCTGCGCCGCACCAGCCGCGACTTCGCTCCCTGGTACGTGGTCGAGGGCAGCGACGAGCACTATCGCGGCCTGATGGTCGGGCGCATCCTCCTCGACGGCCTGCAGGCCGCGCTCAAGGCCAAGACCCGGCGCGTTCCGCAGCCGCACGTGGCACCGATGATCGCCAGCCTGGACAACCGTGTGCTGCTGGACAGCCTCGATCTTGCCCAGCGCCTGGACAAGGACGAGTACAAGGAGCAGCTGGCCGCCGAGCAGGCGCGCCTGGCCATGCTGGTGCGCGACAAACGCATGCGCCGGCATTCCCTGGTGGCGGTGTTCGAGGGCAACGATGCGGCCGGCAAGGGCGGCGCCATTCGCCGCGTGGCGGCGGCCCTGGACCCGCGTCAGTACCGCATAGTGCCGATCGCCGCGCCCACCGAGGAAGAACGCGCGCAACCCTATCTGTGGCGCTTCTGGCGGCACATCCCGGCGCGCGGCAAGTTCACCGTGTTCGACCGTTCCTGGTACGGGCGGGTGCTGGTGGAGCGGGTGGAGGGGTTCTGCGATCCGGCCGACTGGCTGCGCGCCTACGGCGAGATCAACGACTTCGAGGAACAGCTGACCAGCGCCGGGGTGGTGCTGGTGAAGTTCTGGCTGGCCATCGACCAGGACGAACAGTACCAGCGCTTCAAGGAGCGCGAGGAGATTCCCTTCAAGCGCTTCAAGATCACCGAGGAGGACTGGCGCAACCGGGAGAAGTGGGAGCAATACCGTGACGCGGTGGGCGACATGGTCGACCGCACCAGCACTTCGATCGCGCCCTGGACCCTGGTCGAGGCCAACGACAAGCGCTTCGCCAGGGTCAAGGTGCTACGCACGCTCAACGATGCCCTCGAACGTGCCTTCGCCGAGGGCTGAGGGCCGCGTCTCAGAAGGCGCGGTTTTCCACGAGTCTGCTGGCCTGCTGCATGCGGCGGATGTAGGAGGTGATCTCCCGCTCGGCATCGACCCGGGTGAAGAAGGGGCCTTCCAGGGTGCCCTCGCGGGTGGCGAAGAAGTACTGGCCGTTGACGGCACTGACCCGCTCGCTACGGTAATGGGTACCGGGTGCGGGATCGATATGGCGTTGACCGAACATAGGGGAGCTCCTGCAAAAGCGTGCACTGTTTTTAGTTTAGTGCCTGCTTACCGGGCGTTCGGGATTCTCGATAAGTGGTCATTTTTTAACCATGCATGGGATGGCGCAGCACAGTTTGTTCTTGCCCGAGTGGTCAACTGTGGCTGTCGGGCGCTCGGCCACGGGCCTAGAATGAGGCTCCCGCCGCTTCCATATCCGAGACCCCCATGCACGTTTCCTCCGGCCGCTGGCTCTATGGCCTGCTGCTCGCCCTGACCACCGCCGTGCTCTGGGGCATCCTGCCGATCAAGCTCAAGGAAGTGCTGCGGGTGATGGACCCGGTGACCGTCACCTGGTATCGCCTGCTGGTGGCCGGCCTGATCCTCCTCGCCTGGCTGGCTGCCAATCGCCGCCTGCCGCGCTTCGCCCCGCTCGGTCGGCGCGGTGGCGCGCTGCTGGCGCTGGCCATCGGCGGCCTCACGGCCAACTACGTGCTCTACCTGGTCGGTCTCAATATGCTCAGCCCGGGCACCACCCAGCTGGTGATCCAGATGGCGCCCATCCTGTTCCTGCTCGCCAGCCTGCTGGTGTTCCGCGAGTCCTTCAGCCTGGGTCAGGGCCTCGGCGTGGGCGTGCTGCTGCTGGGCTTCGGCCTGTTCTTCAACCAGCGCCTGGACGAACTGCTGAGCTCGCTGAGCGCCTACACCACCGGCGTGCTGATCATCCTCGCGGCAGCCTTCGTCTGGGTGTTCTACGGCCTGGCGCAGAAGCAGCTGCTGACCCAGTGGAGCTCGCCGCAGATCATGATGGTGATCTACCTGGCCTGCGCCCTGATCCTCACGCCCTGGGCTCGCCCGCTCGAGGCGCTGCAGCTCAACCCGCTGCAGGGCTGGCTGCTGTTGGCCTGCTGCCTGAACACCCTGGTGGCCTACGGCGCCTTCGCCGAGGCCCTGGCGCACTGGGAGGCCTCGCGGGTCAGCGCGACCCTGGCGATCACTCCGCTGGTGACCTTCGCCTCGGTGGCCCTGGCCGCCCTGCTGTGGCCCGACCACGTGCAGCCGGAGCAGCTCAACGCCCTGGCCTATGGCGGCGCCCTGCTGGTGGTCGGCGGCTCGGCGCTGACCGCGCTGGGGCCGTCGCTGCTGGCCGGCTGGCGCGCGCGCAGGGCGCGCCTGGCGCTGCTCAGGCCCTGACGCCGAGTTTCTCCGCCCGGCGCAGCCAGCCCTGGCGCTGCTCCTCGCTGGAGGGGCGCACCGGGGCGAACTCGGCCAGGCGACGGGTCTTGATGCCGCAGAAGCCGAGGATGGTGCGTACCATCTGGCGGTGCGCCGGCGCGCCGTAGATCCAGCGGAAGTACCAGGGCGGGGTGTCCAGGGTCACCAGCAGGTCGGCGCTGCGCCCGCTCAGCAGCTTGTCCCATAGCTGCGAGCGGTTGCGATACTTGAAGGCGAAGCCGGGCAGGAAGACACGGTCGAAGAAGCCCTTGAGCAACGCCGGCACGCCGCCCCACCAGACCGGATAGACGAACACCAGGTGCTCAGCCCAGTGGATCTGCCGCTGCGCCTCGAGCAGGTCGGGCTCCAGCGTCTGGCTCTGGCCGTAGCCCTCGCGCAGGATGGGGTCGAACTGCAGCTCGCCGAGATGCAGCTGGCGTACCGCGTGGCCGCGGGTGCGCGCGCCGCGCACATAGGCCTCGGCGATGGCGTGGCACAGGCTGTCGCGCTTGGGCGTGCCGAGGATCATCAGGATGCGCTTGCCGTCGCCCTCCAGCGGGGTGGCGCCGCTTTTCACTTCATCAACCATGTTGTCCCGACTCCAGCATGTTCTGCGGACGCACCCAGGCGTCGAACTCTTCGTTGCTCAGGTGGCCCAGCTGCAGGGCCGCCTCGCGCAGGCTGAGGCCCTCGGCATAGGCCTTCTTGGCGATCTCGGCGGCCTTGTCGTAGCCGATGTGCGGGTTCAGCGCGGCCACCAGCATCAGGCCGCGCTCCAGGTGCGCGGCCATCTGCCCAGCGTCCGGCTGCAGGCCGGCCACGCAGTGCTCGGCGAAGTTGCGGCAGCCGTCGGCCAGCAGGCGTACCGACTGCAGCAGGTTGTGGATGATCACCGGCTTGTACACGTTGAGCTGAAGCTGCCCCTGGCTGGCGGCGAAGGCTATGGTGGCGTCGTTGCCCAGCACCTGGCAGGCCAGCATGGACAGGGCCTCGCACTGGGTCGGGTTGACCTTGCCGGGCATGATCGAGCTGCCCGGCTCGTTGGCCGGCAGGCGCACCTCGGCGAAGCCGGCGCGCGGCCCCGAGCCGAGCAGACGCAGGTCGTTGGCGATCTTCATCAGCGCCACGGCCAGGGTCTTCAGCGCGCCGGACAGCGCGGTGAGCGGCTCGTGGCCGGCCAGCGCGGCGAACTTGTTGGGCGCGCTGACGAAGGGCAGCCCGGCCAGCACCGCCAGTTCGCCGGCCATGGCCTCGGCGAAGCCCTTGGGGGCGTTGAGCCCGGTGCCGACGGCGGTGCCGCCCTGGGCCAGCTCGCAGACCGCCGGCAGGGCGGCGCGGATGGCGCGGTCGGCATAGCCCAGCTGGGCAACGAAGGCGGCCAGCTCCTGGCCGAAGGTCACCGGGGTGGCGTCCATCAGGTGGGTGCGCCCGGTCTTGACCAGGCCCATGTAACGGTCGGCCTGCGCGGTCAGGGCGTCGGCCAGCTCGGCGATGGCCGGCAGCAGCTGCTGCTGCACCGCCTGCACGGCGGCGATGTGCATGGCGGTGGGGAAGCTGTCGTTGGAACTCTGCGCGCGGTTGACGTGATCGTTGGGGTGCACCGGGCTCTTGCCGCCGCGACCCTGGCCGGCCAGCTCGTTGGCACGCCCGGCGATCACCTCGTTGACGTTCATGTTGCTCTGCGTGCCGCTGCCGGTCTGCCAGACCACCAGGGGGAACTGCTCGTCGTGCTGGCCGGCCAGCACCTCGTCGGCGGCCTGCTCGATCAGCCGGGCGATATCCGGCGGCAGCTCGCCGATACGGTCGTTGACCCGCGCCGCGGCCTTCTTGATCAGCGCCAGGGCGTGCACCACGGCCAGCGGCATGCGCTGCTCGCCGATGGCGAAGTTGATCAGCGAGCGCTGGGTCTGGGCCCCCCAGTAGGCGTCGTCGGGGACCTCGATGGCACCGATGCTATCGGTTTCGATGCGGCTCATGTTGGGCAGTCTCCAAGGGCTTTGTCGGCAGTTTAGGCCCTCGTGTGTCGCGCCGGTTCCACGACTTCGCTATCGCGGCTATCACCAGCGTGCCTGGGTGGCGCCGAGCCAGCCGTAGGCGGCGCTGACCGGCACCTTCTCGCCCTGCGGGCCGCGCAGCAGGCCGTCGAAGCGGCCGAACCACTGGCGGGTGTCGGCGTAGAAGGGGCCGAACTTGGGGCGGGCCCGGTGCAGCTGGCGCGGGGTGAAGCACAGCTCCACCTGGCCGCTGGCGCAGGACAGGCGCCAGGGTTCGAGGGAGCTGCGCGGACCCTGTTCGATCTGCACCCGCTCCTCGAGGTGCAGTAATTCGCCGCCGAACCACAGGGCGTTCTCCGACAGGCCGCTGTAGTCGCACCAGCCGCTGCCGAAGTTGCCGGCGATGCCGCCGGGGGCGGCGAAGGCGGCGCGGGTCCAGTGGCTGCGCAGCGGCCATACGCCGCGGGCGAAGTCCAGCGAGGCGAAGCTCTGCCCGCCGGTGCACAGGTACTGCCTGCCGCCCAGTTGCAGGTTGCCGCTCACCGGCAGGCCCAGCTGGCGGCTGGTGGCGTGGAAGGTGCGGCGGCCCATGGGGCAGACCAGGTTGACCGACTCCAGATGCGCGGGGCGCTGCACGTCCAGGGCCAACTGCAGCGGCCGGCCGCCGAGGTCGGCGGCCATGGCGGTCAGGCGCACCGCGGCGCCGCGATCCTCGGCCCGCAGGTGCAGGCGGGCATGGCGGAATTCGTGGCTTTCCAGCGCGCTGGCGGGTAGTTTGCAGCCCAGGCCCAGCGGGCTCAGCTGGGTGCGTGAGACGGCCTTGCCGCTGTGCAGATCGAGGAAGTAGACGGCGCCGTAGCCCAGGTAGTCGAGGTCGGCGATGGTCAGCGCCAGCATCCAGTCCGGCGTGGTGATGCACCAGTGGTTCCAGCGTTTGCGCCGGCCGAGGTTGCCGGGCAGGGCGCAATGCACCTGGGGGCGCGGCGACCAGCCGATGGCGGCATCCAGCAGGCGACCGCGGGCGTCGCACAGATGCTGCACGGCCGGCGAAGCGAGCGGGTTGGTGAAACTGTTCATCGACACATCCGTGTGTGGGACAGGCTCTGTCACGCGGGCGGCCTGTCGGCGCTGCGCGTCAGGTGATCAAGCATGCACATGGGATTCTGTATAGGGCAAGTACTGGCTTTTTGCTAAGCCCGGCGCTTGAGTGGCATGGCCGGCGCGCGCAGAATGGCTGGCCGCAGATTCGCCCCTTCAAGGATCCCCCCATGACCCGCCTGCGCGTCATTCTTTCCGTCTTCCTGCTGCTCGCCGGCGGCCCTCTGTTGGCCGACCCGCAGAGCCATGCCGCCGAGGCCCGGCGCTTCCTCCAGCTGACCCGTGCCGACAAGCTCAGCGTGCCGGCCTACGCCCAGGTGCAGCAGATGTTCGCCCAGCGCTTCGCCCAGGTGCAGGGCAAGGACAACCAGAAGCCCATACTGGAACGCTACCAGGCCCAGGCCAATGCTGCGCTGGACAAGGCGGTCGGCTGGCAGACCCTGGAGCCCGAGCTGGTCGATCTCTATGTACGGGCCTTCAGCGAGGCCGAGCTCAAGGAGCTGCTGGCCTTCTACCAGACCCCGACCGGGCGCAAGCTGCTGGAGCAGCTGCCGCAGCTGACCGCGATGTCCGCCCAGCTGACCCAGGATCGTCTGCAGCAGGCGGTGCCGGAAGTGAACCAGTTGCTCGGCGAGATGAGCGCCGAGCTCAAGCCCTGAGAGGAACGCCCATGAGCATGCGCGACAAGATCATCGCCGCCCTGCAGCCGCTGCACGCCGAGCACCTGGAGGTGCTCGATGAGAGCCATATGCACAGCCGCGGCCAGCAGACCCACTACAAGGCGGTGATCGTCAGCCCGCAGTTCGCCGGGCTCAACGCGGTCAAGCGTCACCAGAAGGTCTACGCCACCCTCGGCGAGCTGATGCAGCAGTTCCACGCCCTGGCGCTGCACACCTACACCCCGGAGGAGTGGGTGCAGCAGGGCGCCGCACCCGACTCGCCCACCTGCCGTGGCGGCAGCAAGCACGACCACTGATCCCGCATAGCGTGCCCTCGGGCCCGCCGCTGCGTTAGAATCGCCACCGCGCCGGCCTCAGCCGGCGCTGTTATTTCATCCCCGGTCCGCCCTTTGCGCGGGCGACCACTGGAGAGCCTTTCATGACTGCGAAGATCGTCGTCGCGGCGCTGTACAAGTTCGTGTCCCTGCCGGACTACGAGGCGCTGCGCGAACCCCTGCTCAACACCATGCTCGAACACGGCGTCAAGGGCACCCTGCTGCTCGCCGAGGAGGGCATCAACGGCACCGTTTCCGCCCCCCGCGAAGGCATCGACGGCCTGCTGGCCTGGCTCAGGCGCGATGCGCGCCTGGCCGATGTCGACCACAAGGAGTCCTACTGCGATGAGCAGCCCTTCTACCGCACCAAGGTCAAGCTGAAGAAGGAAATCGTCACCCTCGGCGTGCCGGGCGTGGACCCCAACCGGCGCGTCGGCACCTATGTCGAGCCGCAGGACTGGAATGCCCTGATCGACGACCCCGAGGTGCTGCTGATCGACACTCGCAACGACTACGAAGTGGCCATAGGCACCTTCGAGGGCGCCATCGACCCCAAGACCAAGTCGTTCCGCGAGTTTCCCGAGTACATCAAGGCCCATTTCGATCCGAGCAAGCACAAGAAGGTCGCCATGTTCTGCACCGGCGGCATCCGCTGCGAGAAGGCCTCCAGCTACATGCTCGGCGAGGGCTTCGAGGAGGTGTTCCACCTCAAGGGTGGCATCCTCAAGTACCTGGAGGAAGTGCCCCAGGATGAGAGTAAGTGGCGCGGCGACTGCTTCGTCTTCGACAACCGGGTCACCGTGCGTCACGACCTCTCCGAGGGCGACTACGACCAGTGCCACGCCTGCCGCAACCCGATCTCCGCCGAGGACCGCCAGAGCGAGCATTATTCGCCCGGCATCAGCTGCCCGCATTGCTGGGACTCGCTGCCGGAGAAGACCCGCCAGGCCGCGCGCGAGCGGCAGAAGCAGATCGAGATCGCCCAGGCGCGTAACCTGCCGCATCCCATCGGTTACAACTACAAGGCGCTGCAGGAAGGTTGAGCCAGGTGTAGGGTGGGTTAGCCGCTTTCGCGGGGTAACCCTCCTAATGAGGTTTCGCGTGGCCCCGATGCTGGGTTACGGTCTGCGACCTAACCCAGCCTACGGAATTTCATGGCGTAGGCTGGCTTAGCCGCTTGGCGGCGTACCCCGGCGATGCCCCACGCTGGGTTACGGCCTGCGGCCTAACCCACCCTACAGTGCGTTAAGGAGCCCAGCTTGCGCCCGACCCGTCTGCTCTATGTGATGGATCCCATGTGTTCCTGGTGCTGGGGCTTCGCCCCGGTGGCCGGCGCCCTGGCCGAACAGGCCGCCGCGGCCGGCGTGCCGCTGCACTTGGTGGCCGGCGGCCTGCGCCGCGAGCGTGCGGCGCTGGACCCCGCCGCGCGGGTGCGCATCCTCGGCCACTGGCAGGCGGTGAATGCCGCCACCGGCCAGCTGTTCGACTTCCACAATGCCCTGCCGGAAGGCTTCGTCTACGACACCGAGCCGGCCTGCCGGGCCCTGGTCACCGCCCGCCAGCTGGACGAGCAGAGCGCCTGGCCGCTGGCCGGGCTGATCCAGCAGGCCTTCTACGCCGAGGGCCGCGACGTCACCCGCGCCCAGGTGCTGGTCGAGCTGGCCGAGCGCGCCGGCATTCCGCGCATCGAGTTCGCCGCCGCCTTCGACAGCCCGGCCATGCAGGCCGCCACCGCGGCCGACTTCGCCTGGGTGCAGGATCTGGGCATCGCCGGCTTTCCCACCCTGCTGGCCGAGCGCGACGGCCAGCTGGCCCTGCTGACCAACGGCTACCAGCCGCTGGAGGCGCTGCAGCCGTTGCTGGGGCGCTGGCTGGAGCGCGCCGTGCATGCCTGATCGCCTGACCTGGGCGGAGATCCGCCGCCTGGCCCTGCACCATCGCAAGGGGCTGCTGCTGGCCAATCTGATCGCCGTGTTCGCCACCCTGTGCAGCGTGCCGATTCCCCTGCTACTGCCGCTGCTGGTGGACGAGGTGTTGCTGGGCGACGGCGACGCCGCGCTCAAGGTGATGGACCGCTTCCTGCCGGTCGCCTGGGAGAACGCTCCCGGCTATATCGGCCTGATGCTGGCGCTGACCCTGCTGCTGCGCCTGGGCGCCCTGGTCAGCAACGTGCTGCAGGCACGGCTGTTCGCCCGCCTGTCCAAGGACGTCATCTACCGCCTGCGCATCCGCCTGATCGAACGGCTCAAGCGCATCGCCCTGGGCGAGTACGAGAATCTCGGCGGCGGCACGGTCAGCGCGCACCTGGTCACCGATCTGGACACCCTCGACAAGTTCATCGGCGAGACCCTGAGCCGAGTGCTGGTGGCGCTGCTGACGCTGGTCGGCACGGCCGCCGTGCTGATCTGGATGCACTGGCAGCTGGCCCTGCTGATCCTGCTGTTCAACCCCCTGGTGATCTACGCCACGGTGCAGCTGGGCAAGCAGGTCAAGCTGCTGAAGAAGCAGGAGAACGACAGCACCGCGCGCTTCACCCAGGCCCTGACCGAGACCCTGGAGGCGATCCAGGAGGTGCGCGCCGGCAACCGTCAGGGCCATTTCCTCGGCCGCCTCGGCCTGCGCGCGCGCGAGGTGCGCGACTACGCCGTGGCCTCGCAGTGGAAGAGCGATGCCGCCGCGCGCACCAGCGGCCTGCTGTTCCAGTTCGGCATCGACATCTTCCGCGCCGCCGCCATGCTCACCGTGCTGCTCTCGGACCTGTCCATCGGCCAGATGCTCGCCGTGTTCAGCTACCTCTGGTACATGATCGGCCCGGTCGAGCAACTGCTCGGCCTGCAATACGCCTACTACGCCGCCGGCGGCGCCATGGCGCGGATCAACGAGCTGCTGGCGCGCGCCGACGAGCCGCAGCACGAGGGCCGCGTCGATCCGTTCAAGGGCCGCGAGACGGTCGGCATCGAAGTGCGCGGGCTGAGCTTCGCCTACCGCGAGGAGCCGGTGCTGCACGACCTCGACCTGGTCATCGCACCCGGCGAGAAGGTGGCCATAGTCGGCGCCTCCGGCGGCGGCAAGAGCACCCTGGTGCAGCTGCTGCTGGGGCTCTACAGCGCGCAGGCGGGCAGCATCCGCTTCGGTGGCGCGAGCCTGGAGGAGATCGGCCTGGAGCGCGTGCGCGAGCACGTGGCGGTGGTGCTGCAGCACCCGGCGCTGTTCAACGACACGGTGCGCGCCAACCTGTGCATGGGCCGCCCGCGCAGCGACGAGGCCTGCTGGCAGGCGCTGGAGATCGCCCAGCTGGCCCCGGCCATTCGCGCCCTGCCGCAGGGCCTGGACAGCATGGTCGGGCGCTCCGGCGTGCGCCTGTCCGGCGGCCAGCGTCAGCGCCTGGCCATCGCCCGAATGGTCCTCGCCGAGCCCAGGGTGGTGATACTCGACGAGGCCACCTCGGCCCTCGACGCCGCCACCGAATACGCCCTGCACCAGGCCCTGGGGCGCTTCCTCAACGGCCGCACCACGCTGATCATCGCCCACCGCCTGAGCGCGGTGAAGCAGGCCGATCGGGTGCTGGTGTTCGACGGCGGCAGCATCGCCGAGGATGGCGACCATCAGCAGCTGATCGCCGAGGGCGGGCTGTACGCCAAACTCTACGGGCATCTGCAGCACTGAGCCGCTGTTGCCCCCCTCTCCCCCTGGGAGAGGGGCGGGGGGTGAGGGACTACCAGGCCACCCCAGAGCCACTCAGCCTACCCTCTCCCAGGGAGAGAGGGGATGAGAAGCCGCGTCCACGGGCGACTGTGTTACTTGGCTTGCGCTGCCGACCACTTCTCCAGCGCCTTGACCCGCGCCTGGCTGTCGGCCATCGGCTTGGCCAGGGACTCCTCGTAGAAGGCCAGCCAGCTGCGCGAGCCGGGGGTCATGCCGGCCAGTTCGCGCATGCCTTCCTTCAGCGCGATCAGGGTCTGCTGGTAGTTGCGTTCCTGGCCGATCAGGGTGCGTGCCAGCATCTGCACGTTCTCCTTGTTCGGCTCCTCGCTGGCCGCTGCGGGGGCGGAGGAAGAGGAGGGCGATGCGGTGGCCTGCTTCTGCAGCAGGAGCATGGTCTTCTGCTGATCCTTGAGCTGTTGCTGCAGGGTCTCGCTCTGCAGCTGCAGGGCGCCGACCTCCTTCTGCAGGGACTCCACGCTGGCCCGGCTCGCCAGGGCCGCCAGGGTCTCCTCGTCCGGCCCGCCGGAGCCGCCCAGCGCGGCGACCAGCACCCAGGAGATCAGGTTCAGCAGCAGCGCGCCGGCCAGGGCGAGGATCAGCATACGGTTGAGCTTGCCGGCCTGTTCCAGCTGGGCGATGCGCTGCTGGTCGTCGAGCACCTCGATGGCACCGGTCTCGCTGTCTTCACTCATGGTCGCCTGTCCTTGTTTTGGTCTGGCTGGAACATTATCCGTCGGCGACCAGAATGTCTCTAGGGCGAGGCAGGGAGATGCCAGTGCAAGCGCGCTTCGTCATTCGAGCACCCGGTCGCGCTGCCATGTGCGGCCATAGCGTTCCAGCGACTCGCGGATCAATTGGCGCAGCTCCTGGGCGTTCCAGGGCTTGCTGAGCAGCTGATGCACCGCGCCGATGTTGATCGCCTCCTGGGCCGAACGGAAGTCGGTGAAGCCGGTCAGCAGGATGCGGATGGTATCCGGGTAGAGCATGCGTACCTGGTTGAGGAACTGGGTGCCCTTCATGTCCGGCATGAGCTGATCGCTGATCACCACGCCGACCGGATGGCGGGCCAGCAGGTCGAAGGCCTCCGCGCTGCTGTTGGCCGTCAGTACCTGATAGCCCTGCTGACGGGACTCACGCTTGATGGCATTGGTGATGCTGGGTTCGTCGTCCAGCACGAGAACTTGTTGGCAACTGCTGTCGCTGTCCAGGCGTTGCGGCAGGGGCATGCAGCCCTCCCGCAGCAAGGGCCCCAGTTGCTCCGGAGGCAGTGGCCGGCTGAAGTAATAGCCCTGCACCAGATCGCAGCCGCGGGCGGCGAGTTGCATCACCTGCCCCTGGTTCTCGGCCATCTCGGCCACCACTTTGAGCCCCAGTCGATGGGCCATGGCGATCACCGCGTCGATGATCGCCATGCTACCGGCATCGCTGGTGATCTCACGGACGAAGCAGCCATCGATCTTCAGCGTCTGTACCGGGAACAGCTTCAGGTAGCGCATGTTCGAGTAGCCTGCGCCGAAATCGTCTATCGACAGGCTGAGCCCCAGGGCGCGCAGACGACGCATCAATGGGATGGTGCGCTCGGGGTCGTCCATCGAGGCGCTCTCGGTCAGCTCCAGTTCGAGCAGGGCGGGGTTCGTGTCGGATTCGCGCAGGCATGCCTCGATCATTTCCACGAGGCCGGGGCGCTGGACCTGGTACGGCGACAGATTCAGCGCCACTCGCGGCGGCTGCAGCCCCTGGCCCTGCCACTCCTTGATCTGCGCGCAGGCCCGGCGCAGGGTCCATTCGCCGATCTCCTCGATCAGCCCGGTATCCTCGGCGATGTGGATGAAGCGGCCCGGCGCGACCATGCCGAGTTCGGGATGTTTCCAGCGCAGTAGCGCCTCCAGCCCGCTGAGGCGGCCGCTGCGCAGATCGATCTGCGGCTGGTAGTGCAGTTCCAGCTGCTGGCGTTCGATCGCCAGGCGCAGCGCCGCCTCCAGTTGGACGCGCTCCTCGATGCGCGCGCGCAGCGCCGGGTTGTAGACCTGGATGTTGTTGCGGCCGAGCTCCTTGGCCCGGTACATGGCGGCATCGGCGAAGCGCAGCAGCTCGTCGGCATCGATGGCATCGTCCGGGAAGGCGCTGCAGCCCAGGCTGCAGGTCACGCTGAGGGTGGTGGTTGACAGTTGCAGCGGCTCGGCCAGCCGTTCGAGCAGGCGGTCGAGGGCCGCCATGCCGTCGCTGGACCTCTCCAGATCGGTCAGCACCAGGGCGAATTCGTCGCCGCCGATCCGCGCCAGGGTGTCGGATTCTCTCAGGCAGGCGCTCATTCGCTCGGCCGCGGCTTTCAGCAGTTCGTCGCCGAGTTCGTGGCCGAGGCTGTCGTTGACCAGCTTGAAGCGGTCGAGGTCGATGAACGCCACCAGCAGCTGGCAGTTCAATCGCCTGGCACGCGCCACCGCCTGGCGCAGGCGGTCCATGAACAGTACGCGGTTGGCCAGGCCGGTGAGGGCGTCGTGGGTGGCCCGATACTGCAGCTCCTGTTCGGTGCGCAGGCTCTTCTTGAGCGACAGGTTCAGGTGTTCGGTACGTGCCGCCACCTGCGCTTCGAGTTCGGCCAGCTGCTGCTGGCGTACCCGCTGCAGTCGCCACTTCTCCCCGAGGGCGCTGGCCAGCTGCAACAGCTCGATGGGGTCGAAGGGCTTGCGCAGGATCAGCAGGCTGTCCGATACCCCGAGGCGGGCGTTGATATCCTCCCAGGAGTGGTCGCTATAGGCCGTGCAGATCACCACCTGCAGGTCGGCATCGATGCGCCACAGGGCTTCGATGGTCTGCAGGCCGTCCCAGCCGCCGGGCATGCGCATGTCGACGAAGGCCACCGCGAAGGGCCGGCCTTCGGCCTTGGCCTGCGCCGCCAGTTCGCAGCCGCTGCGGCCGTCCTGGCAGCACTCGGTGACGAAGCCGGGGAGCGCCGGCCGGCTGCTGGTCGACGCGCGGCCGAACAGCTCCGACTCGAGACTCTCGAAGTGCTGCGCCGCAGCGGCATCCTGGTCGGCGAGGATGCTTTGCATGAGTTCGAGGTTCACGCAGTTGTCGTCGATCAGCAGGACTCGCACGGGCGCCTGGCTCTGCGCGAAATCTTGTGTCCTGGCGGGTGTCTCCGGGCTACCGGCAGGCTCGGCGCCGTGGGTGGTCTCGTGCGATCCTGATGCGAGTAGATCGTCGGACTGGGAGGAGTCGGTTCGCATGCTTCATCCCTCGTGGAACCGTTCGTTTACGGGCGCCGTCGTCTCTGGCGCCTAGCTGGTTGGAGCAGGCAACTCCAGGGTGAAGCTGGCTCCCTGTCCCTGGCCCTCGCTCATGCAGCATAGCCGACCGCCGAGTTCCACGGCCCAGATGGCGCTCAGATGCAGGCCGAAGCCGTGGCCATTGGCCTGTTTCGTGGGGTTCTGATTGAACAGCAGGGGGATCCGTTCGGGAGCGATGCCCACGCCGTTATCCTGGACCTCCAGGCGTACGCCGTTCTCATGGCTACGGCAGCTCACCCGGATACGGGCCTGCCCGGCCGGGCACTTGGTCAGGGCCTGGCTGGCGTTTTTCAGTAGATTGAGCAGGATCTGCAGGGCCCGATGCTGATCGGTCAGCACCACTTCCTCGTGGCCATAGTCGCGTTCTATCAGGATATCCTGCGAAAGAAAGGAAGCGCTGGCCATCTCCAGTGCGCTGTCCAGCAGCCGATGCACCGCCACCAGTTCCACAAGCATGGTGCCGGCAGCGGTCAAATTGCGCTGGCTGGCGAGCACGGCGTCGGCGTGTTCCGCGCAGTTGCGCAGTATCTCCACTTCGCGGAGCAGGCTGCGCTGCTCGCTTTCCAACTGTTCGGCCAGTTGCGCGACGAAGCCGGGCAGGGCACGGCCCTGGCGGTCGTTGTCGAGAAACTGGCCCAGGCCGTCGACATGCTCTTGCAGCAGGGCGGCGACCCGGCCTACCGCGCTCACCTTGGACTGTTGCAGCTTGTTGCGCAGCACCGCCGAGGCCACGGTGACCCCGTTGAGCACGTTGCCCAGGTTGTGCAGGATGCCGGCCGCCAGCAGGGCCATGCCGGCATCGTGGGCGCGTTCCTGCAGCAGTCGCTGGGTGTGGGCCATGCGCAGGGCGGCGCGTACCCGCGCGCGCAGCTCCTCGGGGGCGAAGGGCTTGGCGATATAGTCGTCGGCGCCGCACTCCAGGCCGCCGACCCCGGCTTCCTTGCTGCCGCGCGCGGTGATCAGGATGACGGGGAGCGAGGCCAGGGCCTCGCTGGCCTTGACCCGGGCGGTCAGGCCGAGTCCATCCAGGCGCGGCATCATCACATCCGACAGCAGCAGGTCGACCGGCTGACGCTGCAGCAGCTCCCAGGCCTGCTCGCCGTCGTCGGCGCAGAGTACGCTGCATTCGTCGCTCAGCAGCTCGGCCAGATACTGGCGCATATCCGGGTTGTCGTCGGCGATGAGCACGCAGGGCAGAGTCGACGCAACGCCCGCTCCGGCGGCAGACGCCGAGGCGGCCGGCGACAGCGGCTGGCTCTCGGCGAAGCGGGTGTGGCGCAGCTGGGCCGCCAGGTCTGGCATTTCCTCCAGTACGCAGGGCGGGGCCAGGTCGTTTGGCTGCTGGGTGGCGCAGTGCGGCAGGCGTACCTGGAAGCTGGAGCCGGCGCCGGGGGCGCTGTGCACCTCGACTTCGCCGCCCATCAGCTCGACCAACTGCTTGACCAGTGCCAGACCTATGCCGGTGCCGCCATGCGGGCGGGTCGCCGAGTTGTCCAGTTGCTGGAAGCGCTGGAACAGCAGGGGCAGCTGTTCCGCCTCGATGCCGCTGCCGGTATCGCTCACTTCGAGCTGGAAGCGCTGGCTGTCGAGCACCGTCGCCCTGACGCCGATAGTGCCGCCGGCGGGGGTGAACTTGAGGGCGTTGCTCAGCAGGTTGAGCAGGATCGTCTCCAGGTGGCCACGGTCCACCCAGACTTCGCCGAGGCTCGCATCGACTTCCCAGGTGAGGGCGCAGCCCTTGCGCTGAGCCACCAGGGCCGCATCCTCGGCCAATATGGGCAACCATTGCTGCAGGTCGAGCTTTTCGTTGTGCAGCTCGAACTTGCCGGCTTCGGCCTTGGCGAAATCGAGCAGGTCGTTGACCCGGTTGAGCAACAGCAATGCATTGCGGCAGATCCGCTCGAGCTGCGGGCGCAGCTCCGCCGGGGCGCGCTCGAGCAACTGCTCGGCCGGAGCCAGGATCAGCGTCAGAGGCGTGCGCAGCTCGTGGCTGATGTTGGCGAGGAAGTCGCTTTTGGCGCGGTTGGCCTCCTCGGCCTTGTCTCGGGCCTGCACCAGCTTGTCTTCGAGCCGGCGCCGCTCGCCGATCTCCTTCTGCAGGCCCCGGTTGGCCTGTGTCAGCTTGCGGGCGCGGCTGCGGTTCTGGCCCAGCAGCCAGATCAGTCCAGACAGCAGCAGGCTGACCAGCAGGCCGCCGCCGAGGATCAGTGCCGGCTTCTGAGTATCCATGGCGGCTTCGAAGGCCGGCAGCGAGGAGAATCTGAAGGTCCAGACGCGGCCGTTGAATTGCTCACTCCGCACTTCGCTGAACAGCGGTACATGGCGCGAGTCGGCGGCGCTGTCGTACATCATGCTTTCGGCGTCGACGCCTGGGCCGTCGAAGATCTGCAGGCGGATGTCCGGCAGGGCCTTGTTGCCGAGGGTGCCGGTCATCAGGTTGTTCATGCGGAATGGGGCGTAGACGAAACCGAGCAGGCGCTCGCTGCGTTCGCTCTCGCTATCCGGCACCTCTCCGCGCGGGTACACCGGCAGGTACATGAGGAAGCCATGCTGCACGTTTTCCTCGGTTTCCTGGACCAGCCGTACCTTGCCGGAAATCGCCGGTTGCCCGGTGTCGATCGCGCGGCGCATGGCCGCGCGGCGGTTCGCCTCGCTGTACATGTCGAAGCCGAAGGCGCGGCGATTGCGCCAGTCGAACGGCTCTAGATAGAGGATGACGCTATAGCCGTCGCGCCGGCCCTCGGGCCACAGGCGAAAGTCGGCGAACCCTTCGGCGCGTACCTGGCGGACCAGCGCATCACGCTCCTCGGCCCGCAGCCACTTGCTGAAACCTATGCCCTGGATGCCCGGATAGTTGTGCTCGATGTCCAGATTGGCCACGTAGCGGTGCCACTCGTCGCGCTCGACCTGGCGCGAGGCGGCGAACATCCCGACCCCGCCGCGCAGCACATGCTCATAGGCCAGCAGGCGTTGCTCCACGGCGAACTGCACTTCGCGTATCTCGAACTGGAATCGCTCCGTGGCGGCGGCGAGTTGTTCGCGCTGGGCGCCCCACCACAGGGCGAGAGTCAGGCTGGCGCAGAGCAGCAGGCTGCCCAGCGTGGCGAGGCAGTGTCGGGATCTAAGGCAGTCGAGGGCTCGTATCATCGCGTGCCTCTGCGGGGCGGGATGGTCGATGAGATCGGCGCTTGCGCTATGCCGCTCAGGCAGCTGCCAGGATCAAGCTAGTTTTGTGTGACAAATATGTCAAACGTGACTAACGTGACACTTATCGATGATGTTGCGCTGGCGCGAGATGGTATATCGCTCGGCGTAGGAGGAAGGATGTCAGAGGTATTGACCACTCGGCAGGTCGCGCATCTGTGCGGAGTGAGCTTTCGCACGGTGATCCGCTGGATCGAGCGAGGCCTGTTGCAGTCCTACCGCCTGCCGGGGCGCGGCGACTACCGCGTGCCGCTCGGCGAGTTGCAACGCTTCATGCTCGAAAACGGTATTCCCAATGCGGCCGGCTCGGGGGGCGAGGTCGGCGAGGCGCTCGGCGCGCGCAAGGTGCTGATCACCGAAGATGACCCGGGAATGGCCAGTGCTATTTCCCGGGTACTGGATCGCGCCGGCTACGAGACCGTGGTGGCCTCGGACGGCTTTGCCGCGGGGGCGATGCTCTACAGGTTCCAACCCGCCGTGATGACCCTCGACCTGCGCATGCCTGGGCTCGACGGGCTGGGTGTGCTGCGCTACCTGCAGCGTGCCAACCTGCCGTTCTCTCTGAAGGTGCTGGTGATCTCCGCGGACAGCGAGGCGCGCCAACGCGAGGCGCTCGAACTGGGGGCCCATGCCGTGCTGGCCAAGCCGTTTGAGAATGAGGCGCTGGTGGCAGGCGTGGCGGCGCTGTTCGCCCAGGCGTGACAGACCCTGGTTCCCGGCCAGGTCCCGGCTTTCCTGATAGGGGCTGAGCGATTCTGTGCTCGCGTTCGGTGCCTCTCATGAGGGGGGGCGACTGCCGATTGTCTGGATCCTGGCGCGCACCCTCCAGTGTTGGCAATAAGCCATCTATACCTGAAGGTACGTCAGTCCTCGCGTACGGCGGGTTTGTCCGTGTCTGCCCGGAGAACAGGGAAAGATGAGCCAGGAGAGCACAATCCAGGAAGTGCGCAGCGCCTCGCAGTTGCTAAGGCTGGTCTGGCCTTTCGTGTTGGTGGTGGTGGTCCAGGCGCTGCTGGCCGGCGGCAGCCTCTACCTGCACTCGGCCGTGCGTGCCTATATCGCCGGCGAGAGCCTGTGGTCCAAGGGGCTCAAGGACGCCATCTACTACCTGGACCTGCATGTGCAGAGCGGGGACGAGGCCCACCTGGACAAGTATTACGAGGCGATCGCCGTGCCGCTCGGCGACCACCAGTTCCGCATCGCCCTGGATCGCCCCGAGCCGGACCTGGAACTGGCGCGGGCCGGCATCCTGCAAGGCAAGAACCATCCCGACGATGTGCCCGGCATGATCTGGCTCTATCGCAACTTCGGCCAGCTCGACTACCTGCGGCGGGCCATCGAGCAATGGGCCCTGGGCGACCGCTACGTGTTCGAGCTGCAGGAGCTGGTCGAGGAGATCGAGCGGGCGCATCGGCGCGGCGATGAACCGCCCGAGGCGCGGCAAGCCTGGCATGCGCGTATCGACGCGATCAACGTCGGCGCCACCGGCGCGGCGGAGGCCTTCTCGCAGATACTCGGCGAGGCCTCGCGCGCCGTGTTCTGGCTGCTGGTGCTGGGCAATCTGCTCACCGCCGCGCTGCTCATCGCCCTGGCCCTGCTGCGCACGCGCAACCTGCTGCTGCAGCGGGCCGCCGTCGACCGTGCGCTGGCGGCCGCCAAGCAGCGCGCGCAGACCATTCTCGCCGCGATCGGTGACGCGGTGATCAGCCTCGACCGCGAGGGGCGCATCGCCTACATGAACGCCGCCGCCGAGCAGCTCACCGGTTGCAGCGCACGGCAGGCCGAGGGCGCGCCCTTCGAGCAGCTGTTTTCCATCGTCGATGAGCATGCCGAGGGCGCCGGCGAGTCCCCGCTGCGTCAGATACTGCATGGCGAGCAGGCGCTGGGCGGCGACTATCCCAAGCTGATGCGGCGCCCGGACGGCAGCTCGGTGGCGGTCAATCTGGTCGGCACCCGCATCCAGGAACAGGGCCGGGTCAGCGGGGTGGTCATGGTGCTGCACGACATGACCCGCGAGCGTCAGTTCGTCGCCAGCCTGTCCTGGCAGGCCAGCCACGATGCCTTGACCGGCGTGGCCAACCGCCGCGAGTTCGAGTACCGCCTGGCCCAGCTGCTGGCGCGCATGCTGCGCCAGGCGGGGCGCCACGCGCTGATGTTCATCGATCTGGACCAGTTCAAGCTGGTCAACGACACCTGCGGCCATGCCGCTGGCGACGAGCTGCTGCGCCAGGTGTGCCAGGTCCTGCAACAGCACCTGCGCGAGGGCGACACCCTGGCGCGCCTGGGCGGCGACGAGTTCGGCGTAATCCTGGAGAACTGCCCCGAGGATGCCGCGCAACGGGTGGCCGAGACCCTGCGCCAGGCGGTGCAGGAGCTGCGCTTCGTCTGGGCCGGGCGCGTGTTCAGCATCAGCGCCAGCATCGGCCTGGTGCAGGTGCCGCCGGGGCAGATCAGCCTGGCCGAGCTGCTGCGCACCGCCGACCTGGCCTGCTATTCGGCCAAGGAGCGCGGGCGCAACCGGGTGCACGCCTACCAGCCGGACGACTCCGAGCTGTCCCACCGGGTTGGCGAGATGAGCTGGGTGCAGCGCATCCAGCGCGCCCTGGAGGACGACCGCTTCCTGCTCTATGGGCAGCCCATAGTGCCGCTGCACGACGCCGTGCGGGTAGGGCACCTGGAGATACTGCTGCGCCTGCAGGACGAGGAGGGCGCGCTGATCGCGCCCGGCCACTTCATCCCGGCCGCCGAGCGCTACGGCCTGATGCCGCAGATCGACCGCTGGGTGGTGCGCCACACCCTGCAGACGCTGGCCCGCCTGCACCACGAGCGGCCCAGGGCGATGCCGCAGTGCTGCGCGGTCAACCTGTCCGGGGCCAGCATCGGCGACCACGAGTTCCTCGCCTTCATCCGCGAGCAGTTCCAGCGCCTGCCGGTGCCGCCGGGCACGCTCTGCTTCGAGATCACCGAGACGGCGGCCATCGCCAACCTGGCCGACGCCACCCGTTTCATCGAGGAACTCAAGGAGCTGGGCTGCAAGTTCTCGCTGGACGACTTCTGTGCCGGCATGTCGTCCTTCATGTACCTCAAGCACCTGCCGGTGGACTACCTGAAGATCGACGGCAGCTTCGTCCGCGACATGCTGGACGAGCCCATCGACCGCGCCATGGTCGAGATGATCAACCAGATCGGCCACGTCATGGGCAAACGCACCATCGCCGAGTTCGTCGAGACCGGCGAAGTGCTCGAGGCCCTGCGCGCGATGGGCGTGGACTTCGCCCAGGGTTATCACCTGGGCAAACCGCGGCCGCTCGTCGAGCTGCTGGCTGAGTCCGAGCCCGAGTCGGCCGCGCGACTGGCAGCCGGCTGAACCACGCTGGCAAGAAAAGCTTACACATTGCCGGTGCCGACGACTGCGAACTCAGAGGTCTCAAGTGGTGTAAGGAAAACTTGCCAATGGCCCGGCATGGCGCCGCCCCGAGCGCCTGCGCCGCGGCTTGTACGCACGCCGCCCAGGGATTGTGATGAAGGCAATCCAGCGCACAGCCATGAGGGCGTGCGACTGCCCCACAACAACAATCAAGGAGGCCGGATGAACGCCGTGGCCAAGATCGATCAGCACAACCCCATAGGCACCGACGGTTTCGAGTTCGTCGAGTTCACCGCACCCACCGCGGAAGGTATCGAGCAGCTGCGTCAGCTGTTCGGCGCCATGGGCTTCACCGAAACCGCCAAGCACCGCTCCAAGCAGGTCTGGCTGTTCCAGCAGAACGACATCAACTTCGTGCTCAACGGCAGCCCCACCGGGCACATGCGCGCCTTCGGCGAGAAGCACGGGCCGAGCGCCTGCGCCATGGCCTTCCGGGTGAAGAACGCGGCCCAGGCCGCCGCCTACGTCGAGCAGCAGGGCGCCACCCTGGTCGGCAGCCACGCCAACTTCGGCGAGCTGAACATCCCCTGCGTCGAGGGCATCGGCGGCTCGCTGCTGTACCTCGTGGATCGCTACGGCGACAAGACCATCTACGACGTCGACTTCGAATATATCGAGGGTCGTTCGGCGGGCGACAAGGCCGTCGGCCTGCAGCAGATCGACCACCTGACCCACAACGTCATGCGCGGGCAGATGGACGTCTGGTCCGGCTTCTACGAGCGCATCGCCAACTTCCGCGAGATCCGCTACTTCGACATCGAGGGCAAGCTCACCGGCCTGTTCTCCCGCGCCATGACCGCGCCCTGCGGCAAGATCCGCATCCCGATCAACGAGTCGGCCGACGACAAGTCGCAGATCGAGGAATTCATCCGCGAGTACCACGGCGAGGGCATCCAGCACATCGCCATGAGCACCGACGACATCTACGAGACGGTGCGCAAGCTGCGCGCCAATGGCGTGGACTTCATGATCACGCCGGACACCTACTACGAGAAGGTCGACAGCCGCGTCGCCGGCCACGGCGAGCCGCTGGATCAGCTACGCGAGCTGAATATCCTCATCGATGGCGCACCGGGCGACGACGGCATCCTGCTGCAGATCTTCACCAACACCGTGATCGGCCCGATCTTCTTCGAGATCATCCAGCGCAAGGGCAACCAGGGCTTCGGCGAAGGCAACTTCAAGGCGCTGTTCGAGTCCATCGAGGAAGACCAGCTGCGTCGTGGCGTGATTAGCCAGGAATGAGCCGCTATGGAGGGTGGGTTAGCGGCGCTTGTCGCAGCGAGTCCGTACTGCACGGAGCCTGTGCGCCGCGTAACCCACCAGGCGGAGTTGGTCGAACGCACCATGGCGGATTATGGCGCGGCAGCTCCCTATACCGATCCCAGGCTAAGCGCCGGCGCCTAACCCACCCGGCATCCGGGTTTGGGCGCCGCGAAACGAGGAGATTTTCATGAGCCGCAAATGGATCAGCTTCCCCCTGCGCGAGGGCGAGCACTCGCGCCAGGCCCACTGCGACTTCCCCGAGGGCACCTACGAGCGGGAGATGGGCCGCGAGGGCTTCTTCGGGCCCACCGCGCACCTGCACCACAAGCACCCGCCGACCGGCTGGATCGACTGGCAAGGCCCGCTGCGCCCGCACGCCTTCAACTTCAACAAGATCTCCAGCGAGCGCGACTGCCCGCTGGAGGCGCCGCTGTGCCTGCACAACGCCGACGTCAAGCTGCGCGTGTGGAAGACCCACGGCGCCATGCGCCACCTGGCGCGCAACGCCGACGGCGACGAACTGCTGTTCGTGCATGACGGCGCCGGGCATTTCTACTGCGACTTCGGCCATCTGGAGTACCGCGACGGCGACTACCTGGTGATCCCGCGCGGCACCGCCTGGCGCATCGAGCCGACCGCGCCCAGCCACTTCCTGTTGATCGAGAACAGCGACGGCGCCTACCAGCTGCCGGACAAGGGCCTGCTCGGCCCGCAGGCGATCTTCGACCCGGCCGTGCTCGACCATCCGCGCATCGATGCCGCCTTCAAGGCCCAGCAGGACGAGCAGACCTGGCAGATCAGGATCAAGCGGCGCAACCAGATCAGCACCGTCACCTATCCGTTCAACCCGTTGGATGCGGTCGGCTGGCACGGCGACAACACGGTGGTGCGCCTGAACTGGCGCGACATCCGCCCGCTGATGAGCCACCGCTACCACCTGCCGCCGTCGGCGCACACCACCTTCGTCGCCAATGGCTTCGTGGTGTGCACCTTCACCCCGCGCCCGGTCGAGTCCGACCCCGGTGCGCTCAAGGTGCCGTTCTTCCACAACAACGACGACTACGACGAGGTGCTGTTCTACCACCGCGGCAACTTCTTCAGCCGTGACAACATCGAGGCCGGCATGGTCACCCTGCACCCCTGCGGCTTCCCCCACGGCCCGCACCCCAAGGCGCTGAAGAAGGCCCAGGAAGACCCCGCCACCTTCGCCGAGGAAGTGGCGGTGATGATCGACACCCGCCGCGCCCTGGAAGTGGCCGAGGCCGCCGCCGCCGTGGACGTGCCCGAATACGTGAACTCCTGGCGCGCGCCAGGCAAGCAAGGCTGACGCAAAACAACCCCCTCTCCCTCCGGGAGAGGGCTTGGGTGAGGGTGCTATAGGCAGCTCCGCGCAGCCTGGTAATCCCTCACCCCTGGCCCCTCTCCCATAGGGAGAGGGGAAACAGTCAACGGAACAGGTACAACCCATGAAACTCGCATCACTCAACCAAGGCCGCGACGGCACCCTGATCGTCGTCTCCCGCGACCTCTCCCGCGCCGTGCAGGTACCGCAGATCGCCGCTACCCTGCAGGCGGCGCTGGACGACTGGGAGATCAAGCGCCCGCTGCTGGAGTCGGTCTACCAGCGCCTCAACGACGGTCTGATCGAGGACGCCTTCGTCTTCGACCAGGCCGACTGCCACAGCCCGCTGCCGCGCGCCTACCACTGGGCCGACGGCAGCGCCTACGTCAACCACGTCGAACTGGTACGCAAGGCGCGTGGCGCCGAGATGCCGGAGAGCTTCTGGCACGACCCGCTGATGTACCAGGGCGGCGCGGATTCCTTCATCCCGCCGCATGCGCCGATCCGTCTGGCCGATGAGGCCTGGGGCATCGACCTGGAAGCCGAGCTGGCGGTGATCACCGACGACGTGCCGATGGGCGCCACACCGGCCGAGGCGGGCGAACATATCCGCCTGCTGCTGCTGGTCAACGACGTGTCGCTGCGCAACCTGATCCCTGGCGAGCTGGCCAAGGGCTTCGGCTTCTACCAGAGCAAGCCGTCGTCGAGCTTCTCGCCGGTGGCGGTGACCCCGGACGAGCTGGGCGACGCCTGGAAGGACGGCAAGGTGCATCGCCCGCTGGTCTCGCATATCAACGGCGCGCTGTTCGGCCAGCCGGATGCCGGCGTGGATATGACCTTCAACTTCCCGACCCTGGTCGCCCACGCCGCCAAGACCCGCCCGCTGGGCGCCGGCACCATCATCGGCTCGGGCACCGTGTCCAACTATGACCGCAGCGCCGGTTCCTCCTGCCTGGCCGAGAAGCGCATGCTGGAGATCATCGAACAGGGCGAGGCCAAGACGCCGTTCCTCAAGTTCGGCGACCGGGTGCGCATCGAGATGTTCGACGCCAGCGGCCAGAGCATCTTCGGCGCCATCGACCAAACCGTGGAGAAATACCAGGCGTAGGCTGGGTAGAGCGCAGCGAAACCCAGCGCCAACCCAGCTGGGTTTCAGCGCACTAGGCGCTTCTACCCAGCCTACGTTCAAGCAGCAACGCAGGTGGCCTTATGCTGACCCTCTATTCCTACTGGCGCTCCAGCGCCGCCTACCGCGTGCGCATCGCCCTCGGTCTCAAGGGCCTGGCCTACCGCCAGGTGCCGGTGCATCTGGTCAAGGACGGCGGCCAGCAGCATGGCGCCGAGTACCAGGCGCTCAACCCGCAGGAGCTGGTGCCGCTGCTGGTCGACGAGGGCAATGGCGGGGTGCGCATCGCCCAGTCGCTGGCCATCCTCGAATACCTCGACGAGGCGTTCCCGGTGCCGGCACTGCTGCCGGCCGACCCGGCCCAGCGCGCCCAGGTGCGCGCCCTGGCCCTGCATATCGCCTGCGATATCCACCCGCTGAACAACCTGCGCGTGCTGCAGTATCTGAGCGCCGAGCTGGGCGTCTCGGACGAGGCGAAGAACGCCTGGTATCGGCATTGGGTGGAGAAGGGGTTGGCGGCGGTGGAGCAGGGGCTGGCACCGCTCAAGGGTGATCTGTCGCTGGGCCAGCGCCCCGGCTATCTGGAGGCCTGCGTGATTCCGCAGCTGTATAACGCGCGGCGCTTCGCCTGTTCTCTGGAGGCTTTTCCGCGCCTGCTGGCGATGGAGGAACGCTGCCTGGCCCTCGATGCCTTCAAGGCTGCCGCACCCGAAGCCCAGCCCGACGCCGTACTCTAGCCTCCTGACTCGCTTTGGCTGTCCATCGCGCCGTCGTTCAGTAGTTCGCTCGGGTCTAGGTAGAAGATCTTTTTCCAACCCTGTGTGCTGTCGTCCCAGCGCCAGGGGTAGGGCAGCAGGGTGACGATCGAGTAATGCAGGTGGGGTGGTTTGCCGCGGGCGTTGCCGCTGTCGCCCACGCTGCCGAGCAGGCTTCCGGGCAGAACGGGCTGGCCGGGTAGGGCGTGGTAGTCGTTGAGGTGGGCGAAGTAGTGCAGACGCCATTTGGGGCCGAGCATGAGGATGACTTTGCCGCCGGCTGCGAGTTCGCCGCGAAACAGTACCAGGCCGTGGGTCGGTGCGGTGACCGGGGTGCCCCGGCGGGCGAAGATGTCGATGCCCTTGTGGGTGCCGGAGCGGCCCCAGGGTTCGAACCAGAAGCTCTTGGTGTTCCAGTCGCGGGCGCTGCCGTTGTGCACGGGTATGCGTAGCCATTCCGGGGCCAGCAGCCAGGCGAGGATAAAGGCCAGCAGCAGGTGGCGCTTGCCCGGGTGCTTCATCGCAGGCCTGCGCTGCGCAGGCGGCGGATCAGCTGGCTCAGGCCTTCGGCCCTGAGGCAGAGGAACAGGCCGATCAGCAGTTCGACCAGGGTGATCAGTTCCTGGATGCTGTAGGCCACCAGGTTGTCTTGCACGGCAGGGGTGCCGCGCAGCATGTAGATGATCCAGGCGGCATTGTAGATGAGGTCCGCCAGGCCCAGTGCCACCAGGTAGACACCGAGCACGCAGAAAGCCACCGACTGCAGTTCCTGGGTGCTGAGACCCTGGCTCTGCGCTTCGTCAGCGGTTGGCGGGGCCAGGCGCCGTGCGATGGTCATGGGGAACTTGAGCAGGGCGAGGGCGACCAGCAGCAGGCAGAGCACCTGGCCGACGGCCAGCGCGACCAGGCCGCGGGTGTCGCCGGGCGTGCCGAGGTTGGCGACCTGCTGGAGGTACTGGTACTGCTGGATGGCCGTGGCGAAGGCGATGTACAGCAGGAACAGGGCGAACAGGCGCAGGGCGATGGCAAGTAGGTCCGTGGCTTTCATGGTTCTTCCTTGGGATGGGCGGGGTATGCCGGTGGCTAGTTGTCCTGGTGGGCCCGGTAGGCCCCGGGCGTGAGCCCGGTCCATTTCTTGAAGGCGCGGTGAAAGGCCGAAGGCTCGGAGAAGCCGAGCTGTTCGGCCAGGGCCTGGATGGACAGTTCGTCGCGGCCCAGATGGTAGATGGCCAGGTCGCGGCGCAGGTGGTCCTTGAGCTCCTGGAAGCTCGAGCCTTCCTCGCGCAGGTGGCGGCGCAGGGTCTGCGGGCTGACGTGCAGCTGTTCGGCGACCTGCTCCAGGTCCGGCCAGTGGGCGCAGTCGCGGCCGAGCAGGCGGCGGATGCGGCTGGTCAGGCTGTCGCCGCCATCGGGGCGGGCCAGCAGGTCGGCGGGTGAGTGTTCGAGGAACTGCTTGAGCGTGCGCTCGTCCTGCAGCAGCGGCATGCTCAGGTAGCGGGCGTGGAACAGCAGGCTGGTGCTTGCCCGGTCGAAGTGCCGCGGGCAGGGGAGCAGCAGGTCGTACTCGGCGCTGTGCGCCGGCTCGGGGTAGGCGAAGGTGGCTTCCTCCAGGCGAATGCGCTGGCCGATCAGCCAGCTGCCGAGGCGGTGCCAGATCACCAGCAGGCTTTCGGTGAGGAAGTGGTCCGGGTCCCACAGGGCGGAGCTGTCGATGCTCAGGCGCACCTGCTCGCCCTCGCGCTGCAGGGCCACGCGCGGCGCCTCGGGGAACAGGCCGTAGAACAGCATGCCACGCACCAGGGCCTTCTCCAGGCTGTGGCAGTGGATGATGGCATGGCACATCATGGCGAAGGTGCCGCGCCTGCTGGGCGTGCTGCCGAAGCCCATGTACTCGTCGTCGAGCAGTTGCCACAGCCCTTGCACCAGTTGTGCGAACTGCTCTGGCGCCAGGCGCGCGCGCGGTTCGTCGAGCAGCGCCGGCTGGATGCCGACCGCGCGCAGCAGGCCGCTCACATCACGCTGCCGGCGCTCGGCGCCGCGCAGGGCGGCGCGGATGAAGTGGCTGGCGATGGTGCGTTCGCGCATGGGCGGGCTCGTCGAAAGGCTGGGCGGATGTTAGGCGCTGGCCTTTGCCGCAGACAAGCCATCTGGCTCAGGCGGGCAGGGCGACGGCCTTGAACTGCGCCCACAGGGCCTGCCCCGGATGCAGCTCGAGTTGGTCGCGCGAGTAGCGGGTGATGCGCGCCAGCAGCGGCTGGCCGGCCAGCTCCAGGCGCACCAGCACCTGCGCCGGCTGTGGCGCGTCGACCAGCTCCAGTACCCGCACCGGCAGGCGGTTGATGATGCTGCTCGGCCCCGGTGGCTCCAGGCTCAGGCTGACGTCGCGGGCCGGCACCTTGAGGCGCAGTTCCTGGCCGTTCGCCAGGGGCGCGTGCGGCAGGCGCAGGCGCAGGTCGCTGTTCGGCAACTGCAGTTCCAGCAGCTGATAGTGGCTGTCGTGGCCGCACACGCGGGCGTGCAGCACGCTGCTGGCGTCGTCGCCCTGCGCCAGGGGCAGGTCGAGGCGCGCCAGCAGTTGCTCCAGCGGGCCGCTGGCCAGGGCGCGGCCCCGCTCCAGCAGCACCAGATGATCGGCCAGGCGCGCCACCTCGTCGGCGGCGTGGCTGACGTAGAGCATGGGGATGTCCAGCTCGTCGTGCAGGCGTTCCAGGTAGGGCAGGATCTCCTGCTTGCGCTTGTCATCCAGCGCCGCCAGCGGCTCGTCGAGCAGCAGCAGGCGCGGGCTGGTGAGCAGCGCGCGGGCGATGCCGACGCGCTGGCGCTCGCCGCCGGACAGGGTGGCGGGGTCGCGCGCCAGCAGGTGGTCGATGCCCAGCAGCCGCGCGGCCTGGTCCAGGTCGATGCGCCGCGCGGCGGCGGCGATGCGCTTCTGCCCGAACTCCAGATTGCTGCGCACGGACAGGTGCGGGAACAGGCTGGCCTCCTGGAACACATAGCCGAGGGCGCGTTTGTGCGGGGCGAGGAAATGTTGGCGCGCGTCGTCCTGCCAGCACTCGCCGTTGACCTCGATGCGCCCGCGCGGCGGCCGCTCCAGGCCGGCGACGCAGCGCAGCAGGCTGGTCTTGCCCGAGCCCGAGGGGCCGAACAGCGCGGTGATGCCGCGCCCGGGCAGTTGCAGCGCGACCTGCAGGTGGAAGTCGGCGTGGTTCAGGCTCAGTTCGATCGCTAGGCTCATGGATCAGCTCACCTTCATCGTCGGGCGGCCCTTGAGGTGCAGCACTAGCAGGATGAGGAAGGCGAACAGCAGCATGCCGCCGGCCAGCCAGTGGGCCTGGGCGTATTCCTGGGCTTCGACGTGGTTGAAGATCTGCACCGAGACCACGCGGGTCTTGTCCGGAATATTGCCGCCGATCATCAGCACCACACCGAACTCGCCGAGGGTGTGGGCGAAGCCCAGCACCGCAGCGGTGAGAAAGCCCGGTTTGGCTAGTGGCAGCACCACGCTGAAGAAGCAGTCCCAGGGGCTGGCGCGCAGGGTGGCGGCGACTTCCAGCGGGCGCGGGCCTATGGCTTCGAAGGCGTTCTGTATGGGTTGCACGACGAAGGGCAGGGAATAGAACAGCGAGCCCACCACCAGGCCGGCGAAGGTGAAGGGCAAGACGCCCAGGCCGAGGCTCTGGGTGAGCTGGCCGACCGGGCCGTGCGGGCCCATGGCGACCAGCAGGTAGAAGCCGATGACCGTGGGCGGCAGCACCAGGGGCAGGGCGACCAGGGAGCCGATTGGCCCTTTCAGGCGCGAGCGGGTATGGGCCAGCCACCAGGCGATGGGGGTGCCCAGCAGCAACAGCAGCACGGTGGTCAGCGCCGCCAGTTGCAGGGTCAGCCAGATCGCGCCGAAGTCGGCACTGCTCAGAGGCATGGTCGGTGTCCTGTTCGAGAGTGAGCCGGCCACACCCTAGCGGGGCAGCCGGCCGTCGGTTAGAGCTGATAGCCGTAGGCGCGGATCACCGCGACGGCCTTGGTGCCGCGCAGGTACTCGACCAGGGCCTTGGCGGCGGGGTTGTCCTTGCCCTTGGCGAGGATCAGCGCGTCCTGCCTGATCGGCTCATGCAACTCGGTCGGTACCAGCCAGGCGGAGCCGCTGGTGATCCTGCCGTCCTGGTAGATCTGCGACAGGGCGACGAAGCCCAGCTCGGCGTTGCCGCTGGCGACGAACTGGTAGGTCTGGGCGATGTTCTGTCCCTCCACCAGCTTCTTCGCCACGGCCTGGCTCAGGCCCAGCTTGGCCAGCGTCTGCATGGCTGCCAGGCCGTAGGGCGCGGTCTTCGCGTTGGCCACGGCCAGGTGCTGGAACCGATCGCCGTGCAGTACCTGGCCCTGGTCATCGACATAGCCTGGCTTGGCCGACCACAGCGCCAGGGTCCCGATGGCATAGGTGAAGCGAGTGCCGGGCACGCCCAGGCCTTCGCGCTCCAGCTTGGCCGGGGTGCTGTCGTCTGCGGAGAGGAAGACTTCGAAGGGGGCGCCATTGTGGATCTGCGCATACAGCTGGCCGGTGGCGCCGTAGGCCGCGACCAGGCTGTGTCCGGTGTCCTTCTCGAAGTCTGCGGCCAGGGCCTTCATCGGCGCGGTGAAGTTGGCGGCGACGGCGACCAGGACCCGCTCGGCGAAGGCGCTACCGGCGAAAGCCAGGCCCAGGGCCAGGAGGCTGAGTTGCGCTGTCTTGAACATGGAGTCTCCTCGGGATGCACCGACGAATGTAATGGTCGACCAGGCAGTCGCTCGGCGTCGGCTCGGGCTTTGCCTGCTGGCGCGGCTCGCGGTTCGTACCGGCAGTTCGCCCGAGGAGGGCCTCGCTTTCCAGGGCATGCCGGCGAGCCATCGCTATATGGTCGTCTATATAACGCTAGTCGAACGCCTGCGTCCCCAGTTTCCTGGGCATAGTGCTAGCTGTGGAGGAGTCGAAGGGCGGGGCGGCGTCAGCTGTGCATGAGGCCAAAAGCTGACTGTGAAGTCAACAAGATTCGCGTGAGGGGCGCGCGACTGGGGTGGCGAGCGGGGGCCGAGTCGCGCAATGGCCGCCCGGTGGGCACCGGGCGGCCATGCTGTCGGCTCAGAGGCGCACTTCCACCCGTTCGCCGTTGAGCCGTGCCGGCCATACCGGCAGGTTCAGCTCAGGGTATTCCAGGCAGCCGCCGTCGCTCAGGCGAAAGTGCTGCTTGTACAGCGGCGAGGCGATCACCAGTTCGCCCTGCAGGTGGCCGATGATGCCGCGACCTATCACGTTGGCGCCGGACTTGGGGTCGCAGTTGCCGATGGCGAACACCTGCTGCTCGGTCTCCGGCAGGTAGAACAGCGCCACCTGCTGGCCGCCCAGCAGGGCGACCACGCCGGAGCCCGCCACCAGGTCGGCGGCACTGCACAGCGGCTGCCAGGTGTTTTCGAGGTTGAGTGCGGAGTTCATCAGACGGCTTCCTCGGTCAGGGGGATGAGTTGCAGTTCATCGGCGCGCGCCGGGCGGCGCTGGCCGCGTTCGCGGACGAAGTGGATATCCGGGTCGCCGCCGTGCTCGTTGACGAAGGTGCGGAAGCGCTTGAGCTTGTCCTCGTCCTTCAGCGCGTTGGCCCATTCGCATTCGTATCGGTCGACCACCAGCTGCATCTGCGCTTCCAGCTCGGCGGCCAGGCCCAGGCTGTCGTCGATGACCACGGCCTTGAGGTAGTCCAGGCCGCCTTCCAGCGACTCGCGCCACACCGAGGTGCGCTGCAGCTTGTCGGCGGTGCGGATGTAGAACATCAGCAGGCGGTCGATGTAGCGGATCAGGGTGGCGTCATCCAGGTCGGTGGCGAACAGCTCGGCGTGGCGCGGGCGCATGCCGCCGTTGCCGCACACGTAGAGGTTCCAGCCGTTCTCGGTGGCGATCACGCCGATGTCCTTGCTCTGCGCCTCGGCGCACTCGCGGGTGCAGCCGGAGACTGCGAACTTGAGCTTGTGCGGCGAGCGCAGGCCCTTGTAGCGGTGTTCGATGTCGAGGGCCATCTTCACGCTGTCCTGCACGCCGTAGCGGCACCAGGTGCTGCCGACGCAGCTCTTCACCGTGCGGGTGGACTTGCCGTAGGCGTGGCCGGTCTCGAAACCGGCGGCGATCAGCTCGCCCCAGATGTCCGGCAGCTCGTGCAGCTGGGCGCCGAACAGGTCGATGCGCTGGCCGCCGGTGATCTTGGTGTAGAGGTCGTACTTCTTGGCCACCGCGCCGATAGCGATCAGCCCGTCCGGGGTGATCTCGCCGCCGGGGATGCGCGGCACCACGGAGTAGGTGCCGTTCTTCTGCATGTTGGCCATGAAGGTGTCGTTGGTGTCCTGCAGCGGCACCAGCGAGGGGTTCATGATCGGCTGGTTCCAGCACGAGGCGAGGATCGAGCCCACCGCCGGCTTGCAGATGTCGCAGCCGACGTGGCCCTTGCCGTGCTTGGCCAGCAGCTCCTCGAAGCTCTCGATGCCCTCCACGCGGACGAAGTGGTAGAGCTCCTGGCGGGTGTAGGCGAAGTGCTCGCACAGGCTCTTGTCGACTTCCACGCCGCGGGCGGTCAGCTCGTGCTCGACCACCTGCTTGAGCAGCGCCGCGCAGCCGCCGCAGCCGGTGGCCGCCTTGGTGCAGGCCTTGACCCCGGCGATGTCGCTGCAGCCGCCGTCGATGGCTGCGCAGATGGCGCCCTTGCTGACGTTGTGGCAGGAGCAGATGGTGGCGCTGTCCGGCAGGGCATCGGCGCCCAGGGCCGGAGCGCCTTCGCCGGCCGGCATGATCAGGCTGGCCGGGTCCTCCGGCAGCTGGATGCCGTTCTGCGCGTACTGCAGCAGGGTGTCGTAGTAGCTGTTGTCGCCGACCAGCACGGCGCCGAGCACCTGCTTGCCGTCGGCCGAGACCACCAGGCGGCGGTAGCTGGCGCTGGCTTCGTCGATGTAGCGGTAGCTCTTGGCTCCCGGCATGGCGCCGTGGGCGTCGCCGATGGAGCCGACGTCGACGCCGAGCAGCTTGAGCTTGGTCGACATGTCCGCGCCGAGGAAGGGCTGGGCCTCCTGGCCGCACAGCTGGGCGGCTACGCCGCGGGCCATCTGGTAGCCGGGGGCGACCAGGCCGAAGATGCTGCCGTTCCAGGCCGCGCATTCGCCGATGGCGTAGATGTGCTGGTCGCTGGTCAGGCACTGGTCGTTGATCGCCACGCCGCCGCGCGCGCCCATGTCCAGGCCGCAGGCACGGGCCAGGGCGTCCTGTGGGCGGATGCCGGCGGAGAACACGATCAGGTCGGTCTCCAGGTAGTCCTCGCCGGCGAAGTTCATGCGGTAGCGGTACTCGTCGCCGGCGCTGATCGACTGGGTGGCCTTGGACAGGTGCACGCCGACGCCCAGGTCCTCGATGCGCTGTTTCAGGGCGGCGCCGCCGAAGTCGTCCAGTTGCACCGGCATCAGGCGCGGGGCGAATTCCACCACATGGGCCTCCAGGCCCAGGGATTTCAGGGCATTGGCCGCCTCCAGGCCGAGCAGGCCGCCGCCGACCACCACGCCGCGACGCTTGCCGTTGGCGGCGGCGCGGATGGCGTCGAGGTCGTCCAGGGTGCGGTAGACCAGGCGCGACTCGCCCTCGGCGCCTTCGATCGGCGGCACGAAGGGATAGGAGCCGGTGGCCAGCACCAGCTTGTCGTAGCCGAAGCGGCCCTTGGCGGTGACCACCTCGCGCTTGGCGCGGTCGATCTCCAGTACCTGGCAGCCGAGGTGCAGAGTCAGACCGTCGGCCTCGTAGAGCGAGGCGGCGCTCATGGCCAGGGACTCGGCGTCGCGGCCGCCGAAGTACTCGGACAGGTGCACGCGGTCGTAGGCGCGCTGCGCCTCTTCGCCGAACACCTCGATGCGGTACTGCGCCAGGGCGCCGCCCGCGAGCAACTGCTCGACACAGTGGTGGCCGACCATGCCGTTGCCGACGACGATCAGCCGTTGCTTGTCTGTGGAGGTGTCTGTGCTGTTCATGGCATTTCCCGGCCGAAGCTCATCAGGTTTTTCCGCGGCAAATAAAAAGGCGCCTGAGACCTCGCGGTCTCAGGCGCCTTTGCCTGTTCTATGCGGTGCCTGCAGGGGCACCTCTATGTCCATCGTCGCGATCGCCATTGATCGCGTGGACGACCCGGCAGGGCGGGCTCGTGACGGACTATGCAGCGGCTGTGCCAGTTTGCTTGCAGCCCTCTACGGCCGGGCCTTGTGGCCATATCGGGCACTCGCGGCAACGCCTGGGAGACCCAAAAAGAGGCGCGCGGGGCCCGCGCTGCCCCATTGTGAAACGCGCGGGGCTCCTTCCGCGCTGTTTGCCTCAGCCCGAGTAGCGGGCGCCCGGTGCTACCATCGCCGTCAACCTGGGACAAGAAGTGGATGCGATGAAGCTGGAAGGGCGTTTCTGGATCACCCGCAATGGCCAGAGGCTGGCAGGCGAGGGACGCATCGAACTGCTCGCGCGCATCGCCGACTGTGGCTCGATCACCCGGGCGGCCAAGGTCATGGGCATGAGCTACAAGGCGGCATGGGATGCCGTGGATGCGATGAACAAGGCGGCCGGGGAGCCCCTGGTGGAGCGTTCTGTGGGCGGCAAGGGCGGTGGCGGCACGCGCCTCACCGCCGCCGGCTGCGAGCTGATCGAGCGCTTCCGCCTGCATCAGCGGGAGCATCGCCGTTTTCTCGCCAGCCTGGAGGAGGGCCAGGCCGCGCCCGGCGCGCTGCGCACCAGCGCGCGCAACCAGTTGACGGGGCGCGTGCTGGCCATTCGTCCCGGCGACCTGTGCGACGAGGTCGAACTGGGGCTCGCCGGCGACCAGCGCCTGCTGGCCGCCATCACCCACGGCAGTACCGAGCGATTGGGCCTGAGCCTGGGCGACAGCGTTCTGTTGCTGGTCAAGGCGCCCTGGGTACACCTGGTCGACGAGGCCGGAGCGTTGCAGGGCGAGCTGCGGGAGCTGCGCCGTGGCGCCAGTCACTGCGAGGCGCAGGTCGAGTTGCCCGGCGGCGTGCGGCTGACGGCGTTGCTCGGCATCGACGCGGCCGATGCCATGCGACTGCGGGTCGGGCAGCGGGTCGGCCTGCAGATCGATCCGCAGCAGGTCATCCTCTGTCTCTAGTCGGCCTGGCGATGGCCCGCCATGGCCTTGGCGGATATTCGCCATTCGGCTCGCCGAGGCTGTCGCTGGCTGCACTATATGTGTTTGTTTTTAAAGGATTTTAATCTTTATATGAGTCTGGCATAGCGCTTGCCGTTGGGTCTTCAGCCCCTCAGGGGGCAGCCAAGAACAAGACCCCAAGCGCCACCCGCCGCCGCGGCGCCACCGCGCGCCGCGAAGAGGAACTGCCATGACCCGCAAACCCTTGTACAAGAGCCTCTATGTCCAGGTGCTGGTGGCTATCGCCATCGGCATCCTGCTCGGCCACTTCTATCCCGAGACCGGTGTGGCGTTGAAGCCGCTCGGCGACGTTTTCGTCAAACTGATCAAGATGGCCATCGCGCCCATCATCTTCTGCACCGTGGTCAGCGGCATCGCCGGCATGCAGGACATGAAGGCGGTGGGCAGGACCGGCGGCTACGCGCTGCTGTATTTCGAGATAGTCTCCACCGTCGCCCTGGTCATCGGCCTGCTGGTGGTCAACCTGGGCCAGCCGGGCGCCGGCATGCACGTCGACCCGAGCACCCTGGATGCCAGCAGCATCGCCGCCTATGCCAAGGCCGGCGAGGCGCAGAGCACGGTGGCCTTCCTGCTCAACGTGATTCCCGGCACCGTGGTCGGTGCCTTCGCCAACGGCGATATCCTGCAGGTGCTGTTCTTCTCGGTGATCTTCGCCTTCGCCCTGCAGCGCATGGGCGACTACGGCATGCCGCTGCTGGAGTTCATCGACCGCATCGCCCAGGCGATGTTCGGCATCATCAACATGATCATGAAGGTCGCGCCCATCGGTGCCTTCGGCGCCATGGCCTTCACCATCGGCCAGTACGGCGTCGGTTCGTTGGTGCAGCTGGGCCAGCTGATGCTGTGTTTCTACATCACCTGCCTGTTCTTCATCCTCGTGGTGCTGGGCGGCATCGCCCGCGCCCACGGTTTCGGCATCCTCAGGTTCATCCGCTACATCCGCGAGGAGCTACTGATAGTGCTGGGCACCTCGTCCTCCGAGTCGGCCCTGCCGCGCATGCTGACCAAGATGGAGAAGCTGGGGGCGAACAAGTCGGTGGTCGGCCTGGTGATCCCCACCGGCTACTCCTTCAACCTGGACGGCACCTCGATCTACCTGACCATGGCCGCGGTTTTCATCGCCCAGGCCACCGACACGCCGATGGACATCAGCCATCAGCTGACCCTTCTGGCCGTGCTGCTGATCGCCTCCAAGGGCGCCGCCGGCGTCACCGGCTCGGGCTTTATCGTGCTGGCGGCCACGCTATCGGCGGTGGGGCATCTGCCGGTGGCCGGCCTGGCGCTGATCCTCGGCATCGACCGCTTCATGTCCGAGGCACGCGCGCTGACCAACCTGATCGGCAACGGCGTGGCCACTTTGGTGGTCGCCAAGTGGTGCAAGCAACTCGACGAGGGCACCCTGCGGCGCGAGCTGGCCGAGGGCGGCAAGCCGTCGACCGAGCTCGGCGCCGTGCGCGAGACCGCCTGAGGCCCCGTGAATCCGCCGCCCGGGTAGTCCGGGCGGCGCTGTCCCGGGCCCGCCCTCGTCGGCGGGCCTTTTCGTTTCGGTGAACATTTGTATGACGGACTTCGCATTTCGCTCGCATGGCACGAGCCAAGCGGGGCAGGGCGCGGCTTAATACGGGCCTGCGTAACGACTCTGGAACGGATGCCATGTCGAACCTCTCGCGCCCGTGCGCGCCCCGGGAAGCCGAAGCCCTGCCGCCTCGCTCCTGCCCGCTACTTCGCACCTCCCGCCCGGCGCTCCGGCCTCGCCTGCCTGGTCGCGTCACCATTTCTCGTTGCACTTCTGCTCGCGCCGCCCGCGTGGATTACCCGCGGCCGCGCTGACACCTCCGCTCGACCCGAGAGCCTTTAGGCGATGTCCCCCGGCATCGCCTTTTTTTTTGCGCGGCCGAACGCCGTGCGGTCGCGGTTCGCAAAATGACCGGGCGGACTGGTTCCCGCTGCGGCTTTTCCTCGGCGCCCGCTTCTGGCTAAGCTCGTCCTTTCGCCCATGCAGCAGAGGCTCTCCCATGTCGCAGCAACGCCCGGCCGCCGATATCGCCCGCCTGATACTCGAAGGGTTCGACGACTATCGAGCGGACTTTCGCGAGATCACCAACGGCGCCCGCGCCCGCTTCGAGCAGGCGCAGTGGCAGGAGGTGCAGCGGCTGTCGGCGGCGCGCATCAACCTGTACGAGGACAAGGTTGCCGAGGTGGTCGAGCGCCTGCGCCAGGCCTTCAGCGCCGAGCAGCTGCTGGACATCGACCTGTGGCCGTTGGTGAAGAGCGCCTATATCGGCCTGATCGACCTGCGCAACGACGACGAGCTGGCCGAGACCTGGTACAACTCGATCTTCTGCGGCCTGTTCAGTCACGACAAGATCAGCGACGGCTGCATGTTCATCCACACCACCCGGCCTTCGCTGCGCTCCCACGAACGCACCCCGCAGACCCGTAGCTACCGGCCGCGCGGCGATCTCAGCCAGGCGCTGCGGCAGATCTTCACCGACTACGCCTTCAGCGTGCCCTACGAGGACCTCGAACGCGACCTGGCGCGCCTCGAGGAGCAGCTGCGCAGCAACCTGCCGGACTGGGTGTGCAAGGACCAGGCACTGTGCATCGAGCTGTTCTCCTCGACCCTGTATCGCAACAAGGGGGCCTACCTGGTCGGGCGCATCTTCACCCCGGACGAGCAGTGGCCGCTGGTGTTCCCGCTGCTGCACCGCGAGGGCCAGGGCGTGCAGATCGATGCCCTGATCACCGACGAGGCGGAAGTCTCGATCATCTTCTCCTTCACCCGTTCCTACTTCATGGTGCGGGTGGAGATTCCGGCGGAGTTCATCGGCTTTCTCAAGCGCATCCTGCCGGGCAAGCACATCGCCGAGCTGTACACCTCGATCGGCTTCTACAAGCACGGCAAGTCGGAGTTCTATCGCGCCCTGATCAATCACCTGGCGGGTACCGACGACAGGTTCGTCATGGCGCCCGGGGTGCGCGGCATGGTCATGAGCGTGTTCACCCTGCCGGGCTTCAACACGGTGTTCAAGATCATCAAGGACCGCTTCTCGCCGTCGAAGAACATCGACCACGCCACGGTGATCGACCGCTACCGCCTGGTCAAAAGCGTCGACCGGGTCGGGCGCATGGCCGATACCCAGGAGTTCTCCGACTTCCGCTTCCCGGTGGCCAAGTTCGACCCCGAGTGCCTGGAGGAGCTGCTGGAGGTGGCGCCCTCCACGGTGCAGATCGAGAACGGCAACACCGTGCTGATCCGCCACTGCTGGACCGAGCGGCGCATGACCCCGCTGAACATCTATCTGGAGCACGCCAACGAGGCGCAGGTGCGGGAGGCGCTGGAAGACTACGGCCTGGCCATTAAGCAGCTGGCGGCGGCCAACATCTTCCCCGGCGACATGCTGCTGAAGAACTTCGGCGTCACCCGCCACGGCCGCGTGGTGTTCTACGACTACGACGAGATCAGCTACCTCACCGAGGTCAACTTCCGCCATATCCCGCCGCCGCGCTACCCGGAGGACGAGATGTCCAGCGAGCCCTGGTACTCGGTGGGGCCGAACGACGTGTTCCCCGAGGAGTTCCCGCGCTTCCTGTTCGCCGACCTCGGCCAGCGCCGCCTGTTCGCCCAACTGCACGGCGACCTGTACGACGCCGACTACTGGAAGAGCCTGCAGGAGGCGATCCGCGCCGGCAAGGTGATCGACGTGTTCCCCTATCGGCGCAAAGCGGATCGCATCGCCTGAGGCGCAGCCTGCCGCCTGGCCGAACGCTGCAATCGCTGGGCCTGTAGCTCGGGTCGCTGTGGCACACTGCGCGGCCGGAGGAAGCCCACCATGTCCCGAGCGCGCTGCGAGCGCTGTGCCCGCCCGCTGAGCCACTGCCTGTGCCACCTGATCCCGCGTCTGCCGAGCCGCAGCCGGGTGCTGATCCTGCAGCACCCGGATGAGGTCGGCCACGCGCTGAACACCGCGCGCCTGGCCGCCCTGGGCCTGGAGAACTGCGAGCTGCGGGTCGGCGAGCGGTTCGCCGAGCTGGCGCTGGACCCGGCCTATCGCAGCTGCCTGCTGTTTCCCGGCGAGGCGGCGCGGACGCTGCCCCTGCCCGACGACGACCCGCGCCCGCTGCAGCTGGTGGTGCCGGACGGCACCTGGCGAAAGGCGCGCAAGCTGCTGCACCTCAATCCCCAGCTGGCGGCGCTGCCGCGCGTCTGCCTGCCGGCCGGGCTGCAGTCGCGCTACCGCCTGCGCAAGGCGCCGGCGGAGGGCGCCCTGGCGACCCTCGAGGCTATAGTCGCGGCGCTCGAACTGCAGGAGGCGCCGGCGCGTTTCGACGCGCTGCTGCGGCCGTTCGAGGCGCTGATCGAGGGGCAGATCGCGGCCATGGGCGAGGACACCTACAGGCGCAATCACCAGCCTGGTCGTTGAGTGCCGTTTCGTAGGCTGGGTTAGCCGCATCGCGGCGTAACCCAGCGCTTGGGGCACATGAGGCAAAGTCTGGTGGGTTACGGCCTGCGGCCTAACCCACCCTACGCAGTATCGTGTTGCCTCGATGTATAGCGGGGCATAGCCAAACAAAACGGGCGCCCTGGGGCGCCCGTCGCGTTGTCACTGATCGTCGAAGAAGCGTTCGTGCCAGTCCACCAGCTTCTGCGGCGCGCCGAGCTTCTGCCCGTAGATCACCGAGTAGGACAGCACGTTCTGCACGTACTGGCGGGTCTCGTCGAACGGGATGTTCTCCACCCAGACGTCGAAGGCCAGGTGGTCGGCGCCGCGCAGCCACTGGCGCACTCGGCCGGGGCCGGCGTTGTAGGCGGCCGAGGCGAGCACCCGATTGCCGTTGAACTGGCCGTGCACCTGGCTCAGGTAGGCGGCGCCGAGCTGGATGTTCTTCTCCGGCACCAGGGCCTGCTGCGGATTGCCCAGGGCGATGCCGAACTTGCGCGCGGTCTCCTTGGCGGTCGCCGGCATCAGCTGCATCAGGCCCATGGCGCCGACCGGCGAGCGGGCGTCGGCCATGAATGCGCTCTCCTGGCGGGTGATGGCGAATACCCAGCTCGAATGCAGGCCGCGCAGCTTGGCCTGGGAGGTCAGGCTGCTCTTGTAGGCCATGGGGAAGCGGATATCCAGATCGTCCCAGTACTGCGCCTGGCTGATGGTGCGGATGGCCGGGAAGTACCAGCCCTTGTCGTAGGCCAGGCGGGCCTGGGCCACCAGTTCCTCGCGGCTGAACAGGCGGCTGACGTGGTACCACTCGCGGCGGCCGTCGACGATCTGGCCGCGATCGTGGAACTCCAGGGCGCGGCGGATGCCGGCGGTGTTGCGCACCCTGTGCAGCAGCTGCGGGTCGATGACCATGGGCTTGTGGTTGAGGCTGTAGGGCACCTCGATGCGGTCGGCGGCGAGGAAGCCGTAGAAGTCGCGCTCCTTGGCCAGCGGCTGGTAGAGGGCGACGGCCTGCGGGTTCTGCGGCTGGGCCAGCTGCAGGCTGCGCGCCTGCCAGTAGCGCCAGCGGCTGGTGCCGGCCAGATCCTGCGGCATGCGCGCGGTCAGTTGGTGGGCCTCGTCCCAGCGGCCATGGCGCAGCAGCAGGCGCGCGCGCCACTCGGACACGGTGTTGTCGCGCAGCTCGGGGTCGTACTGGGCCATCACCTGGAGCGCGCGGATATCGAAGCGCTTGGCCAGGGTCAGGCCGATCTCGCGGGCGATGGCCACCTTCTCCTCGGCGGAGAAGGGCAGTTTGCCGGCATAGACCTGCAGCAGGCCCAGCGCCTTCTCCGGATCCTGGCGCGCCAGGCGGCGCAGGCCGAGGCCGGCGGCGTCGGCCATATGGCGGTCGGCCGGGGCGAAGCGCGCGGTCTGGCTCATGATCTGCGGCTTCTGCGCCGCCTCGATCATCAGCTGGCCCTGTTTGCCCAGGCTCGGCAGGCCCTTGACCAGGTAGCTGGCCAGGCCGTAGTTGCGCGCCTCGGCGGCCAGCTTGGCGCGTTGCCAGCGGCGTTCCTCGGTGAGCTGGCCGTCGGCGCGCCAGGTGCCGAACAGGGTATCGCAGGCCTCGGGCTGGGACTTGCCCACCAGCCACAGCTTCTCGGCCGCCTGGCGGGCCTCCGGCAGCATGCGCTGCTTGTACAGGTACTGGCCGTACAGGCAGTCCAGCTCGGTGAAATTGAGCTTGGGGTCGTAATGGTTGGCGAAGGTCTGCCATTCGCCGCGCTCGGCCAGCCAGCGCAGCCAGCGCAACTTCATCCAGCCGGCCTGGGGCAGGTCGCCGTGTTCGGTGAGGAAGGCCTCGATCTCGTCGTTGCTCGCCCACTTCAGCCGCGCGGTGAGCTCCTCGTAGGCCAGATAGGGCTCCAGCGGGTAGTCGCGCAGGGCCGAGGCATAGCGCAGGTAGGGGCCCTTGTCGCCCTTGGCCAGGGCGCGCTTGGCCTCGTCGTACATCTGCCGTTGCTGGGTCAGGTTGGCGGCTTGGGCGGCGTCGGGGGCGAGGCTGCAGATAAAGAGTGCGGAAAGCAGGCAGAACAGAGGGCGGCGCATGACACATCCGGCGAGAGGGGGTAAATGAAGCATACTGGCGCTAGCTTAGCCGGTTGCGCGGGGCGGGAGAATGCCGTCGGGGTCTGTGCGTCACAACTCGGTTAGAATGCGCGCCCTGTTTCCCGAGGTGCTCCCGTCATGACCCTGCTGAAGTTTTCCGACGTATCCCTGGCCTACGGCGCCATGCCGCTGCTGGACGGAGTGTCCTGGCAGATCGCCCGGGGCGAGCGGGTATGCATCATCGGGCGCAACGGCACCGGCAAGTCGAGCCTGCTGCGCCTGGTCAAGGGCGACCAGATGGCCGACGACGGCGAGGTCTGGCGCGCCCCGGCGCTGCGCATCGGCGAGCTGCCACAGGAGCTGCCGCGCGCCGACGAGCGCACGGTGTACGACGTGGTGGCCGAGGGCCTGGCCGATGTCGGCCGGCTGCTGGCCGAGTATCACCACCTGAGCCAGCACATCCAGGGCGACGACGACCTGGCCAAGCTCACCCGCGTGCAGCAGGAGCTGGAGGCCAAGGACGGCTGGCGCCTGCAGCAGCTGGTGGAGAGCACCCTCAGTCGCCTGCAGCTGCCGGCCGACAAGACCCTGGCCGAACTCTCCGGCGGCTGGCGCCGCCGCGTGCTGCTGGCCCAGGCGCTGGTGGCCGAGCCGGATCTGCTGCTGCTCGACGAGCCGACCAACCATCTGGACATCGGCGCCATCGCCTGGCTGGAGGAGGCCCTGCTGGGTTTCGGCGGCGCCGTGCTGTTCATCACCCACGATCGCTCCTTCCTGCAGAACCTGGCCACGCGCATCCTCGAGCTGGATCGCGGCCACCTGATCGACTGGAACGGCGACTACGCCAGCTTCCTGGTGCACAAGGAGCAGCAGCTGGCGGCCGAGGAAACGGCCAACGCGCTGTTCGACAAGCGCCTGGCCCAGGAGGAGGTGTGGATTCGCCAGGGCATCAAGGCCCGCCGCACCCGTAACGAGGGCCGCGTGCGCGCGCTCAAGGCCATGCGTGCCGAGCGCAGCGAGCGGCGCGAGCGCCAGGGCAAGGCGAGCATCCAGCTGGAGGCCGCGGAGAAGTCCGGCAAGCAGGTGATAGTGGCGGAAAATGTCAGTTTTGCGCACCCAGGGGGAGCCGCGCTGGTGCGCGATCTCTCCCTGGTGCTGCAGCGCGGCGACCGCATCGGTCTGCTCGGGGCCAATGGCACCGGCAAGACCACGTTGCTCAAGCTGTTGCTCGGCGAGCTGAGTCCGACTACTGGCACGATAGTGGCAGGGACCAAGCTGGAGGTGGCCTACTTCGACCAGTTGCGCCACCAGTTGGAGCCGGAAAAGACGGTGATAGACAACCTCGCGGAGGGACGCGAGTTCATCAGCATCGATGGCCAGAACCGCCACGTGCTGAGCTATCTGGGGGATTTCCTGTTCAGTCCGCAGCGTGCCCGTACGCCGGTCAAGGCGTTGTCCGGGGGGGAGAGGGCGCGCCTGTTGCTGGCTAAGCTGTTCAGCAAGCCGGCCAACCTGCTGGTGCTGGACGAGCCGACCAACGATCTGGACGTGGAAACCCTCGAACTGCTGGAAGAGGTCCTGCTGAATTTCCCCGGTACGGTGCTGATGGTCAGCCACGACCGGGCCTTCCTCGACAACGTGGTGACCAGCACCCTGGTCTTCGAGGGGGAGGGCAGGGTGCGCGAGTACGTCGGCGGCTACCAGGACTGGCTGCGCCAGGGCGGTTCGCCGCGCCTGCTGGGTGTCGGCGAGAACAAGCCGGCCAAGGCCGATACCGCCGCACAGCCTGACCCGGCTCCGGTGGAGAATGAGATTTCAGCGGCTCCGGCCGCGAAGAAGAAGCTCAGCTACAAGCTGCAGCGCGAGCTGGAGGCCATCCCCGGGCAGATCGACGCCCTGGAGGCCCAGCTGACGGAACTGCAGGCGCAGATCGCCGATCCGGCGTTCTACCAGCAGGCCCCGGACATCACCGGGCCGGCGCTGGAGCGTCTGCAGCGTCTGCAAGAAGAACTGGACCAGCTATTGGAGCGCTGGGCCGAACTGGAAGCCTGAGAGGCCTGCACGCGGTTCGCCACACTGGACGAGCACGGTGCGAGGCCCGAGTAGCCTGTCGGAGACATGCATGGCGATTGAGTACCGCGTCACTCTGGATGACAACCATCAGTTCAGCTACAGGATCGAGCTGGACCGTCAGTACGACCCCCAGAGTGCCGAGCAGACCCCCAGGTGGACGCGCCTGGAACACCACCAGTGCAGCAACTGCCCGCTGAGCAAGGACCAGTTCAGCCGCTGCCCGGCGGCGGTGGATCTGCACAGGGTCATCGAGGATTTTCAGGGCCTGCCGGCCTTCAAGAAGGCCCAGGTGTGGGTGCGCACGCCGGAGCGCGAGTACAGCAAGCTGGTGGGGCTGGAAGAGGGGCTGCGCTCGCTGCTCGGGGTGATCATGGCCACCAGCGCCTGCCCGGTGCTGGGCAAGCTCAAGCCCATGGCGCACAACCATCTGCCGTTCGCCAGCAGCCAGGAGTTCATCCTGCGCACCATCTCGCTGTACCTGACCCGGCAGTACTTCAACTATCGCGAGGGGCGTCACGCCGACTGGGATCTGAAGGGGCTGGTCAGGCAGTTCCAGCAGCTGCAGCTGGTCAACCAGGCCTTCTGGCAGCGCATCCACGACGTCTGCGAGGGCGACTCCAACCTCAAGGCCTTCCTCACCTTCTTCTCCATGTCGTCGAGCATGACGGTGTCCATGGAGACCCAGCTGCAGAAGATTCGTCCGCTGGTGATGAGCGCGGGCGAGAACCTGGAGTAGCCTGCGCTACTCCTTGGCCTTCTTCAGGCGCACCGCCAGCACGTCGCAGGGCGCGCCGTGCAGCACGTCGTTGGCGGTGGAGCCGAGCAGCAGGGCCAGGCCGTGGCGGCCGTGGCTGCCGACCACGATGAGGTCGCAGCCCTGTTCCTCGGCCAGGCGGTGGATCTCCTGGCGCGGCTGGCCATAGGCCAGGTGACGTTGCTCGCTGCCCAGCTGCGGATAGCGCCCGGCGAAGCTCTGCAGGTGCTCGCGGGCCTGGTCGAACTGCTGTTGCTGGAGCAGGGACAGGTCCATCGGCACGTCGCCGCCGAAGGCCATGGCCATCGGCTCGACTATGTGCACCAGCGAGGCCCTGGCGTCGCTGCTGGCGGCGATCGCCAGGGCGCGCTCGACCACGGGGTGGCACTCGTCGGTCAGGTCCACGGCGATCAGGATGTGCTGGTAGGGCATGGGTCTTCTCCACTGAGCGGGCATATTTGCAGTATGGTTCCGCTCCTTTCATAACACAGGTTTTTCCCGATGACTTGGTGGATCGTCCTGCTGCTGGTAGGTGCCGCGCTCAGCCCGCTGGTCTGGCTGCGGCCCTCGCCGCGCCAGCGCGGGCAGATGGAAATGCGCCTGGCGGCGCGCCGTCTGGGGCTCGGCATGCAGCTGGTACAGCAGGACTGGCCGCACTGGCTGCCGGGCCATCCGCCGACCAGCTGCGCCCAGTACCATCGCGGCCGCCGCGCCGGGCGCGGCGATAGCTGGAGTTGCTGGCAGGTGGCGCCCGGGCAATGGTGCAACCAGTGGCGCGAGCCCTGTGCCGACGAGGCGCTGCTGGCCGAGTTGCAGGCGCTTCCGGCGGACGTCTACAAGGTCGAGGCCGACCCGCGAATGATCGCGCTGTACTGGGGCGAGCGCGGCGGCGAGGCCGAGTTGCGCCAGGTGGCGGACTTCCTGGCGCGGCGCGCTTGAGGGGCTGCATCAATCTGTTGAATGTCGCGCGCTGTGTCCGCTAAATGTCTAGATAGAGAGGTCCGGCAGTATTTCGTGGCTCTCGCGCGGATTTCGGTCACGCTATGACGCTAGGCTTATTTGGGGCGCTTGCGACGGGCAATTGACAATTGCCGGGTTTTCACTGAATGTACGCCCACCCAAATCAAACGGGCGTATGAATCGAGCGTTTCGCCTCACCAGGCTGCGCCTTTACAGCCCGATTATCGCGTCGGCGGGTGTGTCGGATCGATTGGGACTATGCTCGACGGCCTGTGCCTAGAGCGGTTCCGGCCGGTTGGCTCCGATGTGTACAGTTCAGCTTCCATACCGTGGAGATCAGTTGATGATTTACGAAGGTAAAGCCATCACGGTTAAGGCTCTTGAGGGCGGCATCGTCGAATTGAATTTCGACCTCAAGGGTGAGTCCGTTAACAAGTTCAACCGTCTCACCCTGACCGAGCTGCGTCAGTCCGTGGATGCCATCAAGGCCGACGGTTCGATCAAGGGCGTAATCGTCACCAGCGGCAAAGACGTGTTCATCGTCGGCGCCGACATCACCGAATTCGTCGACAACTTCAAGCTGCCCGACGAAGAACTGGTTGCCGGCAACCTCGAAGCCAACAAGATCTTCAGCGATTTCGAAGACCTGGCCGTTCCGACCGTCATCGCCATCAACGGCATCGCCCTGGGCGGCGGTTTCGAGATGTGCCTGGCCGGCGACTACCGCGTCGCCTCCGAGAACGCCAAGATCGGCCTGCCGGAAGTCAAGCTGGGCATCTACCCGGGCTTCGGCGGCACCGTGCGCCTGCCGCGCGTGATCGGCACCGACAACGCCATCGAGTGGATCGCCTCCGGTAAGGAAAACAAGGCCGCCGACGCCCTGAAAGTGGGTGCCGTCGACGCCGTCGTGGCTCCGGCCAAGCTCAAGGACGCCGCTCTGGACCTGGTTCAGCGCGCCATCTCCGGCGAGCTGGACTATAAGGCCAAGCGTCAGCCCAAGCTGGAAAAGATCAAGCTCAACGCCATCGAGCAGATGATGGCCTTCGAGACCGCCAAGGGCTTCGTCGCTGGCCAGGCCGGCCCGAACTACCCGGCCCCGGTCGAGGCCATCAAGACCATCCAGAAGGCCGCCAACTTCGGCCGCGACAAGGCCCTGGAAGTCGAGGCCGCCGGCTTCGTCAAGCTGGCCAAGACCTCCGTCGCCGAGAGCCTGATCGGTCTGTTCCTGAATGACCAGGAACTGAAGAAGAAGGCCAAGCACCACGACGAGATCGCCCGCGACGTGAACCTGGCCGCCGTGCTCGGCGCCGGCATCATGGGTGGCGGCATCGCCTATCAGTCGGCCTCCAAGGGTACTCCGATCCTGATGAAGGATATCCGCGAAGAGGGTATCCAGATGGGGCTGACCGAGGCCTCCAAGCTGCTCGGCAAGCGCGTCGAGAAGGGCCGCATGACCCCGGCCAAGATGGCCGAGGCGCTCAACGCCATTCGCCCGACCATGTCCTACGGCGATTTCGGCAACGTCGACATCGTCGTCGAGGCCGTGGTCGAGAACCCCAAGGTCAAGCAGATCGTGCTGGCCGAAGTGGAAGGCGTGGTGCGCGAGGACGCCATCCTGGCTTCCAACACCTCCACCATCTCCATCAGCCTGCTGGCCCAGGCGCTCAAGCGCCCGGAAAACTTCGTCGGCATGCACTTCTTCAACCCGGTGCACATGATGCCGCTGGTTGAAGTGATCCGCGGCGAGAAGTCCAGCGAAGTGGCCGTCGCCACCACCGTGGCCTACGCCAAGAAGATGGGCAAGACCCCGATCGTGGTCAACGACTGCCCGGGCTTCCTGGTCAACCGCGTGCTGTTCCCGTACTTCGGCGGTTTCGCCAAGCTGCTGGAATTCGGCGTCGACTTCGTGCGCATCGACAAGATCATGGAGAAGTTCGGCTGGCCCATGGGCCCGGCCTACCTGTCCGACGTGGTCGGCATCGACACCGGCCACCACGGCCGTGACGTGATGGCCGAAGGCTTCCCGGACCGCATGGCCGTGGAAGGCAAGACCGCCGTCGACGTGATGTACGACGCCAACCGCCTGGGCCAGAAGAACGGCAAGGGCTTCTACGCCTACGAGACCGACAAGCGCGGCAAGCCGAAGAAGGTCCAGGATCCGCAGGCCTACGAGATCCTCAAGCCGATCATCAAAGAGCAGCGCGAGCTGAGCGACGAGGACATCATCAACTTCATGATGATCCCGCTGTGCCTGGAAACCGTTCGTTGCCTGGAAGACGGCATCGTCGATACCGCAGCCGAGGCCGATATGGGCCTGATCTACGGCATCGGCTTCCCGCCCTTCCGCGGTGGTGCCCTGCGTTACATCGATTCCATCGGTGTAGCCGAGTTCGTCGCCCTGGCCGACAAGTATGCCGACCTGGGCGGCCTGTACCACCCGACCGCCAAGCTTCGTGAAATGGCCGCCAAGGGCCAGAAGTTCTTCGGTTAATCGCGCAGCGAACAGAGCGAGAGTAGAAATATGAGCCTGAATCCGAGAGACGCGGTCATTGTCGACTTCGGCCGCACCCCGATGGGTCGTTCCAAGGGTGGCATGCACCGCAACACCCGTGCCGAGGACATGTCGGCCCATCTGATCAGCAAGCTCCTGGAGCGCAACACCAAGGTCGATCCGGCCGAAGTGGAAGACGTGATCTGGGGCTGCGTCAACCAGACCCTGGAGCAGGGCTGGAACATCGCGCGCATGGCGTCGCTGATGACCCAGATCCCGCACACCAGCGCCGGCCAGACCGTCAGCCGTCTGTGCGGTTCCTCCATGAGCGCCCTGCACACCGCCGTGCAGGCCATCCAGACCGGCAACGGCGACGTGTTCGTGGTCGGTGGCGTGGAGCACATGGGCCACGTCGGCATGATGCACGGCGTCGATCCGAACCCGCACCTGTCCCTGTACGCCGCCAAGGCGTCCGGCATGATGGGCCTGACCGCCGAGATGCTGGGCAAGATGCACGGCATGACCCGCGAGCAGCAGGACGCCTTCGGTGAGCGTTCCCACCGTCTGGCGCACAAGGCCACCGTCGAAGGCAAGTTCAAGGATGAAATCATCCCGATGCAGGGCTACGACGAGAACGGCTTCCTCAAGATGTTCGACTTCGACGAGACCATTCGTCCGGAGACCACCCTCGAGAGCCTGGCCGCGCTGAAACCGGCGTTCAACCCGAAAGGCGGCACCGTGACCGCGGGTACTTCCTCGCAGATCACCGACGGCGCTTCCTGCATGATCGTCATGAGCGCCCAGCGCGCCCAGGACCTGGGCATTGCCCCGATGGCCGTGGTTCGCGCCATGGCCGTGGCCGGTGTCGATCCGGCGATCATGGGTTACGGCCCGGTGCCGTCCACCCAGAAGGCGCTCAAGCGCGCCGGCCTGACCATGGACGACATCGACTTCGTCGAGCTCAACGAAGCCTTCGCCGCCCAGGCCCTGCCGGTGCTGAAGGACCTGAAACTCCTCGACAAGATGGAGCAGAAGGTCAACCTGCACGGCGGCGCCATCGCCCTGGGTCACCCGTTCGGCTGCTCCGGTGCGCGTATTTCCGGTACCCTGCTGAACGTGATGAAGCAGAACGGCGGTACTCTGGGCGTGTCCACCATGTGCGTGGGCCTCGGCCAGGGCATCACCACCATCTTCGAACGCGTCTAGGCGACCCCGTCTAAACGCTAGTCGATGTGAAAACCGGGGCCTGGTGCCCCGGTTTTTGTTTTGGGGAGGCGTCACATGCAACAGCTGCAACCAGGGCTCTACCGGCACTACAAGGGGCCGCAGTACCGCGTATTCGGCACCGCACGGCACTCGGAAAGCGAGGAGTGGCTGGTGGTTTACCAGGCGCTCTATGGCGACTACGGCTTGTGGGTCCGACCGCTGGAGATGTTCTGCAGCACGGTCGAACTGGACGGCGAAAGCGTCCCGCGCTTTGCTCTGATCGAGGCCGAACCGGCGCTGATCGGGCAGGTGCCGGCAGAGGCTCGCCCTTGACCTGGGCTCAGGCGCCACTATATATAGCGGTGCCTTGATAGGCTCCCGCCTCTTATTTCTTCCCTTCTAGCTTTCAGGAATTCTCCGATCCATGGGCAAATCGCTGGTCATAGTGGAATCCCCGGCCAAGGCCAAGACCATCAACAAGTACCTGGGCAACCAGTACGTGGTGAAGTCGAGCATCGGCCATATTCGTGACCTGCCCACCAGCGGTTCCGCCAGCGCCAGCAAGGAGCCGGCCAAGCGCGGCAAGGCTGCGGCCGCCGAGGCGCCGGCCCTGTCGCCCAAGGAAAAGGCCAAGCGCCAGCTGTTCGCCCGCATGGGCGTCGATCCCGAGCACGGCTGGAAGGCCAAGTACGAGATCCTGCCGGGCAAGGAGAAGGTGATCGAGGAGCTGCGCCGCCTGGCCAAGGATGCCGACACCATCTATCTCGCAACCGACTTGGACCGCGAAGGGGAGGCCATCGCCTGGCACCTGCGCGAGGCCATCGGCGGCGACGACAGCCGCTACAAGCGCGTGGTGTTCAACGAGATCACCAAGAAGGCCATCCAAGAGGCCTTCTCCCAGCCGGGCGAGCTCGACATCAACCGGGTCAATGCCCAGCAGGCGCGGCGCTTCCTCGATCGCGTCGTGGGCTATATGGTCTCGCCGCTGCTGTGGGCCAAGATCGCTCGCGGCCTGTCCGCCGGTCGCGTGCAGTCGGTGGCGGTGAAGCTGGTGGTGGCCCGCGAGAAGGAAATCCGCGCCTTCGTGCCGGAAGAGTACTGGGAGGTGCACGCCGACCTGGGCACGGCCAAGAGCGACAAGGTGCGCTTCGAGGTGGTCCGCGAGAACGGCGAGGCCTTCAAGCCGCTCAACGAGGCCCAGGCCATGGCGGCGCTGGAGAAGCTCAAGGCTTCCAGCTACAGCGTGGCCAAGCGCGAGGACAAGCCGACCTCAAGCAAGCCGAGCGCGCCTTTCATTACCTCCACCCTGCAGCAGGCGGCGAGCAACCGCCTCGGCTTCGGCGTGAAGAAGACCATGATGATGGCCCAGCGTCTCTACGAGGCCGGCTACATCACCTACATGCGTACCGACTCGACCAATCTGTCGGCCGACGCCATCGAGATGGTCAGGGGCTTTATCGACAGCGAGTTCGGCCAGAAATACCTGCCGGCCAAGCCGAACCTCTATTCGAGCAAGGAGGGTGCCCAGGAAGCGCACGAGGCGATCCGCCCGTCCGACGTCAACCTGCGCCCGACTCAGCTGTCCGGCATGGAGCGCGACGCCGAGCGCCTGTACGAGCTGATCTGGCGCCAGTTCGTGGCCTGCCAGATGCCGCCGGCCGAATACCTGTCCACCAGCGTCAGCGTCGCCGCTGGCGCCTTCGAGCTGCGCGCCAAGGGCCGCATCCTCAAGTTCGACGGCTACACCCGCGTGCTGCCGCAACAGGGCAAGCCGGGCGAGGACGACGTGCTGCCGGAGATGAAGGAGGGCGAGGCGCTCGAGCTGCTCAAGCTCGACCCCAGCCAGCACTTCACCAAGCCGCCGGCGCGTTTCTCCGAGGCCAGCCTGGTCAAGGAGCTGGAAAAGCGCGGCATCGGCCGGCCGTCCACCTATGCGGCGATCATCTCGACCATCCAGGAGCGCGGCTACGTCACCGTGCACAACCGCCGCTTCTACGCCGAGAAGATGGGCGACATCGTCACCGAGCGTCTCGACGAGAGTTTCGCCAACCTGATGGACTACGGCTTCACCGCCGCCATGGAGGAGCACCTCGACGACGTGGCCCAGGGCGAGCGCGACTGGAAGCACCTGCTCGACGAGTTCTACGGCGATTTCCGCAAGAAGCTGGAGCTGGCCGAGGCGGCCAACGACGGCATGCGCGCCAACCAGCCGACCCCGACCGATATCGCCTGCCGCGAATGCGGCCGGCCGATGATGATCCGCACCGCCTCCACCGGCGTGTTCCTCGGCTGTTCCGGCTATGCGCTGCCGCCGAAGGAACGCTGCAAGGCCACCCTCAACCTGATTCCGGGCGACGAGATCGCCGCCGACGACGAGGGCGAGTCCGAATCCCTGGTGCTGCTGGGCAAGCACCGCTGCCCGATCTGCGCGACCGCCATGGACGCCTATCTGCTCGACGAGACCCGCAAACTGCATATCTGCGGCAACAACCCGGATTGCGCCGGCTACGAGATCGAGCAGGGCCAGTACCGCATCAAGGGCTACGAGGGCCCGAGCCTGGAGTGCGACAAGTGCGGCAGCGAGATGCAGCTCAAGACCGGTCGCTTCGGCAAGTTCTTCGGCTGCACCAACGCCAGCTGCAAGAACACCCGCAAGCTGCTCAAGAACGGTGAGGCGGCGCCGCCCAAGATGGATGCGGTGCCGATGCCGGAGCTGCGCTGCGAGAAGGTCGACGACACCTATGTGCTGCGTGACGGTGCCTCGGGGCTGTTCCTCGCCGCCAGCGGCTTCCCGAAGAACCGCGAGACCCGCGCGCCGCTGGTGCTGGAACTGATTCCGCACAAGAGCGAGATCGACCCCAAGTATCACTTCCTGTTGGACGCCCCGCAGAAGGATCCGGAAGGCCGCCCGGCGGTGATCCGCTACAGCCGCAAGACCAAGGAGCAATATGTGCAGAGCGAGGTGGACGGCAAGCCCACCGGCTGGCGCGCCTTCTTCGACGGCGGCAAGTGGAAGGTGGAAGACAAGCGCTGATCGCGCCCGAGCGCCCGTGATGCGGGCGCGCTGTCCACCCCGAACATCTGCGAGGCACTGGCATGGCCCACGAACTCTATACCCGCACCAACCAGAAGATCTTCTTCGCCGGCCTGGCTCTGGAGAACCTGCGCAAGGCCGAGGCCGGCGAGGCGATGAACGCCCAGGCGCTGATGCTGGCCGAGCGCGAGGCGGCGCTGTTCCACCTCTATGGCGCGCTGCTGGGGTTGTGCCACGAGGTGGCCGGCTACTACAGGCTGGCCGAGGCCTACGCGCCGCGCGTGGAACTGCTGCTGAACCAGGACGTGCTGCAGGCCTCGCCGACCCCGGAACTGGCTGAGCTGGTGGAGATCGCCCGGCAGCCGGAGAGCTGGCTGGCCCGTCTGCTGGCCGCCCATGCGGCGTTGTTCCAGCCGCCGCAGGCGCCGAAGACCGCCAAGGTCGATCCGGGGCTGCCGCTGATCGGCGCGGTCAGCATCGAGGAGGAGTCGCCGGCGTTGAACAGCGATGAGCTGGAGAGCTGGCGCCAGCAGCTCAAGCAGCTGGTGCTGCGCTACCGGGAGTCGCTCAGCGAGTGCTGAGCGTGCGGCGCGGCTCATTTATCCTGGGGTGATGGCCTTTTGGCTGTTACACTGGCCGTCCGCTAGGAGATTCCCGCCATGCCCACTTCCTTCCTCGAAATCGTCGAACTGCCCGATGGCCGCATCATTCTGCGTCGCGCCGAGGATGAGGAAGTGCTGGTGACCCTGGACTTCTCGGCGGATGCCAAGGCCTTCCTGCAGGGGCATCATGTCGAGGTGGCCAAGGCCATGCTCAATGTCGGCGTGCAGATGGCCGGCCGCCTGGCCGAAGGCGAGATCGAGCACGAAGAGCAGCCGCGTGTGCTGCACTGATCGCGGCGCCCGCTAGGGGCGCTGCGAAGCGGCGAGAGACATCAATCCAGTCGAATATTCAGGCTCTGCGCGCTGCCCAGGCGAGCGGCGCAGGCCAGGCTTGCGCGCTGAACCGGCTGCAGGTCGAGCCAGCTCACCACCGTGTGGCTGCGGCCCAGGCGTAGCGCCTCGCGGGCTAGATCCTGCGCATTCTGACCGGCGCGCGGTTGCAACAGCAGCAGGCGATCGAGATTGAGGCCGGCGCTGCGCAGCCAGGCGGTGGTGATGGCGGCGGGCGGGGCGACCAGGGTCAGCCAGCGGGCGTCCTGGTTCAGGCTGAGCTCGCGCAGCACCGGGCCGAGCAGGTGCCGGCAGTTGCCGAGCGAGCCGGTCAGGCGCAGCTCGCTGAAGGGCTCGGGCTCGTCTTGCCAGGCTGGGCCCGGCGCTTCGTCGAGCAATGGCAGGCTACTGCCGAGGAAGGCTTCAAACAGCGGGAGTTGCGAACGGTTCAGCGACTGCGGGAACTGCATGAAGCTCTCCTCGATGCTCAGCGGCGGATCACGCCGACACTCAGGCCTTCGATCACCAGGTCCTGTTCTTCCAGGTCCACCTCGATGGGGGCGAACTCCGGGTTCTCTGCGATCAGCAGCACCTTGTTGCCGGTGCGCTGGAAGCGTTTGACCGTGACCTCGTCATCGATACGGGCGACCACTATCTGGCCGTTGCGGGCCTCGCGGGTGGTGTGCACGGCCAGCAGGTCGCCATCGAGGATGCCGATGTCCTTCATGCTCATGCCGCGCACGCGCAGCAGGTAGTCGGCCTTGGGGTGGAAGAACTCCGGATTGATCTTGCAGGAGTCCTCCACGTTCTGCTGGGCGAGGATCGGCGCGCCGGCGGCGACCCGGCCGATCACCGGCAGGCCTTCTTCCTCCTGGGCGGCCGGCTCGAAGCCGGGGATGCGGATGCCGCGCGAGGCGCCCGGAGTCATCTCGATGGCGCCCTTGCGGGCCAGGGCCTTGAGGTGTTCCTCGGCGGCGTTGGGGGACTTGAAGCCGAGTTCCTGGGCGATCTCGGCGCGGGTCGGCGGATAGCCGTTGTCTTCCAGGCAACGCTTGATGAAGGCGAGAATCTCGGATTGGCGCGGCGTCAGTTTGAGCATGCTGGCGGTCTGTCTGTTTATACAGTTGCTGTGATTATATACAGTGATTGGCCGCTGGCAACAGTTGTTTCAGTCGAAGGCGAAATCGCCATTTCTGCCGCCCGGCGGGGCGAGTGGGGAATTTGCCCGGTTGACCTATGGTTAAATGCGTGACCGGTCAGCCATGAATGGGCCTGTCAGGCTTGACAGGGCTAGAGCCTGAAACGTATGTTTCAAACAAGTGTTTGTCAGGTGAGGGTGTCATGGCTCAATCAGAGACCGTTGAGCGCATTTTGGATGCTGCCGAGCAGCTGTTCGCGGAAAAGGGCTTCGCCGAGACTTCCCTGCGTCTGATCACCAGCAAGGCCGGGGTCAACCTGGCCGCCGTCAATTACCACTTCGGCTCCAAGAAGGCGCTGATCCAGGCGGTGTTCTCGCGCTTCCTCGGGCCTTTCTGCATCAGTCTCGAACGCGAGCTGGACCGCCGCCAGGCCAGGCCGGACGGCAAGGCCAGCCTGGAGGAGCTGCTGGAGATGCTGGTGGAGCAGGCGCTCGCGGTGAAGCCGCGCAGCGGCAACGACCTGTCCATCTTCATGCGCCTGCTCGGTCTGGCCTTCAGCCAGAGCCAGGGGCACCTGCGCAAGTATCTGGAAGAGGTGTACGGCAAGGTCTTCCGCCGCTACATGCAGCTGCTCAACGAGGTGGCGCCCAAGCTGCCACCGCTGGAGATCTTCTGGCGCGTACACTTCATGCTCGGCGCCGCGGCGTTCAGCATGTCCGGGATCAAGGCCCTGCGCGGCATGGCGGAGAACGACTTCGGCGTGGATACCTCGATCGAGCAGGTGATGCGCCTGATGGTGCCCTTCCTCGCCGCCGGCATGCGCGCCGAGAGCGGGGTGAACGACGAGGTGCTGGCCAACGCCCAGTTCAAGCCGCGCGCCAAGGTGAGTGCGACCGCCAAGGCCGGCTGACGCTGTGCCTGGGCGGGTCGATGGGCTAAGCTAGCCACTATGCGTTCGCTCGATTTCCTGCATATCTCCATCGCCGACCAGTGTCTGTACGGCTTCGCCGACGGGCAGCTGGTGGTGCGCCTGCCGGTGTCCACCGCGCTCAATGGCGCCGGCGAGCGCAGCGGCTCCAACTGCACGCCGCGCGGCCGCCACCAGGTGCGGGCGAAGATTGGCGAGGGCCTGCCGCTGGGGGCGGTGCTGCGCGGGCGGCGCTGGACCGGCGAGGTCTGGTCCGCGGCGCTGGACGCACAGTTCCCCGGGCGCGACTGGATCCTCACCCGTATCCTCTGGCTCAGCGGCCGCGAGCCCGGGATCAACCGCCTGGGTGCGGTCGACACCTTCCGCCGCTACATCTACCTGCATGGCACGCCCGACAACCAGCCGATGGGCGTGCCGCGCTCCCATGGCTGCATCCGCCTGCGCAACGCCGACCTGCTGGAACTCTTCCCCCGCGTCCCGCTCCATTGCCCGGTTCAGATCGACGAGGCGGCGTGCCCGCAGTGGGCCACCACCGACCTCGCTTAAGGATTACTTGTGACACAGACTCTGCATGGCTCCCTGATGCTGGACATCCAGGGCACCTGGCTGACTGCCGAAGATCGCCACCTGCTGCGCCAGCCCGAGGTGGCCGGCCTGATCCTGTTCGCCCGCAACATCGAGGAGCCACGCCAGGTGCGCGAGCTGTGCGCGGCGATCCGCGCCGTGCGTCCGGACCTGCTGCTGGCCGTGGATCAGGAGGGTGGGCGCGTGCAGCGCCTGCGCCGCGGCTTCGTGCGCCTGCCGGCGATGCGCGCGCTGGCCGATAACGCCGCCGCCGAGCGGCTGGCCGAGCACTGCGGCTGGCTGATGGCCAGCGAGGTGCTGGCCGTGGGGCTGGACCTCAGTTTCGCCCCGGTGCTGGACCTGGACCACCAGCGCAGCGCCGTGGTCGGCAGCCGCAGCTTCGAGGGCGACCCGGAGCTTGCGACCCGCCTGGCCGGCGCCTTTATCCGCGGCATGAACGCCGCGGGCATGGCCGCCTGCGGCAAGCACTTCCCCGGCCATGGCTGGGCCGAGGCCGACTCCCATGTGGCCATCCCGGTCGACGAGCGCAGCCTGGAGGAGATTCGCGCCAAGGACCTGATCCCGTTCCAGCGCCTGAGCCGGCAGCTGGCCGCGGTGATGCCGGCCCATGTCATCTATCCGCAGGTGGACGCCGGGCCGGCCGGTTTCTCGCGGCGCTGGCTGCAGGACATCCTGCGCGGCGAGCTGGGCTTCCAGGGGGTGATCTTCAGCGACGACCTGTCGATGGCCGGCGCCCATGTGGTGGGCGACGCCGCCAGCCGCATCGAGGCGGCCCTGAGCGCCGGTTGCGACATGGGCCTGGTGTGCAACGACCGTGGCGCCGCCGAGCTGGCCCTGAGCGCCCTGCAGCGTCTCGGCGTGCGACCGCCCCAGGGGCTTGCGCGCATGCGCGGGCGGGGCTTCGCCCGCACCGACTACAAACAGCAGCCGCGCTGGCTGCAGGCCGTCGCCGCGTTGCGCGACGCCCAGCTGATCGATTGAGGGGTTGGCGATGACGACCTACGCCATCATCGGCGGCAGCGGCCTGACCCAGCTGGAGGGCCTCGACCTCAAACAGGCGCAGAGCCTCGACACGCCCTATGGCCAGCCCTCGGCGGAGGTGCTGCGTGGCCAGTATGCCGGGCGCGAGGTGCTGTTCCTCGCCCGTCACGGCCATCCACACCGCATTCCGCCGCACCAGGTGAACTATCGCGCCAACCTCTGGGCGCTCAAGCAGGCCGGTGCCGAGGCGGTGCTGGCGGTCAACGCGGTGGGCGGCATTCACCCGGCCATGGGCAGCGGCCACCTCTGTGTAGCGCATCAGCTGATCGACTACACCTGGGGGCGCGCACATAGCTTCTTCGAGGGCGAGCTCGCGCATGTCACCCATGTCGATTTCAGCCACCCCTACGACGAGGCGCTGCGCGGCCGGCTGATCGCCGCCCTGCAGGAACTCGGCTACCCGCACAGTAGTCACGGTGTCTATGGCGCCACCCAGGGGCCGCGCCTGGAGACGGCGGCGGAAATCGCCCGCCTGGAGCGCGACGGCTGTGACATCGTCGGCATGACCGGCATGCCCGAGGCCGCCCTGGCCCGTGAGCTGGAGCTGCCCTACGCCTGCCTGGCGCTGGTGGTCAATCCGGCGGCCGGCAAGGCCAGCGGCATCATCTCCATGGCCGAGATCGAGGCCGAGCTGGCGCGCGGCATCGACAAGGTGCGCGCGGTGCTGGGCAGGGTGCTGGCGGCGGACTAATCTCGTCGCGGTCGCGGCGCATCGGCAACGACCGGCTAGGCGGGCAGCGGCGCGAAGAGCGCGTCGATATCCTCGTCGCGCAGCTGCCAGTCGGCCTCGGCGCCGCGTTCCAGCACGCCGGCGGCGAGGGCGGCCTTGCGTTGCTGCAACTGCTGGATCTTCTCCTCCACCGTGCCACGGGCGATCAGCTTGTAGACGAACACCGGCTTGTCCTGGCCGATGCGGTAGGCGCGGTCGGTGGCCTGGTTCTCCGCCGCCGGATTCCACCAGGGGTCGTAGTGGATCACGGTATCGGCGGCGGTCAGGTTGAGTCCGGTGCCGCCGGCCTTGAGGCTGATCAGGAACAGCGGAACCTCGCCGCTCTGGAAGCGGCGCACCGGCGTGCGGCGGTCCGTGGTGTCGCCGGTCAGCAGCACGTAGGGCATGTCGCGCTGCTGCAGCTCAGCCTCGATCAGCGCCAGCATCGAGGTGAACTGGGAGAACAGCAGCACGCGGCGGCCTTCCTCGCGCAACTCTTCGAGCATCTCCAGCAGGCTGTCGAGCTTGCCGGAGTGGCTGCCGGACTTGCGCCCGGCCGCGCCGCCCTTCACCAGGCGCAGGTCGCAGCAGACCTGGCGCAGCTTGAGCAGGGCCTCGAGGATGACGATCTGGCTGCGCGCCAGGCCCTTGCGCTCGATCTCGTCGCGCACCTTCCTGTCCATCGCCAGGCGCACGGTCTCATAGAGGTCGCGCTGCGCCTCGCTGAGTTCGACCCAATGGACGATTTCGCTCTTGGCCGGCAGCTCCTTGGCTACCTGGTCCTTCTTGCGGCGCAGCAGGAAGGGCTTGATCCGTGCATTGAGGTGGGCCAGGCGGGCGCCGTCGCCGTGTTTCTCGATCGGGGTCCGGTAATCGCGGGTGAAGCGCTTGCTGTCGCCGAGCCAGCCGGGCATGAGGAAGTGGAACAGCGACCAGAGTTCGCCCAGGTGGTTCTCCAGGGGCGTGCCGGTCAGGCACAGGCGCTGGCGGGCCTCTAGCTGGCGGGCGGCCTGGGCGGCCTTGCTGGCGGGGTTCTTGATGTACTGCGCTTCGTCGAGGACCAGTAGGTGCAGCGGCTGCCGGCGCAGTTGTTCGAGGTCGCGCGGGAGCAGGGCGTAGGTGGTCAGCAGCAGGTCGTATTCGCCGAGCCGGGCGAAGTCCTTCTGCCGCTGCGGGCCGTGCAGGGCCAGCACGCGCAGCTGCGGGGCGAAGCGCGCGGCCTCGTCTTGCCAGTTGGGGATCAGGCTGGTGGGCATCACCGCCAGGGCAGGGCGGTCGAGGCGGCCGGCGTGCTTCTCGGTAAGCAGGTGAGCGAGGGTCTGCAGCGTCTTGCCCAGGCCCATGTCATCGCCCAGCACGCCGCCGGCGCTCAGCTCGCGCAGGGTCTGCATCCAGCCCAGCCCTTCGAGCTGATAGGGGCGCAGTTCGGCCTGCAGGCCTGGCGGGGCGAGCACCGGGGCGCTGTGGCAGTCGCGCAGGCGGCGGGCGAAGTCGCGCAGCCGTTCGCCGCCTTGCCACTCCAGTGGCAGGCCCTCCAGCTCGCTCAGACGCGCGGCGTCGGGGGCGGAGAGGCGCAGGGCGGCGCTCGGGGTCTGGTCGCGCAGATAGAGTTCGCCGAGGGTGGCCAACACCGGCTTGAGGCGGCCGTAGGGCAGCACCACTTGCAACGGACGGCCATCCTCGCTGCGCTGTTCGTCGAGCTGCAGGCGTAGCAGCTCCTCATCGCCGCGCTGCTGCAGGTTGGCCGGACTGAGCAGCTCGGGGCTGCGCTGGATCAAGCGCAGCAGCACCGGTAGCAGGCTGATGCGCCGACCCTCGACCAGAATGCCCAGTTCCAGATCGAACCAGTCGTGCTCGGGGGCCTCGTCGAGGTCGGCATACCAGCCATCCACCGGCGTCAGGTCGAACTGGAAGCCGGGCGCGATCTCGATCTGCCAGCCTTGCTCGCGCAGCAGGGGCAGGGCCTGCTGGGCGAATGCCAGCCAGGCGTTGTCGTCGGCCAGCTCGAACATGTCGCCGGCCTGCGCCGGTAGTGCCTGGCTCTGGCGTTTGGCCGGGCGCGGGCCGTGCTTCTCCAGTTGGCGACGCAGGGCCTTCTCCTGCTCGGCCTGGCGGCAGATGCTGAGCAGCTGGTTATCGCGCGTCAGGCGGATGCGCTCGCCGGGGGCGGCCTTGCCATGCACGCGCTTGCCGGCATAGTCGAAGCTGAGCGCGGCGCGGTGCTGGTACTGCTGGCTCATGCGCCCGCTGCCAGGCAGGTAGACGCTCAGCAGCTTGCTGCCGAGCAGTAGGCGCGGCGTCGGCTGCAGGTCGTCGATCCGGCGCTCGCTGGGTTGGGTGGGTAGCGGGACCTCGGGCGCCAGTTCGTGCAGGGCCAGGCCGAACAGATCCGCTTCGGCTGGCGCTATGGCGGGTAGCTGGCTCAGGTGGCTGGCCAGGCGGTCCGGTAGGCCATGCTCCAGCGGGCCTATCTCGCCGCTGTCGAAGTCGAGGTAGTGCAGCGGTTGCACGGCGCTGAGCACGTCGCAGTGCTCGCCCTGCAGGCTTTTCCAGTGGGGCAGGTAGGCACCCTCGCGGGTCTGCTGCCAGCTCAAGCGGGCCTGGCGGGCGGGGCCGGCGCGCAGCGGGACGAGATCGAGATCGTCGAGATACAGCCGGCCGCTGCTGAGCAGCAGGGCGAGCAGTTCGCCGCCTTCGGCGCCGCACGGTTCGAAGCGGTTGCTCTGGTAGTAGCCACGGTTGCCGGTGTAGGCCAGGCGGGCGATGCGCAGGTCCAGCGGCAGGGCGAAGCGCGGCTGGCGCAGCGGTGCCTCGCGGAAGGCGTGGTAGGGCTTGCGCTCGGCGATGCGGCCATCCTTGCGCAGGCGTACCTTGAACACTTGGATTTCGAGGTCGGGGATCAGTTGGTAGTGCAGGCGCGACAGCTCGCCCTCGGGGTACTGGTCCGCGTCGCGCAGGGCGCTCGGCAGCTGCTCCAGCCAATGGCGCAACGGGCCGGAGAGTCCTCGCTCGGGCTGAGCGGCGCTGCTGCCGAGATGAAACAGCACGGCGGCGCAGTGCTTGCAGTTGTAACCGACCGGGCAGCTGCAGCGCCCTATCACCGGGGCGTTGCGGGTGCCGAGGAGGATCTGCTGCTCGTAGTGGTTGCCGGCCGAGCCGCGGCAGTGGGCCCTGATCAGCAACTCGGCGCAGGAGTCGATGCCGACCCGTTGCTCGCTGGCGTATTGGCGGCCACGGCGCAGGCTGCCGCTATCGAAGGCCTGCTGCCAGTCGGCGTGGCGAAGAAGTTCCTGCAAGTCGTGCATATCAGGGCTGGGTGGCCTTGACCAGCAGGCCGAGGCTGCCGTTGTCCAGGTAGGTCAGCTCGCCGAGCTTGAGGCGGGTGCGCTGGCGTACGCGCTCGCTGCCGCTGAGCAGGCCGTCGGCGTCGAAGCGGTTGACCCAGAAGTCGGCCTCCAGGTCGATCAGGCGCTGCTCTTCGCTGAGGGTCACCACACCCTCGACCGGAAAGTGGCCGAACTGCTCGCTGCCGGTGCTCAGCGCGGCCTTGCTCGGCACGGCGGAAAGCTGCTGCGCCCAGGCCTGGTGCAGCAGCACCTGGTAGCCGTTGCCCGGATTGAGCTTGGCGGCCTCGTCGTTCAGCGCGGTGCCGCGCTCGCTGCCGGCGATGGGGGATGCGCCCACGGCCCAGTCGTCCGGGGCCGGCAGGCTGGTGGAGAGCGCCTCGCCGGCCTGGCGGAAGACGATCAGCTCGATCTGGTACAGGCCTTCGGCGAAGACCTGCGGGGCGATCAGGCAGAACAGCAGGAGCAGGGGGCGAAACGCGTGCATGGGGCAGTCCTTTCAGATATCAGGGAGCGAGGCGCTCGAGCAGCGCCTCCAGGGTATTGAAGCGTTCTTCCGGGCGCTCCATCGGCACCTGGAACTTGAACAGGGTGGCGCCTTCGAACTTGTAGCGGTTCGGTTGGCTCTGGATCAGCTTGATCAGCACCAGCGGGTCGACGCAGGTGTCGGCGGCGAACTCGACGCGCCCACCCTGCGGGCCGGCGTCGATCTTCCTGATGCCGAGCTTCTCGGCCTGAAGCTTGAGCAGGGTCAGGCGCATCAGGTTCTTGGTCGGCTCCGGCAGCAGGCCGAAGCGGTCGATCATCTCCACCTGCAGCTCCTTCAGGCCGTCCTCGTCGGCGGCGCTGGCGATGCGCTTGTAGAGGATCAGCCGGCTGTGCACGTCCGGCAGGTAGTCGTCGGGGATCAGCGCCGGTACTCGCAGGTTGATCTCGGCGCCGCCGCCCAGCGGTTGCTCCAGGTTGGGCTGCTCGCCCTTGCGGATGGCTTTGACCGCGCGCTCCAGCATCTCCATATAGAGGGTGAAGCCGACCGCCTGGATCTGCCCGCTCTGACCGTCGCCGAGCAGCTCGCCGGCGCCGCGGATTTCCAGGTCGTGGGTGGCGAGGACGAAACCGGCGCCCAGATCCTGGGCATTGGCGATGGCCTCCAGGCGCTTCTGCGCGTCGTCGGTCATGCCCTTGCGTGGCGGCGTCAGCAGGTAGGCGTAGGCCTGGTGGTGGCTGCGGCCGACCCGGCCGCGCAGCTGGTGCAGCTGGGCCAGGCCGAACTTGTCGGCGCGCTCGATGAGGATGGTGTTGGCGCTGGGCACGTCGATGCCGGTCTCGATGATGGTCGAGGCCACCAGCACGTTGAAGCGCTTGTGGTAGAAGTCGCTCATCACCCGTTCCAGATCGCGCTCGTGCATCTGCCCGTGGCCGACGGCGATGCGCGCCTCGGGCACCAGGGCGGCGAGGTCGGCGGCGCACTTCTCGATGGTCTTCACATCGTTGTGCAGGTAGTACACCTGGCCGCCGCGCAACAGTTCGCGCAGCAGCGCCTCCTTGATCACCGAATCGTGCTGCTCCATGACGAAGGTGCGTACCGACAGCCGGCGCGCCGGCGGGGTGGCGATGATCGACAGGTCGCGCATGCCCGACACCGCCATGTTCAGGGTGCGCGGAATCGGCGTGGCGGTCAGGGTGAGGATATCCACCTCGCTGCGCAGGGCCTTGAGCTGTTCCTTCTGGCGCACGCCGAAACGGTGCTCCTCGTCGATGATCACCAGGCCGAGGTTCTGGAACTTGACGTCGTCTTGCAGCAGCTTGTGGGTGCCGATGACGATATCGATCTTGCCTTCGGCCAGCTTGGCTACCGCCTCGTTGACCTCCTTGGCGGTCTTGAAGCGGCTCATCACCTCGACCGTCACCGGCCAGTCGGCGAAGCGGTCGCGGAAGCTGTTGTAGTGCTGCTGGGCGAGCAATGTGGTCGGCACCAGCACGGCGACCTGGCGGCCGCTGTGCACGGCGATGAAGGCGGCACGCATGGCCACCTCGGTCTTGCCGAAGCCGACGTCGCCGCACACCAGGCGGTCCATCGGCTTGGCCGCCAGCATGTCCTCGCGCACCGCATCGATGGCGTTCTGCTGGTCCGGGGTCTCCTCGAAGGGGAAGCCGGCGCTGAAGGTGGCGTAGTCGGCGGCCGGGTCCTTGAACGCATAGCCCTCGCGGGCGGCGCGGCGGGCGTAGATATCCAGCAGCTCGGCGGCGACGTCGCGCACCTGCTCGGCGGCCTTGCGCTTGGCCTTCTGCCAGGTCTCCGAACCGAGGCGGTGCAGCGGGGCCAGGGCGTCGTCGCTGCCGGTGTAGCGGGCGATCAGGTGCAGGCTGGCCACCGGCACGTAGAGTTTGGCTTCCTCGGCGTACATCAGGGCGAGGAACTCGGCGGCCTGGCCGTCGAACTCCATGGTCACCAGGCCCAGGTAGCGGCCCACGCCATGATCGATATGCACCACCGGCGCGCCTTCGCGCAGCTCGGTGAGGTTCTTGATCAGGTTGTCGCCGCCGTCACGCGATTTCTCGCGGCGGCGGCGCTGCATCACCCGCTGGCCGAACAGCGGGCTCTCGGCGACCAGGGCGATGTCGTCGAGCAGCAGGCCCTCGTCCAGCGGCGCGATGCAGATGGCCAGGCGCTCGCGGCTCTCGGCGAATTCCTTCCAGCCGGCCACTTCCACCGGCTTGAGCTTGAGCCGCGCCAGCAGCTCCAGCAGCACTTCGCGGCGGCCGGCGGACTCGGCGCTGAACAGCACTCTGCCGTCGAACTCCTCGATAAAGCGGCGCAGCGCCGCCAGCGGTTCGCTGGCCTTGGCCTGGATGGCCAGGTCCGGCAGGGCGCGGGCGTCGAAGCGCTCGCGGCCGACGCCGGTTTCCACGTCCTCCTGGCTGACCACCACGCGCGGCCAGTTCTTCAGGCGGGCGAAGCACTCGTCCACCGGCAGGAAGATATCGGCCGGCGGCAGCAGCGGGCGCTCCGGGTCGACCCTGCGATCCTCGTAGCGGTTGCGCGCATCAAGCCAGAACTGTTCGGCGGCCTGCTCGATGCCCGGCAGGGAGAACACCTGGGTGTCCGCCGGCAGGTAGTCGAACAGGGTGCCGGTCTGCTCGAAGAACAGCGGCAGGTAGTACTCGATGCCGGACGGGGTGATGCCGGAGGCGAGGTCCTGGTAGATCGGGCAGCGACGGAAGTCGACGTCGAAGCGTTCGCGGAAGCGCCCGCGGAAATCGCTGACGGCCTTCTTCTCCAGGGGGAACTCGCGGGCCGGCAGCAGGCGGATCGACTCCACCTTGTCCACCGAGCGCTGGGTCTCCGGGTCGAAGGTGCGCAGGGTCTCGATCTCGTCGTCGAACAGGTCGATGCGGTAGGGCGAGTCGCTGCCCATGGGGAACAGATCGATCAGCGCGCCGCGCACGGCGAACTCGCCGTGTTCGTAGACGGTGTCCACGCAGCGGTAGCCGGCGGCCTCCAGGCGTGCGCGCATCTCCTCCACGTCGAGCTTCTGGCCGACGTCCAGCAGCAGGCCGGAGCCGAGCAGGAATCGGGTCGGCGCCAGGCGGTGCAGGGCGGTGGCGATCGGCACCACCAGCACGCCGTGCTTGATCTCCGGCAGGCGGTAGAGGGTGGCGATGCGCTGGGAAATGATGTCCTGGTGCGGCGAGAACACATCGTACGGCAGCGTTTCCCAGTCGGGGAAATGCAGCACCGGCAGGTCCGGGGCGAAGAACGCCAGTTCCTCCTGCAGGCGCTCGGCGCTCTGGCTGTCGGCGGTCAGCAGCAGGGTGAAGCGGCGTGCCGCGCTGGCGGCCTCGGCGATGGCCAGGGAGAGGGCGGCACCGGGCAGGTTGCCCCAGTGCTGTTTGCCGGCGGCGCCCGGCAGTTTCGGCAGTTGCAGTACGGACACGGGTGTCGCGGCCCCAGTCGAAAGAAAGTCGACGATTGTAGCGAGGCTTGCTAAAGGTGGCGAACCTATGTGCTTTTTGGCGCGTATGAGGCTGTCGACGTTGCGGCCTGCCAGTTCTGGCTTGTTCAGGGGGCGAGGCAGTCAGGTAGCGTGCCAGCGGCAGATGGATGGCAAACGGGGTACATTTACGCCGGACAAGCACATCTGCAGGGCTGGCATGAAACGACCAGGTCGGCGTCATTGAGAACGGACACATGGATAAGAAGTCGCTCTCCGAACGAGATATCTGCAGTAAGTACATCGCCCCGGCGATCCGGCGGGCGGGTTGGGACATGCACAAGCAGGTGCTGGAGGAGTTCGGCTTTACCGCCGGGCGCATCATGGTGCGCGGCAAGCTGCACAGCCGCGGCGAACGCAAACGCGCCGACTACCTCCTCAGCTACCAGAAGAACCTGCCCATCGCCGTGATCGAGGCGAAGGACAACAAGCACTCCCTCGGCTCCGGCATGCAGCAGGCGCTCGGCTACGCGGACGCACTGGATGTGCCCTTCGTCTTCTCCAGCAACGGCGATGGCTTCCTGTTCCACGACCGTACCGGCACTGGCGCGCAGGTGGAAACCGAACTCAGCCTCGACCAGTTCCCCAGCCCCGAAGAACTCTGGCAGCGCTACTGCCAGTGGAAAGGCCTGGACGATCAAGCCCAGCAACGCATCGAAGCGCCTTACTACGACGACGGCTCCGGCCGCATGCCGCGCTACTACCAGATGAATGCCATCAACCGCACCGTCGAGGCGGTAGCCCGCGGGCAGGATCGCGTGCTGCTGGTCATGGCCACCGGCACCGGCAAGACCTACACCGCCTTCCAGATCATCTGGCGGCTGTGGAAGTCGAAGCAGAAGAAACGCATCCTCTTCCTCGCCGACCGCAACATCCTGGTCGACCAGACCAAGAACAACGACTTCAAGCCCTTCGGCCAGGCGATGGCCAAGATCGCCAAACGGCAGATCGACACCTCCTACGAGATCTACCTGTCGCTCTACCAGGCCGTGACCGGCGCCGAAGAAGAGAAGAACGTCTACAAGCAGTTCTCCCCCGATTTCTTCGACCTGATCGTGATCGACGAATGCCACCGCGGCAGCGCCGCCGAGGATTCCGCCTGGCGCGAGATTCTCGACTACTTCGCCAACGCCACCCACGTCGGCCTTACCGCCACACCGAAGGAGACCAGGGAGGTGTCCAGCATCACCTACTTCGGCGAGCCGGTGTACAGCTACACCCTCAAGCAGGGCATCGAAGACGGCTTCCTCGCGCCCTACAAGGTGGTACGCATCGACTTCGACAAGGACCTGCAAGGCTGGCGCCCGCCCAAGGGCATGCTCGACAAGAACGGCGAGCTGATCGAAGACCGCATCTACAACCTCAAGGACATGGATCGCAATCTGGTGATCGAGGCGCGCACCCAACTGGTGGCGCAGAAAGTCAGCGAGTTCCTCAAGGCCACCGATCCCTACCAGAAGACCATCGTCTTCTGCGACGACATCGACCACGCCGAGCGCATGCGCCAGGCCCTGGTCAACCTCAACCCCGAGCGCGTGGCCGAGAATCGCAAGTACGTCATGCGCATCACCGGCGACGACCAGGAAGGCAAGGCCGAGCTGGACAACTTCATCAACCCGGAGGCGCGTTACCCGGTCATCGCCACCACCAGCAAGCTGATGACCACTGGCGTCGATGCCCAGACCTGCAAGCTGATCGTGCTCGACCAACACATCAAGTCGATGACCGAGTTCAAGCAGATCATCGGCCGCGGCACCCGCATCAACGAGGACTTCGGCAAGTACTGGTTCACCATCATGGACTTCAAGAAGGCCACCGAGCTGTTCGCCGACCCGGCTTTCGATGGCGAGCCCGTGGTGATCTATGCCCCCGAAGGCGACCAATCCCCGGTGCCGCCCGAAGGCCCGCAGGATGAGGATGGCATAGTCGACGGCAGCGACTGGCTGCCCGAAGGAGACGAAGCCGAAGAGCAGGCCGGCGGCAAGAAACGCATCAAGTACCTGATCGGCGACCTGCCGATCCATGTCATCGCCGAGCGCGTGCAGTACTACGGCCCCGACGGCAAGCTGATCACCGAGTCGCTGCACGACTACACCCGCGCCTGCGTGCACAAGCAGTTCGCCTCGCTGGATGACTTCCTGCGGCGCTGGAGCGACGCCGAACAGAAGAAGGTCATCATCGACGAAATGGCCGCCCAGGGCGTGATGTGGGAAGCCCTGGCCGAGGAGGTTGCAGCCAAGCGCGGCCAGCCCCTCGACCCCTTCGACCTGATCTGCCATATCGCCTTCGATCAGCCGCCGCTCACCCGCAAGGAGCGCGCCGAGCAAGTGAAGAAGCGCAACTACTTCGCCAAGTACTCCGGCGCCGTGCGCCAGGTGCTGGAAGCGCTGCTCGACAAGTACGCCGACACCGGCATCGAGAGCATCGAAGACATGCAGATCCTCAAGATCGACCCCTTCAGCCAGATCGGCGCGCCCCTCGAACTGGTCAAGGCGTTCGGCGGCAAACCCGGCTACCAACAAGCCGTCCACGAGCTGGAGGCGCAGCTCTACGCCGGCTGACAGGCTTTTCGTAGGGTGGGCAACGGCGCAGCCTTGCCCACCAGGCGATCCGGCGTTATCCCCCCTACAGCACCGGCCCGCGAACATTGACGGCAACCCAACCGCTCGACAAACTGTCCTTTGTCCATAGACAGTGGACGGAGACGACATTTCATGATGAAAGGCCAAGACATCCTGCTGCTGCTCAAGCTCGCCAGCCTGGAAAACCAGCAGCATGCCGCCGAGCAGAGGGCGGAGCACTTCTCCATGCGCGCGCTGGAACAGTCCACCGGCATCAGCAAGTCCGAGGTCAGCAATGCCCTCAACCGCTGCATCGCCGCCGGGCTGGCCAAGCTGGAGCGGGGCAGCGGCATACCGCGCACCAACACCCGCGCCCTCAACGAGTTTCTCGGCCACGGCCTGAAGTACGTGTTCCCGGTGCGCCCCGGCCCCATAGTGCGCGGCCTGGCCACCGCCCATGCCGCGCCGGTGCTGGCCGGCAAGCTGCTGTCCGGCGGTGAGCATATTCCGGTCTGGGAAGATGCCCAGGGCAGCGACATGGGTCAGGCGGTCGAACCACTATTCAAGAGCGTGCCCAGCGCCGCCCGTCAGGACGAAGGCCTCTACGCCATGCTCGCCCTGGTCGATGCCATTCGCCTGGGCAACGAGCGCGAGGCCAGCCTGGCCAGAGAGCTGTTGGAGCAACAGCTGCGAGGCGAAGCCGATGGCCGCTGAATGGCGCGTGCAGGAGCAGATGCTGCAGACCGTGGCCGATGCTCTGGGGCCGGAGCTGCTGCGTCAGGTCGCCTTCGTCGGTGGCTGCACCACCGCGCTGCTGCTCACCGATGCCTTCGCCCGCGAGGCGGTGCGTTTTACCGAAGATGTCGACGTGATCGTCCATGTGCTCGGTTACGGCAAGTGGCAACGCTTGCTCACCGAGCTGCGCGAGCGCGGTTTCAGGGAGTCACCCGATGACGAGGTGATCTGCCGCATGCGCCTGCCCAACGCGCTGACCGGCCGCGAGCTGATCGTCGACTTCATGCCCGACGACGAGGACATTCTCAACTTCACCAACCGCTGGTACCGCGATGCCCTGCAAAGCGCCGCCGATCACGCCCTGCCGTCCGGCACCCTGATCCGCGTCGTCACGCCCGGCTACTTCCTCGCCACCAAGCTGGAGGCCTATCGCGGCCGTGGCCGTAACGACCCACTGGCCAGCCGCGATATCGAAGACATCCTCGCCGTGGTGGACGGCCGCGCCAGCCTGCAGGCCGAACTGGCCCAGGCTCCAACCGCCCTGCGCCACTACATCGCCCAGGCCATCACTGCGTTGCTCGCCCACCGCGACTTCGCCTACGCCGTGCAATCCGCCGCCCGCCAGCAGCAGGCGCGGGAAGAACTTATTTTTCAGCGCCTGGAGGCCATAGCCGTGCCTCCGGCCCAGCCGTAACGGAAAGCACCATGTCGATCAGCTCAACCATCAAATCCATCCAGGACATCATGCGCAAGGACGTCGGTGTCGACGGCGACGCGCAGCGCATCGGCCAGCTGGTGTGGATGCTATTCCTCAAGATCTTCGACGACCGCGAGCAGGAATGGGAACTGATGGACGACCACTACAAGTCGCCCATTCCCGACAGCTGCCGCTGGCGCACCTGGGCCGCCGACCCGGAAGGCATGACCGGCGAAACGCTGAAGGACTTCATCGACAACAACCTGTTCCCGCAGCTGCAGAACCTCCACGAATACAGCACCACCCCGGCCGCCTTCGTGGTGCGCGGCGTGTTCGAGGACGCCTACAACTACATGAAGTCCGGCCAGCTGCTGCGCCAGGTGGTCAACAAGATTCAGGAAGGCGTGGACTTCAACAAGGCCCAGGAGCGCCACGCCTTCGGCGACATGTACGAGCAGCTGCTGCGCGACCTGCAGAGCGCCGGCAACGCCGGCGAGTTCTACACCCCGCGCCCGGTCACCGAATTTATGGTGCGCATGGTCGACCCCAAGCTGCACGAGAAGGTCATGGATCCGGCCTGTGGTACCGGCGGCTTCCTTACCTGCTCCATCGAACACAAGCGCAGCCGTTATGTGAACACCGCCGAGGACGAGCGCGCGCTGCAGGCCAGCATCTTCGGCGTGGAGAAGAAGCCGCTGCCGCACCTGCTGGCCACCACCAATATGATCCTGCACGGCATCGAGGTGCCCAGCCAGATCAAGCACGACAACACCCTGAGCCGCCCGCTGATCAGCTGGGGTCCGGGCGAGCGGGTCGACTGCATCGTCGCCAACCCGCCGTTCGGCGGCATGGAAGAAGACGGCATCGAAACCAACTTCCCCGCCGCCTTCCGCACCCGCGAGACCGCCGATTTGTTTTTGGTGCTGATCATGCACCTGCTCAAAGACGGCGGCCGCGCCGCCGTGGTGCTGCCGGACGGCTTCCTGTTCGGCGAAGGCATCAAGAGCCGTATCAAGGAAAAGCTGCTCACCGAGTGCAACCTGCACACCATCGTTCGCCTGCCCAACGGCGTGTTCAACCCCTACACCGGCATCAAGACCAACCTGCTGTTCTTCACCAAGGGCACGCCGACCAAAGAGGTATGGTTCTACGAGCACCAGTACCCGGCCGGCTACAAGAGCTACTCCAAGACCAAGCCCATGCGCATCGAGGAATTCGCCGTCGAGGAAGCCTGGTGGGGCAACGAGGCCGATGGCTTCGCCGCACGGGTGGAGAACGAATTCGCCTGGAAGGTCAGCCTCGACGAGCTACAGGCACGCAACTGGAACCTGGACTGCAAGAACCCGCACGTGGGGGAGCAGGTCAGCCACGACCCGGACGAGCTGCTACGTAATTACGCTCAACTGCAAGGCGAGATCGGCGAGCTGCGCGACCAGCTCAAGGCCGTGCTGAATGAAGCGCTGACCCGCTCATAGGGATTCAGGGAAGAAGACCATGAACAGCGAAAGCGCCAGCGGCCAGATTGCCGTCACCGTCGAGCACGACAGTGTCTGGTTGCGCCAGGAGCAATTGGCCGAGACCGTACCGTGATCGGCCGGCATATCCGCAACCTCTTTGCCGAGGGCGAGCTGGAGCGCGAAGGCAATGTGCAAAATCTGCACATTGCCGGCTCCGACAGATTGGTGCTCTTCTACGATCTCCAGCACCATGCCGTTGTGGCGAAAAATGCAACAACTGGCATTCGCTCGGGCGCTATCGGGCCAAGTCCAGCGCGCCGGGCACCCGCACCTGCCTGCATCTACTCAAGGATGAGCTACATGCTGCCCTACAACCGCAACCTGAAACCCTTAGCCCGCGACCTGCGCAGCAACATGACCGAGGCCGAACAGCGGCTTTGGTATCGCCTCAGACGCAAACAAGTATTGGACCAGCAGTTCTATCGCCAGAAGCCCCTGGCCGGGTATATCGCCGATTTCTACTGCGCAGCGGCCAAGCTGGTGATAGAGCTGGACGGGGCACAACACCTCGAAACAGCGGCACAAGAGCGGGATCGACAACGAACAGCTGCCCTGCAACAGCTAGGACTGCGGGTAATCCGTTTTGACAATCGGCAGGTTTTACTTGAGTTGGAAGATGTGATGAGCGTGATTTTTGCCGAAGTAGCAAAAGCAATCCCCCCCAGCCCCCCTTTTGCAAAGGGGGGAGACAAACTGGCTGACTCTGCACCCTATAAACAGCCTGGCAACCTGGCGCACGTCCACAGCTCGCAAGCTCGTACGACGCCCCCCCAAACCAACGCAGAACATAATTCCCCCCTTTGCAAAAGGGGGGCTGGGGGGGATTCGCCTTTAGCTTCCACACCTGACTCAGGTGAAACCCCATGACCGCCCTGCTGACCGACAACCTCCCCCTGCTGGCCGGCGCGCCCAATGGCATCAAGAAGCTGCGTGAGCTGATTCTGGAGCTGGCGGTGCGCGGCAAGCTGGTGCCGCAAGATCCGAGTGATGAGCCGGCAAGTGAGTTGCTTAAGCGGATTGCCGCGGATAAGGCCAAGTTGGTGGCTGAGGGAAAGATCAAGAAGCAGAAGCCGTTGACTGGAAGAGATCACGAAGATCCAGCATTTGAGCTGCCAGCAGGATGGGCATGGGCTCGACTATCTGATGTTGTGAATATCCTTAATGGTCGAGCGTACAAGAAAGAAGAGCTGCTCGATGCTGGCACGCCTGTTCTTCGGGTTGGTAACTTGTTCACATCCAATCATTGGTATTACTCAAATCTGACGCTTGAAGAGGATAAGTACTGCAATCCTGGCGATTTGCTATTTGCTTGGTCTGCCTCCTTTGGGCCTTTTATCTGGCAGGGTAATCGCTCGATTTACCACTACCACATCTGGAAGTTAGATTTTTACGCTCAAGGTCAGCTCAACAAGCATTACCTTTACAACTTCTTGCTGGAACAAACGCAAGAGATCAAGGCCGCAGGGCATGGCGTCTCCATGGTTCACATGACCAAAGAGAAAATGGAAAAGCTGGTAGTCCCTGTGCCTCCTCTTGCCGAGCAACACCGCATCGTCGCCAAGGTCGATAAGCTGATGGCCCTGTGCGACCGGCTGGAAGCCCGGCAGACCGATGCCGACAGCGCCCACGCCCAACTGGTGCAGGCGCTGCTCGACAGCCTGACCCAGGCCACCGATGCCGCCGACTTTGCGCAAAGCTGGCAGCGCCTGGCCGAACACTTCCACGCCCTGTTCACCACCGAATCCAGCATCGACGCTCTCAAGCAAACCCTGCTGCAACTGGCGGTGATGGGCAAACTGGTGCCACAAGACCACAGCGATGAACCGGCCAGTGAGTTGCTGAAGCGGATTGCCGAGGAAAAGGCTCGGTTGGTGGCGGCAGGCAAGCTCAAGAAGCAGAAGCTGCTGAGCGAAGTTGGTGAAGAAGAACAGCTGTTCGACTTGCCCAAAGGGTGGGTGTGGTCGCGATTTGGTGACATCTGCGCAATCCAAGGCGAGTTGGTTCGGCCAGAAGACTTCCCCGATCTGCGCCAAGTTGCGCCAGATTGCATTGAGAAGGGTACCGGGCGACTTACCGAGAGTCGCACGGTGAAAGAATCCGGGGTCAAAGGTCCGAACAGTAGGTTCTATGCTGGGCAAATTGTTTACTCGAAGATTCGCCCTTCTCTATCGAAAGCCGTTTTAGTTGATTTTGACGGGCTTTGCAGCGCGGACATGTACCCAATAGATGCATTCATCAGCTCGGAATTTCTACTTAAAGAAATTCTCTCTGAGGTTTTTCTTGAGCAGGTCAGGGTCGCAGAAAATCGAATCAAAATGCCCAAACTCAATCAGGAAAGCCTGACGAACTTTGTGCTGCCGATCCCCCCCCTCGCCGAACAATACCGCATCGTCGCCAAAGTCGATCAACTGATGGCCCTGTGCGACCAACTCAAAGCCCGCCTTAACCAGGCCCGCCAGGTGCATGAGCAGCTGGCCGATGCCCTGGTCGAGCAGGCCGTGGCCTAAGCAACAGGAGTGCAGGGATGCCCATTCGCACCCAGATCTGGACCGTCGGCGCGCAGCCGGCGCCGCTGAAAAACGCCGTGCTGGCCAGCGAGCAGTTTCTCGAAGAGATGATCGTCAGCGCACCGGCGCTGCTCTCCGAGGACTGGCTGCTGATCGGCCGCCAGGAAAGCACCGGCCAGGGCGGGCGTATCGACCTGCTGGCGCTGGCGCCGGATGCCTCGCTGGTGCTGATCGAACTCAAACGCGAGCGCACCCCACGCGAGGTGGTGGCGCAGGCGCTGGACTATGCCGTGTGGGTCGAGCGGCTGCAGGCCAACGATATCGAGGCCATCTACCAGCGCTTCAAGCCCGGCGCCGACCTGGCGGCGGACTTCCAGGCGCGCTTCGGCGCGCCGCTGGAGGCCGAGGCGCTGAACCAGAGCCACCAGATCGTCATAGTCGCCGCCGAGCTGGATGCCAGCAGCGAGCGCATCGTCGGTTACCTGAGCGAGCGCGATATCGCCATCAACGTGCTGTGCTTCCAGGTGTTCCAACTCGGCGAGCAGCAATTGATCAGCCGTGCCTGGCTGCTCGACCCCAGCGAAGTGCCGCAGGCCAGCGCCGCCGCCAGGCCGGGCGCGCCGAGCGAGCCGTGGAATGGCGAGTTTTACTGCTCCTTCGGCGATACCGCCAATCGCAACTGGGCGGAGGCGCGGCAATACGGCTTTATCTCGGGCGGCGGCGGCAGCTGGTACAGCAATAGCCTGAAGATGCTCGCTCCTGGCGACCGCATCTGGGTCAACGTGCCCGGCGCCGGTTACGTGGGCGTGGCCAAGGTCACCGGCCATGCCACTCCGGCTGCAGACTTCAGTCTGCTGCACCAGGGCCGCGAGTGGCCGGCGCTGGAGCTGCTCAGCGGTGCCAGCTACCACCGCGAGCAGGCGGACGACCCCGAGCGTTGCGAATATTTCGTACCGGTACAGTGGCTGCATAGCCTGCCGCTGAACGAAGCGGTGAAGGAGGTCGGCCTGTTCGGCAACCAGAACACCATCTGCCGCCCAACCACACCCAAGTGGCGCTGGACGGTGGAGCGGCTCAAGGAGCGCTTCGGCATCGCCGGCTAGTGCTTGCGCTGTCTATGCATCTGCCCGGCGACTGAGAGTGGCGATGAGTGTTGGTTGTGGGCAGGGGAGAGTGGACGCACTTTAGCTATCCATTTTGTGGCTGCAGCAGAGCGCCGGCTTTGGGAGTGTCACGCCAATTTCCGGGGATGGGTTACCGACAGCACGATGGGTCTATAGGTTTCTGCCCCATGCGCGCGACAGGCGCGCATTGCTCAGGGGCGCGGGCGTCGTCATAATGTAGCCCCTTTTTTCAGCCCCTACATGTGGAAGGTACTGCCCGTGACTCAGAAGCCCGACCAGTGTCTCGGTGAATGGATTGATCGCGAAGCCCTCGCGGAAGCGATGATTCCGCTGATCGGCCAGCTCTATCGCAACAACAACGTGGTGACCTCGATCTACGGCCGCGGCCTGATCAATCGTTCGGTGATCGACATCCTCAAGGCTCACCGCTTCGCCCGTCACCGCATCGAAGGCGAGACCGAGCTGTCGGTACACGACACCTTCCCCATCCTCAAGACCATGAGCGAGCTCAAGCTGGGCGCCGCCTCGGTGGACCTGGGCAAGCTGGTCAGCAAGTTCAAGCTCGAAGGCGCCGGTCGCAGCATCGAGCAGTTCACCAAGGACGAGCTGGCCGACGTGGTCGGCAAGCAGAATGGCGTGGCCCGTGAAGGCACCGACGTCGTGCTGTACGGCTTCGGTCGCATCGGCCGCCTGCTGGCGCGCATCCTGATCGAGAAGACCGGTGGCGGCGACGGCCTGCGCCTGCGCGCCATCGTCGTGCGCAAGGGTGCCGAGAATGACCTGGTCAAGCGTGCCAGCCTGCTGCGTCGCGACTCGGTGCATGGCAAGTTCGATGGCACCATCACCATCGACGAGGAAAACAACACCCTCACTGCCAACGGCAATCTGATCCAAGTCATCTACTCCAACGATCCGGCGTCGATCGACTACACCCAGTACGGCATCAAGAAGGCCCTGCTGGTCGACAACACCGGCAAGTGGCGCGACGCCGAAGGCCTGGGCCAGCACCTGAAGTGCCCGGGCATCGATCGCGTGGTGCTGACCGCGCCGGGCAAGGGCGCGCTGAAGAACATCGTGCACGGCATCAACCATGCCGAGATCAGCGCCGACGACAAGATCATCTCCGCCGCGTCCTGCACCACCAACGCCATCGTGCCGGTGCTCAAGGCGGTGAACGATCAGTACGGCATCGTCAACGGCCACGTCGAGACCGTTCACTCGTACACCAACGACCAGAACCTGATCGACAACTTCCACAAGGGTAGCCGTCGTGGCCGCAGCGCCGCGCTGAACATGGTGATCACCGAGACCGGTGCCGCCACCGCCGCCGCCAAGGCCCTGCCGGTGCTGAAGGGCAAGCTGACCGGCAACGCCATTCGCGTGCCGACGCCGAACGTGTCCATGGCCATCCTCAACCTGAACCTGGAGAAGGCCACCACTCGCGAAGAGATCAACGAGTACCTGCGCCAGATGGCCATGCACTCGGACCTGCAGAAGCAGATCGACTTCGTGCAGTCCCAGGAAGTGGTGTCCTCCGACTTCGTCGGCTCGCGCCACGCCGGTGTGGTCGATGCCGAGGCCACCATCTGCAACGACAATCGTGTCGTGCTCTACGTCTGGTACGACAACGAGTTCGGCTACAGCTGCCAGGTGGTGCGCGTGATGGAAGACATGGCAGGGGTCAACCCGCCGGCCTTCCCGCGCTAAGCGCCGGGCGCTAAGGAAAACGGGAGCTTCGGCTCCCGTTTTTCGTTTCAGCGCTCGCTCAGCAGTTCTTCGCGCAACTCGTCGGACAGCCCCTTGGGCGCCAGCCAGATGCCCAGGTAGGCGCGTGCCAGGTCGCTGTCGCTGCTGCGGAAGGCGGTGGCGCCGTTGATTTCCAGGCGCAGGCCGGGCTCGGGGGCGTAGCTGAGGGCGTAGCGATCGCCCGGGCGTATGTCGCGGAAACTGGCGTGCAGCCCGTCGATGGCGTCGCGCAGCGCGGCGAAGCGCGCCGCCGGCAGCTGGCGCTCGAGAGTGGCCCAGGCGGCTTTGATCAGGTCCTGGCGCGCGATGTTGCGGTAGTAGTACAGCTCCAGGCGCTGCCGTGCGGGCTGTTCCAGTGCGCGTGCGGGCATGGCGTCGGGTTCCAGGTAGTAGGCGGCGGCATAGACGTCCGCCCACAGATAGGTCAGGACCGCCTGGTTTCTACGCTCCAGGCTGATGTCCTGTTGTTCGTGGACTCTGGCGAAGGCGGCTTCGGCCAGGCGCTCGCTGGCCAGGCCCGGCTGGCTCAGCAGTAGGAAGGGCAGCAGGATCAGGTAGCGCATGACATGGCTCCGGATTGTCATGGCTCTTTTTTCGCTCCGCTGACTCACCCGTCAAGCTTGGGGCTGTTGCTTGTTGTTACGACTGAGCGGTTCAGCTTGCGACCCATGGGTGGGCATGCCTGGCATATCTCCTTATAATCCCGGGGTTTTTCGCCCCGGAACCGTTGCCTGAGAGGGTCTGTGCGCCCCCTCGTCTGCGGCTTTCCGGCAGTGTTCTAACCCTGCGGCAACGTTTGGAACATTTAATGATAAAGATAAAACGCGGGCTGGAACTGCCCCTTGCCGGCGCGCCCGAGCAGCGCATCGAGCCGGCGCGCGCGGTGCGCAGCGTGGCCCTGTTGGGCTGCGATTACCATGGGATGAAGCCGACCATGACCGTGCAGGTCGGCGACCGGGTCAAGCTCGGCCAGGTCCTGTTCTCCGACAAGAAGAACCCGGGGGTGCACTTCACCGCGCCGGGTGCCGGCGTGGTGGCTGCCATCCATCGCGGCGAGCAGCGTGTGCTGCAGTCGGTGGTGATCGACCTGGACGGTGACGAGGCCATCGAATTCGCCCGTTACGACGCCGGCCAGCTGGCCACTCTCGAGCCCCAGGCGGTGCGCGACAACCTGCAGCAGTCAGGTCTGTGGACCGCACTGCGCAGCCGCCCGTACAGCAAGGTGCCGGCCATCGATGCCGTGCCCAGCTCGATCTTCGTCACTGCCATCGACACCCATCCGCTGGCCGCCGATCCGGCCGTGGTGATCGCCGAGCGCGCGACCGATTTCGCCAACGGCCTGAGCGTGCTGGCGCGCCTGGCCAAGGTGCATCTGTGCAAGGCGCCGGGCGTGGCGCTGGCCGGCGAGGCGCAGGCCGGCGTGCAGGCGACCGAGTTTGCCGGCCCGCATCCGGCCGGCCTGCCGGGTACCCATATCCATTTCCTCGACCCGGTCAGCGCCAGCAAGAGCGTGTGGCAGATCGGCTATCAGGACGTGATCGCCATCGGTGCGTTGTTCACCAGCGGCAAGCTCGACGTCGAGCGCGTCGTCGCGCTGGCCGGTCCGGTGGTCGACAGGCCGCGCCTGCTGCGCACCCGCCTGGGCGCCAGCCTGGACGAACTGAGCGCCGGCGAACTGCAGCCCGGGCACAACCGGGTGATCTCCGGCTCGGTGTTCGGCGGGCGCAGCTCGCGCGGCGCCTTCGCCTTCCTCGGTCGTTACCACGTGCAGGTCTCCTGCCTGCACGAGGGGCGCGAACGCGAGCTGCTGCACTACCTGCGCGCCGGGGTGAACAAGCACTCGGTGTTGAACATCTTCGTGTCCAGGCTGCTGGGCGACAAGAAGCTGGCCATGGACACCAGCACCAACGGCAGCCCGCGCGCCATGGTGCCGGTGGGCAACTACGAGGAAGTGATGCCGCTGGACATCCTCGCCACCCAGCTGCTGCGCTACCTGATCGTCGGCGATACCGACATGGCGCAGAAGCTCGGCTGCCTGGAGCTGGACGAAGAAGACCTGGCCCTGTGCACCTACGTGTGCGCCGGCAAGTACGAGTACGGCCCCATCCTGCGGGACAACCTGACTCGCATCGAGAAGGAGGGCTGATCCATGTCCTTGCGTAAATTCCTCGACAAGATCGAGCACAACTTCGAGCAGGGCGGCAAATACGAGAAGTGGTACGCCCTGTACGAGGCGATCGACACCTTCTTCTACCGCCCGGGCAGCGTGACCAAGAGCACCGCCCACGTGCGCGATGGCATCGACCTCAAGCGCATGATGATCACCGTGTGGGCGTGCACCTTCCCGGCCATGTTCTTCGGCATGTGGAACATCGGCTACCAGGCCAACAGCATCTTCGCCGGCAACGCCGAGCTGCTGGCGGCCCAGGAAGGCTGGCGCTTCGGCCTGATCGGCGCGCTGGCGGGCTTCGACCCGAGCAGTGTGTGGGATAACTTCATCCAAGGCGCGGCGTTCTTCCTGCCGGTGTACCTGACCACCTTCATCGTCGGCGGTTTCTGGGAGGTGCTGTTCGCCTCCATCCGCCGCCACGAGGTCAACGAGGGCTTCTTCGTCACCTCCGTGCTGTTCGCCCTGACCCTGCCGCCGGACATCCCGCTGTGGCAGGTGGCCCTCGGCATCAGCTTCGGCGTGGTGATCGGCAAGGAGGTGTTCGGCGGCACCGGCAAGAACTTCCTCAACCCGGCCCTGGTCGGCCGTGCCTTCCTGTTCTTCGCCTACCCGGCGCAGATGTCCGGCGACGCGGTATGGACCTCGGTGGACGGTTTCGCCGGCGCCACCGCGCTGTCCGTGGCCGCCTCCGGCGGCATGGAGCAGGTCGCGGCCAGTGGCCTGAGCTGGTGGAACGCCTTCGTCGGCCTGGAGCAGGGCTCCATGGGCGAGACCAGCACCCTGGCCATCTTCATCGGCGGCGCCTTCCTGCTGCTGACCAAGATCGCCTCCTGGCGTATCGTCGCCGGCGTGATGCTGGGCATGGTCGCCATGAGCTACCTGTTCAACGCCATCGGCTCCGAGACCAACCCGATGTTCGCCATGCCCTGGTACTGGCATCTGGTGGTCGGCGGCTTCGCCTTCGGCATGATCTTCATGGCCACCGACCCGGTGTCGGCGTCCATGACCAATACCGGCAAGTGGCTGTTTGGCGCGCTGATCGGCGTGATGGTGGTGCTGATCCGCGTGGTCAACCCGGCCTTCCCGGAAGGCATGATGCTGGCGATCCTGTTCGCCAATCTCTGTGCACCGCTGATCGACCATTTCGTGGTGCAGGCCAACATCAAGCGGAGGATCGCCCGTGGCTAACAAGGAATCCACCGTTCGCACCCTGACCGTCGCGGTGCTGGTGTGCCTGGTGTGCTCGGTGTTCGTCGCCGGTGCCGCCGTGGCGCTGAAACCGACCCAGGCGGAGAACCGCCAGCTGGACAAGCAACGCAGCATCCTGGCCATCGCCGGTCTGGGCGAGGCGGGCATGAGCGCCAAGCAGGTCAAGCAACTGTTCGGCGAGCGCATCCAGGCCAAGGTCGTGGATCTGCAGCAGGGCACCTTCAGCGATGCCCAGGACCCTGCCAGCTTCGACCCGCTCAAGGCGGCCAAGGACCCGCAACTGTCCCAGGCCCTGAGCGGCGAGCAGGACATCGCCTCGATCAAGCGTCGCGAGCAGTTCACCACCGTGTACCTGGTGGAGCAGGATGGCGCGCTGGATACCCTGATCCTGCCGGTGCGCGGCTACGGCCTGTGGTCGACCCTGTACGGTTTCATCGCGGTCAAGGGTGACCTCAACACCGTGGTCGGCTTCGGTTTCTACCAGCACGGCGAGACTCCCGGTCTCGGCGGCGAGGTGGACAATCCGAAGTGGAAGGCCCTGTGGACCGGCAAGACCCTGTTCGACGAGCAGGGCACGCTGGCCGTGGAAATCATCAAGGGCAGCGTCGATCCGCAGTCGGCCAAGGCGAACCACCAGGTCGACGGCCTGGCCGGCGCCACGCTGACCAGCAAGGGCGTGAACAATCTGCTGCATTTCTGGCTCGGCGAGAACGGCTTCGGCCCGTTCCTGGCCAAGCTGGGCAAAGGGGAGGCATAAGCGATGTCGCAACCGACCTATAAAGAAGTCCTGCTCAACCCGATCTTCAACAACAACCCCATCGGCCTGCAGATCCTCGGCATCTGCTCGGCCCTGGCGGTGACCTCCAACCTGAAGACCGCGCTGGTGATGTCGGTGGCCCTGACTCTGGTCACCGCCTTCTCCAACCTGTTCATCTCGCTGATCCGCAGCCAGATCCCCAGCTCGATCCGCATGATCGTGCAGATGGTGATCATTGCCTCCTTGGTGATAGTGGTGGACCAGGTGCTCAAGGCCTTCGCCTACTCGCTGTCCAAGCAGCTGTCGGTGTTCGTCGGCCTGATCATCACCAACTGCATCGTGATGGGCCGCGCCGAGGCTTTCGCCATGCAGAACCCGCCGCTGCTGTCGTTCTTCGATGGGGTCGGCAACGGCCTGGGCTACAGCGCCATGCTGATCGCCCTGGGCTTCGTGCGCGAGCTGTTCGGCGCCGGCAAGCTGCTCGGCTACACCATCCTGCCGACCGTCAACGACGGCGGCTGGTACCAGCCCAACGGCATGCTGCTGCTGCCGCCCTCGGCGTTCTTCCTGATCGGCCTGTTCATTTGGGCCGTGCGTAGCTGGAAGAAGGACCAGGTGGAAGCGCCGAGCTTCAAGATGGCGCCTCAGGTATCCAACAAGGAGGCCTACTGATGGAGCACTACCTCAGTCTGTTCGTGAAGGCCGTGTTCATCGAGAACATGGCACTGGCCTTCTTCCTCGGCATGTGCACCTTCATCGCCATTTCGAAGAAGGTGGAAACCGCCATCGGCCTCGGCATCGCCGTGATCGTGGTGCAGACCATCACCGTGCCGGCCAACAACCTGATCTTCGCCTACCTGCTCAAGGACGGCGCGCTGGCCTGGGCCGGTCTGCCCGAGGTGGACCTGTCGTTCCTCGGCCTGCTCAGCTACATCGGGGTGATCGCCGCCATCGTGCAGATCCTCGAGATGCTGCTCGATAAGTACGTGCCCAGCCTGTACAACGCCCTCGGCGTGTTCCTGCCGCTGATCACCGTGAACTGCGCCATCATGGGTGGCACCCTGTTCATGGTCGAGCGCGACTACAACCTCTCCGAGAGCGTGGTCTACGGCGTCGGCTCCGGCTTCTCCTGGGCTCTGGCCATCGCGCTGCTGGCCGGCATCCGCGAGAAGCTCAAGTACAGCGATGTGCCGGACGGCCTGCAGGGCCTGGGCATCACCTTCATCACCATCGGTCTGATGTCGCTCGGCTTCATGTCGTTCGGCGGCATTCAGCTGTAAGGAGCACCTGATGGGATTTGAAATCGTACTGGCCATCGGCATGTTCACCGCCATCGTCCTGGCGCTGGTGGTGATCATCCTGGTGGCGCGCGCCAAGCTGGTGTCCAGCGGCGACGTCAACATCGTCATCAACGGCGAACGCACCCTCACCGTACCGGCCGGCGGCAAGCTGCTGCAGACCCTGGCGGCGAACAACGTGTTCCTGTCCTCCGCCTGCGGCGGCGGCGGCACCTGCGCCCAGTGCAAGTGCGTGGTGGAAAGCGGCGGCGGCGAGATGCTGCCGACCGAGGAATCGCACTTCACCAAGCGCGAGGCCCGCGAAGGCTGGCGCCTGTCCTGCCAGACCCCGGTCAAGCAGGACATGCACATCGAGGTCGAGGAGTCGGTGTTCGGCGTGAAGAAGTGGGAATGCACGGTGGAGTCCAACCCCAACGTGGCCACCTTCATCAAGGAGCTGACCCTGCGCCTGCCGGAAGGCGAGAGCGTGGACTTCCGCGCCGGCGGCTACGTGCAGCTGGAGTGCCCGCCGCACGTGGTGCACTACAAGGACTTCGACATCCAGCCCGAGTACCGGGGCGACTGGGACAAGTTCAACCAGTGGAAGTACGTGTCCAAGGTCGACGAGACCGTGATCCGCGCCTACTCCATGGCCAACTACCCGGACGAGAAGGGCATCGTCAAATTCAACATCCGTATCGCCTCGCCGCCGCCGGGTAAGGACCATCTGCCGCCAGGCCAGATGTCGTCCTGGGTGTTCAACTTGAAGCCCGGCGACAAGGTCACGGTGTACGGTCCGTTCGGCGAGTTCTTCGCCAAGGAAACCGACGCCGAGATGGTCTTTATCGGCGGTGGTGCCGGTATGGCGCCGATGCGCTCGCACATCTTCGACCAGCTCAAGCGCCTGGGCTCCAAGCGCAAGATCAGCTTCTGGTACGGCGCGCGCTCGCTGCGCGAGGCCTTCTACACCGAGGAGTACGATCAGCTGGCCGCGGAGAACGACAACTTCGAGTGGCACCTGGCGCTGTCCGACCCGCAGCCGGAAGACAACTGGACCGGCCTGACCGGCTTCATCCACAACGTGCTGTACGAGCAGTACCTCAAGGATCATCCGGCGCCGGAAGATTGCGAGTTCTACATGTGTGGCCCGCCCATGATGAACGCCGCCGTGATCAAGATGCTGCTGGATCTGGGCGTCGAGCGCGAGAACATACTGCTGGATGATTTTGGTGGCTAAAACTTGGCCTGATTGGCTACTGCGCTTGCGTCTTGTGCCACAGGCAGTGCTCGGAATCCTCATGTACTACTCGTACACTGCGGTTCCTGCGCGCTGGCTGCGACCCAATACGCTGCGCTCGCTACGCCACTCAAGCCAAGTTTGTCCCGCCTTATGCCTGCTACTGACCAGCGCTCTGCTGGTCGGCTGTGGCGAGAAGATCGAGGAGTTCGGCGGCCCGACCATGGGCAGCCACTACTCGCTGAAGTACCTGGCGGGCGAGGGCACGCCCGAACCCGCCGCCCTCCAGGCCGAAGTCGAAGGCCTGCTGGCCGAAGTGGACAAGCAGATGTCCACCTGGCGCAGCGATTCCGACCTATCCGAATTCAATCGCATGCCGGCACACAGCTGCCGTGCCATGCCGGCTGCCGTACTGGAACTGGTGCGTGCCGGCGACGCGCTGAGCGTCGAAAGCGCCGGTGCCTTCGACCTGACCCTGCAGCCGCTGCTCGATCTGTGGGGCTTCGGTCCGCAGTCGCGTGGCGAGAAGGTGCCCAGCGCCGAGCAGATCGCCGAGGCGCGCGCCCGCGTGGGCCATCGGCATCTGCAGATCGGCGAGAAGCGCCTGTGCAAGGACGCCGCCGTACAGCTCGATCTCAACAGCATCGCCGCCGGCTACACGGTGGACCGCATCGCCCGACGCCTGGACGAACTGGGCGTGCGGAGCTACCTGCTGGATGTCACCGGCGAGCTGCGTGCGGCCGGACGCAAGCCGGATGGCTCGCCCTGGCGCATCGCCATCGAGGCGCCGCGTGACGACCGCCAGGTGGCGCAGAAGGTGCTGGCGCTGGATGGCCTGGGCGTGTCCACCTCGGGCGACTACCGCAACTATTTCGAGAAGGACGGCAGGCGCTACTCGCACACCCTCGACCCGCAGACCGGCGCGCCCATCACTCATCGCCTGGCCGCGGTGACGGTGGTCGATCCGTCGACCCTTCGCGCCGACGGGCTGTCTACTCTATTGATGGTGCTGGGGCCGGAGCGCGGCTATGCCTTCGCCGAGCAAGCGGACGTCGCCGCCTTCTTCGTCACCCGCACCGACCAGGGCTTCGCCACGCGCGCGACGCCCGCATTCACTCGCCGTTTCGGCGAAGGAGATACCCCATGACCTGGGTCCTGGTTTTCGCTTTGATGTTGCTGGTGGTGCTGGGCATGGCCGTCGGCGTGATCTTCGGGCGCAAGCCCATCGCCGGTTCCTGCGGCGGCATCGCCAATCTGGGCATCGAGAAGGAATGCTCGATCTGCGGTGGCAGCCGCGAGAAGTGCGAGGAGGTCAACCGCGACAAGAGTGGCGATGTAGTGCAGGCAAAGCTCGCCTACGACGCGACCAAGCGCTAATGTGCCGGGCCAAAGGCTCCGGCTAAGCTGGAGCGATGACAAGAAGCACCTGCAGGGCGCCATGGGCGCCCTGAGCAGTTCTGAAAGGAGTAAGCATGGCGGTCTACAACTACGACGTGGTGGTGCTGGGCTCGGGCCCGGCGGGCGAGGGCGCGGCGATGAACGCGGCCAAGGCCGGACGCAAGGTGGCGGTGGTCGACAACCGCCCGCTGGTCGGTGGCAACTGCACCCATCTCGGCACCATCCCGTCCAAGGCCCTGCGCCACTCGGTGCGGCAGATCATGCAGTACAACACCAACCCGCTGTTCCGCCAGATCGGCGAGCCGCGCTGGTTCTCCTTTCCCGATGTGCTGAAGAGCGCCGAGCGGGTGATCGCCAAGCAGGTCGCCTCGCGTACCGCCTACTACGCGCGCAACCGCACCGACGTGTTCTTCGGCACCGCCAGCTTCGCCGACGAGCAGACCGTGGAAGTGGTCTGCTCCAGCGGTGTGGTGGAGAAGCTGGTGGCCAAGCAGATCGTCATCGCCACCGGCTCGCGCCCCTATCGCCCGGCCGACGTCGACTTCCACCACCCGCGCATCTACGACAGCGACACCATCCTCAGCCTGACCCACACCCCGCGTCGCATCATCATCTACGGCGCCGGGGTGATCGGCTCCGAGTACGCCTCGATCTTCAGCGGCCTGGGCGTGCTGGTCGACCTGATCGACAACCGCGACCAGCTGCTCAGCTTCCTCGACGACGAGATTTCCGATGCGCTGAGCTACCACCTGCGCAACAACAACGTGCTGATTCGCCACAACGAGGAGTACGAGCGCATCGAGGGCCTGGAGAACGGCGTGATCCTGCACCTCAAGTCGGGCAAGAAGATCAAGGCCGACTGCCTGCTGTGGTGCAACGGCCGTACCGGCAACACCGACAAGCTGGGCCTGGAGAACATCGGCATCAAGGTCAACAGCCGTGGGCAGATCCAGGTCGACCAGCACTACCGCACCGAGGTCAGCAACATCTTCGCCGCCGGCGACGTGATCGGCTGGCCGAGCCTGGCCAGCGCCGCCTATGACCAGGGCCGCTCGGCCGCCGGCAGCGCGGTGGAGAACGACAGCTGGCGCTTCGTCGACGACGTGCCGACCGGCATCTACACCATTCCCGAGATCAGCTCGATCGGCAAGAACGAGAAGGAGCTGACCCAGGCCAAGATCCCCTACGAAGTGGGCAAGGCCTTCTTCAAGGGCATGGCCCGCGCGCAGATCTCCCACGAGCCGGTGGGCATGCTGAAGATCCTGTTCCACCGCGAGACCCTGGAGATCCTCGGCGTGCACTGCTTCGGCTACCAGGCCTCGGAGATCGTCCATATCGGCCAGGCGATCATGAACCAGAAGGGCGAGGCGAACAGCATCAAGTACTTCGTCAACACCACCTTCAACTACCCGACCATGGCCGAGGCCTACCGGGTGGCGGCGTTCGACGGGCTCAACCGGCTTTTTTGAGCGGCTCCGACCGGTGGCCTGAACCGGTCGGGGGCGAGCCCCTCGGCGACTCCCGCAACTGGCGCTGGCCGAACCGGGAGAGCTTCTGACCAGGCGCGACAGCTGCAAGAATAAACCGGCCCTTGGGCCGGTTTTTGCTTTCACCCCTCTCCCTCTGGGAGAGGGGAGGGGCGGCCCGCGTAGGGGTGAGGGAGTGTCAGGCTGCTCGGAGTTGCCTGCGCGTCCCTCACCCCAACCCTCTCCCAGGGGGAGCTGGCTCAGCGTTTGAGGGTATCCACCGCCAGCCCCGGGAAGTCGGTGATGATGCTGTCCACGCCGAAGTCGGCCAGGCGGCGCATCAGTGCCGGCTCGTTGACCGTCCACACCGACACGTGCAAGCCGGCTTTCTGCGCCTTGAGCAGGCGCTCCGGGGTGCACAGGGTCCAGTTCAGGGCGAGCATGGAGCAGCCGTGGTGAGCGGCGACCTTGAGTGGGTCGAGCCAGTTGTATTCGGCTACCAGGCCGCGCGACAGCTCCGGCGCCAGGCGACGCAGGGAGCGCAGCACCTCGCGTGAGCTGCTGGTGACGGTGACCCGATCCTTGATGCCGAAGCGCTCGGCCAGCGCCTGGATGGCCAGCACGGTGCGCGCGGCGCGCACCCGCGAGGCGCTCTTCACCTCCAGCTGCCAGTGCTCGAAGGGGCAGCGCTCGAACAGGGTTTCCAGTTTCGGGACGGGGCAGGGCGTCTTCCAGCCCGGTCCGCCCTGGCGCGCATCCAGCGTCACCAGTTCCTCGGCGTCGTGCTCCACCACCTTGCCGCGGCGGCCGGTGGTGCGCTTGAGGGTCGGGTCGTGGATCACCATCAGCTCGCCGTCGCGCGACAGGTGCAGGTCCAGCTCGCAGCGGGTGACGCCATGTTCGAGGCAGCGTTGGAAGCTGGCGAGGGTGTTTTCCGGCGCTTCGCCCTTGGCGCCGCGGTGGCCGTAGATCAGGGTCACTGTTGTTCCTTGATGGGGTGGCGTGGCTGGTGGTGCAGCACGCTGTTGATCACATGGTCGTATTCGAAGTAGACGCTGAAACTGCGGTAGTCCCAGCGGCTGATCGGCGGCTGGCCCACCGGCGGGTGTTCCTCGTCGGCCAGGCCGAAGCGCTCCAGCACCGAGCGCCTGGATTCGCCCTTGTGTGGCAGGCCGGCGACGGATTCACCCTGCTGGCCGACGGGAATCGTGAGGGTTTCGCCCTGGGCCAGAGGCGCCAGCGGCAGGCAGCAGAGCAGGGCAGGCAGCAGCCTCATCGTTGCTGTTCCTTGGCCAGGCGCCGCTCCAGCGCCTGCTTCTGCAGGATATGCCGGGCCAGCAGTTGGCGTTGGGCGTCGCTTAGCGCCTCGAACTCGGTGCCGATCTCGAACTGGCCGTTGTCGCGCGGCCGGCAGTGCACCACCTCGGCCCGCAGCAGCAGGCCGAGGGCCTGGGGCATCAACACCATCTTGATCGCCAGATGGCTGCCGAGCGGCAGCGCCTGGCCGTGGTTGAAGCTGATGCCGCCCTCGGAGATGGACACTTTGCGTGGCGCGCCGATATCGCGCAGCAGGCTCTGCGCCACGGCCTGGCCGAGCAGGTCGATGCGCTTGTTCACCACCTTGAGGTAGTTGGCCAGGGTACGGTCGCGCTCGCTGATATGGCGCAGCAGGTGCTGCGACTCGAAGTCCATCAGGTGCAGATCGCTGAGCAGGTTGAACAGCGGCGAATTGTCGTGCAGCGGTTCACTGGCGTGGGCCTCGGGCCCGGACAGCAGGCTGAAATCCAGTGCGATCGTATCGTCGATACGATAGTATTCGCGGCGATCATCGACGTCTTGATTCGACATGGCGAACCCATGGCAGCAGTGGTGGTCTGAGTGTAAAGCCGCGCGCCAGGCCCCGCCACAAGGACGTTTCTCCCTTTTCGCCAGCGAACCCCTCATTCATGTTCAGACCCCTGCCGTTCTTCATCGGCTTGCGCTACACCCGCGCCCGACGTCGCAGCCTGTTCGTCTCCTTCATCTCCCTGACTTCCATCATCGGCCTGGCCCTGGGCGTGCTGGTGATGATAGTGGTGCTGTCGGTGATGAACGGCTTCGACCGCGAGATGCGCGACCGCGTGCTGGGCATGGTGCCGCACGCCACGCTCGACAGCGCCACGCCGATCCAGGACTGGCGCACCATAGGCGAGGGCCTGCTGCGCCACCCGCAGGTCGCCGCCGTGGCGCCCTTCACCCAGATGCAGGGCCTGCTGACCCACAATGGCCAGGTGCAGAAGGTGCTGGTCAACGCCATCGACCCGGCCGAGGAGGGCAAGGTGTCGATCATCGGCGATAACTTCCTCAAGGACAGTGGCTCGCTGGCTTCGCTTGAGGCCGGCGCCTTCGGCATCCTGATCGGCGACCTGGCGGCGAAGAAGCTGGGCCTGGCCATCGGCGACAAGGTCACCTTCGTCGCCCCCGAGGTGGCGGTGACCCCGGCCGGCATGTTCCCGCGCATGAAACGCTTCACCGTGGTCGGCATCTTCCATGTCGGCGCCGGCGAGATCGACGGCCATGTGGTGATGACCCATGTGCAGGACGCCGCTCGCCTGCTGCGCCTGAAGCCGGGCGCGGTGCAGGGCATCCGCCTGAAGCTGCACGACCTGTTCCAGGCGCCGCAGGTGGCCTGGGAGCTGGCCGGCCTGTTGCGCGAGCAGGACTTCTACGCCCGCGACTGGACCCGCACCCACGGCAACCTGTACCAGGCCATCCGCATGGAGAAGACCATGATCGGCCTGCTGCTGCTGCTGATCGTCGCGGTGGCGGCGTTCAACATCATCTCCACCCTGGTGATGGTCGTGACCGACAAGAAGGCCGATATCGCCATCCTGCGCACCCTCGGCGTCACGCCGCGGCAGATCATGGCCACCTTCATGGTTCAGGGCTCGGTAATCGGCGTGGTCGGCACCCTGCTCGGCGGCGTGCTCGGCGTGCTGGCCGCGCTCAACGTCAGCGCGGCGATCAAGGGCCTGGAGAGTCTGCTCGGCATCCAGTTCCTCAATGCCGAGGTGTACTTCATCGACTACCTGCCGTCGCAGGTGCAGGGCGCCGACGTGGCGCTGGTCTGCGGCGCCGCCCTGGTCCTGAGTTTTCTCGCCACCCTTTACCCGGCCTGGCGTGCGGCGCGCACCCAGCCAGCGGAGGCTTTGCGTTATGAGTGACAAGTCGGTCCTGAGTTGCCGCAATCTGGGCAAGAGCTACGAGGAGGGCCCGCAGACGGTCGAGGTGCTGGCCAATGTCGAGCTGGAGCTGCTGCCCGGCGAGCGGGTGGCCATCATCGGCTCCTCCGGCTCGGGCAAGAGCACATTGCTGAACATGCTTGGTGGCCTGGACACGCCGAGCAGGGGCAGCGTCTGGCTGGCCGGCGAGGAGCTGTCGGCGCTGGGCGAAAAGGCCCGTGGCCTGCTGCGCAATCGCGCCCTGGGCTTCGTCTACCAGTTCCACCACCTGCTGCCGGAGTTCACCGCGCTGGAGAACGTGTGCATGCCGCTGCTGATCGGCAAGACGCCGATCGCCGAGGCGCGCCGGCGTGCTGCCGCGCTGCTTGAGCGCGTCGGTCTCGGCCATCGCCTGTCGCACAAACCGGCCGAGCTGTCCGGCGGCGAGCGCCAGCGCGTGGCCATCGCCCGCGCCCTGATCAACCAGCCGGCGCTGGTGCTGCTCGACGAGCCCACCGGCAACCTCGACCAGCACACCGCGCATGGCATCCAGGAGCTGATGCGCGAACTGAGCCGTGACTCGCGCACCGCCTTCCTGGTGGTGACCCACGACCCGCAACTGGCGGCGCAGATGGATCGCGTGCTGCGCCTGGAAGAGGGCCGACTGGTAGCCGCCTGATATGTTCAGACCCATTTCGCTCTTCGTCGGTACCCGCTACACCCGGGCCAAGCGGCGCAACCACTACATCTCCTTCATCTCGCTGACCTCGATGATCGGCCTGGGCCTCGGTGTGCTGGCGATGATAGTGGTGCTGTCGGTGATGAACGGCTTCCAGAAGGAAATGAGCTCGCGCATCCTCGGCATGGTGCCGCACGCCACCCTCAGCGCCGACAAGCCGCTGGACGACTGGCAGGCGCTGGCCGGTCTCGCCATGCAACACCCGCAGGTCACCGGCGCGGCACCCTTCGCCGAGTTGGAGGGCATGTTCTCCTACAAGGGCAGCATGCAGCCGGTGCAGGTCAACGGCATCGACCCGGCCGAGGAGCGCAAGGTCTCGATCATCGGCGAGCACATGGTCCAGGGCCGCCTGGAGGACCTCAAGGCCGGCGAGTTCGGCGTGGTGATCGGCGAGATCAGCGCGCGTCGCTTCCGCCTCGGCCTCGGCGACAAGCTGACCCTGATCGTGCCCGAGCCGAGCAACGCCGCCGGCGGCATCACCCCACGCATGCTGCGCCTGTCGGTGGTCGGTGTGTTCAAGGTGGGCGCCGAACTGGATGGCAGCCTGGCGCTGATCCATATCGCCGACGCCGCCAGCATCCAGCGCCTGGCCGACGGCCAGGTGCAGAGCGTGCGCATCGCCCTGAAGGATCTGTACCAGGCGCCGCAGGTCGCGCAGCGGATCGCCGCGCAACTGGGCGACGGCTATCGCGCGGTGACCTGGCAGCAGACCCAGGGCAGCCTGTTCAGCGCCATGCAGATGGAGAAGACCATGATCGGCCTGCTGCTGCTGCTGATCATCGCGGTGGCCGCCTTCAACATCATCGCCACCCTGATCATGGTGGTCGCCGACAAGCGCGCCGACATCGCCATCCTGCGCACCCTGGGCGCCACGCCCGGGCAGATCATGGCCACCTTCATGGTCCAGGGCACGGTGATCGGCTGCATCGGCACCCTGGTCGGCGGCGTGCTGGGGGTGATAGTCGCGCTCAATGTCAGCGCCTGGGTGGCCTGGCTGGAGCGCGCCGCCGGCATGCACATCTTCAGCTCGGACGTGTATTTCATCAGCAGCCTGCCGTCGGACCTGCGCGGCCTGGATGTGCTGCTGATCTGCGGCGCGGCGCTGAGCATGAGCTTCCTCGCCACCCTCTATCCCTCCTGGCGTGCCTCGCGCACGCAGCCGGCCGAGGCGCTGCGCTACGAGTGAGGCAAACAAAGACGCCGCTATTCAGCGGCGTCTTTGTTTCTGGGCCAGGGGAGCGCCCTTGTAGGAGCGGGCTCGGCTATTCGGCGGCGCTGTTTCGGGCCCGGCGGCGCTCGACGCGCTTGCGCCAGTTGTGCGCCACCCACCAGCGCCAGTAAGCCATGGTCAGGCCGTAGGCGCTGGCCGCCAGCACGCAGCCGGTGAGCAGGGAGCCCAGCAGGAAGGGCTGCCACAAAGTGCTCAGCTCGCCGGTGATCCACTCCCAGCTCATCTCCTCGGGCAGCTCGACCGGGGGCACCCCCAGCAGCAGCGCGCCCAGCTTGTAGGTGCAGTAGAAGATCGGCGGCATGGTGATCGGGTTGGTCAGCCAGACCAGGCCCACCGAGATCGGCAGGTTGGCGCGGGCCGGAATGGCCAGGCTGGCGGCCAGCAGCATCTGCATGGGAATCGGCACGAAGGCGGCGAACAGGCCCACGGCCATGGCGCGTGATACCGAGTGGCGATTCAGGTGCCAGAGGTTGGGGTCGTGCAACAGGGCGCCGAGAAAGCGCAGGGACTTGTGCTCGCGAACCAGGGTCGGATCGGGCATGTAGCGTTTGAACAGGCGACGCGGCATGGGCAGTCTCGAAAGGCAGAAGCACGGCTATTATGCACCGATGCTGACAAAGCGGCTTGGCCGCTTTGTGACAGCGGACGACCCAGGATGGGGAAAGGATGCGCAAAGGAATGCTCGCGCTGGGCGCAGGCCTGGCCTGCCTGCCACTGCTGCCGGAGCTGCCGCCGACCTGGCTGCTGCTGGCCCTGCTGCCGGTCGCGCTGATGGCGCTGCCCTGGCGCAGCTATCCGCTCTCCTTCTTTCTGTTCGGCCTGGTCTGGGCCTGTCTCGGCGCGCAGTCGGCGCTGGACGACCGGCTGCCGGTCGAACTGGACGGACGCACCCTGTGGCTGGAGGGCAGGGTGGTGGGCCTGCCCGAGGTCGGTGATGGCGTGGTGCGCTTCCAGCTGGAAGAGACCAGTGCCCTGCGGCACGCGTTGCCCAAACGTCTGCGTCTGGCCTGGTACGACGGGCCGACGCTGCTGGCCGGCGAGCGCTGGCGCCTGGCGGTCCGGCTCAAACGTCCGCGCGGGCTGGCCAACCCGCAGGGCTTCGACTACGAGGCCTGGCTGCTGGCGCAGCGCATCGGCGCCAGCGGCACGGTCAAGCAGGGCCAGCGCGTGTGCGCCGCAAGTGGGGCGGCGGCCTGGCGCGATGCCTTGCGCCAGCGCCTGCTGAGCGTCGAGGCCCATGGCCGTGCCGGCGGCCTGGCGGCCCTGGTGCTGGGCGACGACTCCGGACTGAGTCGCGCCGACTGGCGGCTGCTGCAGGACACCGGCACCGTGCATCTGCTGGTGATTTCCGGGCAGCACGTGGCCCTGCTGGCGGCGCTGCTCTATGGCCTGGTCGCCGGCCTGGCGCGGCTCGGGCTGTGGCCGCGCGCGCTGCCCTGGTTGCCCTGGGCCTGCGCGCTGGCCTTCGCCGGGGCCCTGGGCTATGGCCTGCTGGCCGGCTTCGAGGTACCGGTGCGGCGCGCCTGCGCGATGGTCGCCCTGGCGCTGTTGTGGCGCTTGCGCTTTCGCCATGTCGCTCCCGGGTGGCCGCTGCTGCTGGCCTTCGTCGTGGTTCTGCTGGTCGAGCCGCTGGCCTCGCTGCAGGCCGGCTTCTGGTTGTCCTTCGGCGCGGTGGCGGTGCTGCTCTGGGTGTTCGGCGGGCGGCTCGGTGCCTGGTCCTGGTGGCGGGTCTGGTGGCGCGCGCAATGGACCATCGCCCTCGGCCTGCTGCCGCTGTTCTTCGCCCTGGGCCTGCCGCTCAGCCTCAGCGGGCCGCTGGCCAACCTGCTGGCGGTGCCCTGGGTCAGCCTGCTGGTGGTGCCGCTGGCGCTGCTCGGCACCCTGTTGCTGCCCATACCCTGGCTGGGCGAGGCGCTGCTGTGGCTGGCCGGCGGCCTGCTGGAGCTGTTGTTCCAGCTGCTGGCCTGGCTCGCCGCCGGGTTGCCGGCCTGGCTGCCGACGGCGCTGCCATTCTGGGCCTGGGCGCTCGGCAGCCTGGGCGTGCTGCTGTGCCTGTTGCCGGCCGGGGTGCCGTTGCGCGGCCTGGGGCCGGTGCTGTTGCTGGCGCTGTTTCTGCCGCCGGGCGAGAGGCTCGCGCGAGGCCAGGCACAGGTCTGGCAGCTGGATGTCGGCCAGGGCCTGGCCGTGCTGGTACGCACCCGCGAGCATGCGCTGCTGTACGACGCCGGGCCGCGCTTCGGCGATTTCGACCTGGGCGAGCGGGTGGTGTTGCCCTCGCTGCGCCAGCTGGGCGTGGCGCGCCTCGATCTGCTGCTGCTCAGCCACGCCGACAGCGACCATGCCGGTGGCGCCGAAGCGGTGGTGCGCGGCATGCCGGTTCGACGCGTGCTCAGTGGCGAGGCGCCGGTGCTGGCCGGGCTGGGCGCCGAGCCGTGCCGCGATGGCGCCAGCTGGCTGTGGGACGGCGTGCGCTTCCGCACCTGGCGCTGGTCCGGTGCGCAGGCGGGCAACCCGTCGTCCTGCCTGCTCAAGGTGGAGGCCGCGGGCGAGAGTCTGCTGCTCACCGGCGATATCGACGAGCCTGCCGAGCGGGCGTTGCTCGGGCAGGGGCGCGACCTGCGCGCGGACTGGCTGCAGGTGCCGCATCACGGCAGCCGCAGTTCATCCAGCGCGGCCTTCCTCGATGCGGTGGCGCCGCGTGCGGCGTTGCTCTCGCGTGGCTGGCACAACCCCTTCGGTCATCCTCACCCGCGGGTGGTCGAGCGCTATCGGCGGCGCGGTATCGCCCTGTACGACAGCGCGGAGCAGGGCGCCGTGCGCCTGCTGCTGGGTGACCAGGGGCAGGCGCGCGGCTGGCGTTCGTTGCCGCGCTTCTGGCGGGAAAAATGAGAACCCAGATGGTCTGCCGGCGCGCGACCCTATGCTAGAGTGGCGCCACTTTTCCGAGGGGGATGCACTACCGTGTGGGAACTGGTCAAAGCGGGCGGCTGGATCATGCTGCCGATCATTCTGTGTTCCATCGCCGCCGCCGGCATCATCGCCGAGCGCCTGTGGACGCTGCGGCCCGCCAGGGTCACGCCGTCCCACCTGCTGGGGCAGGTGTGGCTGTGGATCAAGGACAAGAAACTGACCAACGAGCGGCTCAAGGAGCTGCGCGCCCACTCGCCGCTGGGGCAGATTCTGGCCGCCGGCCTGGCCAACTCCAAGCATGGTCGCGAGATCATGAAGGAGTGCATCGAGGAGGCCGCCGCCCGCGTCATCCATGAGCTGGAACGCTACCTCAACGCCCTCGGCACCATCGCCGGCATCGCGCCGCTGCTCGGCCTGCTCGGTACCGTGCTGGGCATGATCGATATCTTCAGCGCCTTCATGGGCGCCAACATGGCCAATGCCGCGCAGCTGGCCAGTGGTATCTCCAAGGCCCTGATCACCACCGCCGCCGGCCTGATGGTGGCCATCCCGGCGCTGTTCTTCCATCGCTTCCTGCAACGCCGCGTCGACGAGCTGGTAGTGGGCATGGAACAGGAGGCGATCAAACTGGTGGAAGTGGTGCAGGGCGACCGCGACGTCGACCTGGGCAGCGCCGCCGAGCCGGCGCCCAAGGCATCCCGCAAAGAGGGCAAGAAGGCGTGAAGTTCCGGCGCAAACCGCGGGAGAACGTCGAGATCAACCTGGCGTCGCTGATCGACGTGGTTTTCATCCTGCTGCTGTTCTTCGTGGTCACCACCACCTTCACCCGCGAGACCCAGCTCAAGGTCGACCTGCCCGAGGCCGCCAGCGGTACGCCGCCGGAAGCCAGCGAGCTCAAGCAGCTGGAGGTGCTGATCGGCGTCGACGGCAGCTACTCGCTGAACGGCCAGGCGCTGCTGAAGAGCGACCTGGAAGGCCTGATGGCCGCCCTGGGCAAGGAGTCCGGCGGCGACAACAGCCTGCCGCTGATCATCAGCGCCGACGCCAAGACCCCCCATCAGGCGGTGATCACCGCCATGGATGCGGCCGGCAAGCTGGGCTTCGCCCACCTGCGCATCACCACGGTCGAGGTCGAGGCCCAGCCTTGAGCCTGGCCGACCGGCTCACCGCCGCCTGGTACCAGGGCCATCCGGCCCTGGTCCTGCTGCGTCCGCTGGAGTGGCTGTACCGGCGAGTGGTGCAGGGTCGGCGGCGCGCCTTCCTGGCCGGCGAGGGCGAGATCTACCGCGCCCCGGTGCCGGTGCTGGTGGTCGGCAATGTCACGGTCGGCGGCACCGGCAAGACCCCCACGATTCTCTGGCTGATCGAGCACTGCCGCGCGCGCGGCCTGCGCGTCGGCGTGGTCAGTCGCGGCTATGGCGCCACGCCGCCGCAGCTGCCCTGGCGGGTGAGTGCCAGCGACCCGGCGCAGCAGGCCGGCGACGAGCCGCTGCTGATCGTCCAGCGCAGCGGCGTGCCGCTGGTGATCGACCCGCAGCGCGGCCGCGCGGTGCAGGCCCTGCTGGCGCAGGAGGAGCTCGACCTGATCCTCTGCGACGACGGTCTGCAGCACTACCGCCTGGCCCGCGATATCGAGCTGGTGCTGGTGGATGCCGCCCGCGGCCTGGGCAATGGCCGCTGCCTGCCGGCCGGCCCCCTGCGCGAGCCGGCCGAGCGTCTGGCCGAGGTGGATGCGGTGCTGCGCAACGGCGCCGCCGAGGACGACGCGCAGGGCTACGGTCTGCAGCTGCGCCCGAGCGCGCTGGTCAATCTGCGTAGCGGCGAGCGCGTCGGCCTGGATCACTTTGCGCCCGGTCAGCAGGTTCACGCGGTGGCCGGCATCGGCAATCCGCAGCGTTTCTTCAATACCCTCGAGGCGCTAAACTGGCGGCCTGTCGCGCATCCTTTCGCCGACCATGCCAGCTTCTCTGCGGAGGCACTGAACTTCTCCCCCGAGCTGCCGCTGCTGATGACCGAGAAGGATGCGGTGAAATGCCGGCCCTTCGCCGCCGAGCACTGGTGGTACCTGACGGTGGACGCGGTGCCGTCGTCGGCCTTCGTCGCCTGGCTGGATGGCGAGCTGGATCGCCTGTTTCCCTGATTTTCCCACCTCTCTGGAGGCTCCTCCCATGGATCCCAAACTGCTCGACATCCTGGCCTGCCCGGTATGCAAGGGCCCGCTGCAGCTTTCCGAAGACAAGACCGAGCTGATCAGCAAGGGCGCCGGCCTGGCCTACCCGATTCGCGACGGCATCCCGGTGATGCTGGAGAGCGAGGCGCGCACCCTGACCGTCGACGAGCGTCTGGACAAGTAAATGAGCCAAGCCTTTACCGTTGTGATTCCCGCCCGCTACGCCTCCAGCCGTCTGCCCGGCAAGCCGCTGCAGGACATCGCCGGCAAGCCCATGGTCCAGCATGTCTGGGAGCAGGCGAAGAAGAGCGGCGCCAGCCGCGTGGTGGTGGCCACCGACGATGTGCGCATCGAGGCGGCCTGCCGCGGCTTCGGCGCCGAGGTGCTGATGACCCGCGTCGACCACAACTCCGGCACCGACCGCCTGGCCGAAGTGGCCACGCAGCTGGGCCTGGAGAACGATGCGATCGTGGTCAACGTGCAGGGCGACGAGCCGCTGATTCCTCCGGCCATCATCGATCAGGTGGCCGCCAACCTGGCCGCCCATGCGCAGGCCGGTATCGCTACCCTGGCCGAGCCGATCAGCGAGGTAGAGGCGCTGTTCAACCCCAATGTGGTCAAGGTGGTCGCCGACAAGAGCGGCCTGGCCCTGACCTTCAGCCGGGCGCCGCTGGCCTGGGCGCGCGACGCCTTCGCCAAGAGCCGCGACGTGCTGCCGGAAGGCGTGCCCTATCGCCGCCATATCGGCATCTATGCCTACCGCGCCGGCTTCCTGCATGACTTCGTCGCCTGGGGCCCGTGCTGGCTGGAAGACACCGAGTGCCTGGAGCAGCTGCGTGCGCTGTGGCACGGCGTGCGTATCCACGTGGCCGATGCCCTGGAGGCGCCGCCGGCCGGCGTGGATACCCCGGAAGACCTGGAGCGGGTGCGCCGCCTGCTGGGGGCCTGATGCGCGTCCTGTTCGTCTGCATGGGCAATATCTGCCGCTCGCCCACGGCCGAGGGCGTGTTCCGCCAGCGCCTGAGCGCCGCAGGCCTGCAGGCCAGGGTGACGGTGGATTCCGCCGGCACCGGCGACTGGCACGTGGGCAAGGCGCCGGACGGCCGTACGATCCGCGCCGCCGCCGCGCGCGGCTATGACCTGGCGAGCCTGCGCGCCCGTCAGGTGCAGCGCGAGGACTTCCAGCACTTCGACCTGATCCTGGCCATGGACCAGGACAACCTGGCCCGCCTGCAGGCGCTGCGCCCGGCTAGCGGCGGCGCCGAGCTGGACCTGTTCCTGCGGCGCTACGACCTGGCCCTGGACGAGGTGCCCGATCCCTATTACGGCGGCGCCGACGGCTTCGAACAGGTGCTGGATCTGATCGAGCAGGCCAGCGACGCGCTGCTGGCCGAGATCAAGGGGCGCCTGTGAGCCTGCAACTGCGAGAGGCGGTTTCCCTCAAGCCCTTCAATACCTTCGGCGTCGATGTGCACGCTCGGCTGTTTGCCGAGGCGCGCACCGACGAAGACGTGCGGCTGGCGCTGGTCGAGGCCGAGCGCCGCGGCCTGTCGTTGCTGCCGATCGGCGGCGGCAGCAACCTGCTGCTGACCGGCGATGTCGAGGCCCTGGTCCTGCGCATGGCCAGCCGCGGCCTGCACATCCTCGAAGACGACGGCGAGCGGGTGGTGGTGGAGGCCGAGGCCGGCGAGCCCTGGCATCCCTTCGTGCTCTGGAGTTTGGAGCAGGGGCTGTCCGGGCTGGAGAACCTCAGCCTGATTCCCGGTACCGTCGGCGCCGCGCCCATGCAGAACATCGGCGCCTACGGCGTCGAGATCAAGGATCTGTTCGTCGGCCTGACCGCGCTGGATCGCCGCAGCGGCGAGCTGCACGAGTTCGCCCTGGACGACTGCGCCTTCGCCTACCGCGACAGTCTGTTCAAGCGCCAGCCGGGGCGCTGGCTGATCCTGCGCGTGCGTTTCGCCCTGAGTCGCCAGGCCGCGCTGCATCTGGACTACGGTCCGGTACGCCAGCGCCTGCAGCAGGACGGCATCGAGGCGCCGACGGCGCAAGACGTCAGCCGCGCCATCTGCGCCATCCGCAGCGAGAAGCTGCCGGACCCGGCCGAGCTGGGCAATGCCGGCAGCTTCTTCAAGAATCCGCTGGTGCCGGCCGCGCTGGCCGAGCGCATCCGCGCCGAGCACGCCGACCTGGTCAGCTATCCGGCGGGCGAGGGCCAGGTCAAGCTGGCGGCCGGCTGGCTGATCGAGCGGGCGGGGTGGAAGGGCTATCGCCAGGGCGATGCCGGCGTGCATCGCCTGCAGGCGCTGGTGCTGGTCAACTACGGCGCGGCGACCGGGGCGCAGCTGCTGGAGCTGGCGCGGCGCATCCAGGCCGATATCCACCAGCGTTTCGCCGTGGAGCTGGAGATAGAGCCCAACGTGCTCTGAAGCGGCTCCCCGGCTGTTCGCGGGACGGGTAAAGCAATCGACCAGAACGAAAAAGGGGATGCCTAGGCATCCCCTTTTTCTTGACCGCGGCTCTTAGACCTGCGGCTTGGCCTCTTCCTCGGCCGCCTTGGGGGCGTCCTCGGCAGGCGCTTCGCTCTGCTGCTCGCCAGCCGACTCGCTCGCGGCGGGTTGCTGAGCCTGCTCGGCCTCGGGCGCAGACTCGACAGCCGGTTCGGCAGCCGCCTCGACGCTGGCCTCGCTCGGTGCCGATTCCGCCGGGCCCTCTACCTGAGCGGCAACGCTCTGCTCCGGCGCGCTGGGCTCTTCGGCAGGCGCTGCGGCGGCTGCGGCTGCCTCGGCGGCACGGCGGGCGGCCTCCTGTTGGCGGCGACGCACTTCGCGCGGGTCGTTGGCGGCGCGGCCGCCGCTGACCGGCTCGGGGCTGGCAGCCGGGGCCGGAGCCTCGACCTCGATCACCGGCTCGGCGGGGGCCTGCTCGACAGGCGCGCTGACCGGCTCGACCGCTTCGACCGGCTCGCTGGCGGCGGCCGGAGCTGCGGGTTCCTCGGCCACGGCTTCGCCTTCGCTCGGCTGCGGCTGCTGCTCGGCGACCGGGGCCGGTTCCGCCTGGGTCGGAGCCTCCTCGCTGGCCACAGTGGCGGCGACGCTGGTCGCGGCCACGGCAGCGCCCTCGACGGTGCTGGCTACTGCGTTGCTATCGGCGCCCTCGGCGGCCTCTTCGCCTTCTTCGACGATCGGGTTGCCGTCGGCATCGCGCAGGCGCTCGCGGCGGTTGCTGCGGCGACGCTGGCCACGCGAGCGGCGACGCGGACGCTCGCCGCCTTCGCCGGCTTCCTGGCCATCTTCCAACTGCTCGGCGCCGTCCAGCACTTCCTCTTCGGCGACTTCGGCAGTCAGTTGCTCGGCGCGCGGTTGACGCTCCTCACGCGGCGGGCGCGGCTGACGCTCTTCGCGCGGCTTGCGCTCGGCACGCTGCTCCTGGCCTTCGCCAGTAGCGGCATCCAGCGGCTCGCGCAGTTCGCGGCGGCGCTCTTCGCGCGGCTCGCGGCCTTCGCGCGGCGGGCGCTCGCCACGCTCGCGACGGTTCTCCTGGCCTTCGCGCGGCTCACGCGGCTCGCGGGCCTCGCGCGGCTGACGCTCCTGGCGCTCTTCACGGGGCTGGCGGTCCTCGCGGGCTTCGCGCGGTTGACGCTCCTCACGCGGTTTGCGCTCTTCGCGCTCGCCACGTTCGCCACGTTCGCCACGTTCGCCGCGGTCGCGGTTGCCGCGACCGTCGCGACGGTTCTGCTGGCGGCCGCCGCGGCGCTCGTCGCCACGCGGCTTGCGCTCGGCGGGCTTGGTTTCGGCGACCGGCTGCTGCTCTTCTTCCTTGCCGGCGAACAGGCTCACCAGCGACTTGACCAGGCCCTTGAACAGGCTCGGCTGCGGCGTCGGCGCGGCCGGGGTCAGCGGGGCGGCCGGGGTCGGCGCGGCGGGGCGCGGCGGGGTGGCCTTCAGCGCAGCTTCCTGGCGGACCAGGGTGCGGGTGGCGCTGGCCGGCTCTTCCTCGGTCTCGGCCTTGGCCATCTCGTAGCTGGACTGGCCGCTGAGCACTTCCGGGCTGTCGTCGCGCAGGCGCTGGACTTCGAAGTGCGGGGTTTCCAGATGGTCGTTCGGCAGGATGATGATGCGTGCGCGGGTGCGCAGCTCGATCTTGGTGATGCTGTTGCGCTTCTCGTTGAGCAGGAAGGCGGCAACCGGGATCGGCACCTGGGCGCGAACCTCGGCGGTACGGTCCTTCAGGGCTTCTTCCTCGATCAGGCGCAGGATGGCCAGCGACAGCGACTCGACGTCACGGATGATGCCCTGGCCGTTGCAGCGCGGGCAGACGATGCCGCTGGTCTCGCCCAGCGACGGACGCAGGCGCTGGCGGGACATCTCCAGCAGGCCGAAGCGCGAGATGCGGCCGACCTGCACGCGGGCGCGGTCGGCCTCCAGGGCCTCGCGGACCTTCTCTTCCACGGCGCGCTGGTTCTTCGCCGGGGTCATGTCGATGAAGTCGATGACGATCAGGCCGCCGATATCGCGCAGGCGCAGCTGGCGGGCGATTTCCTCGGCCGCTTCCAGGTTGGTCTGCAGGGCGGTTTCCTCGATGTCGCCGCCCTTGGTGGCGCGCGCCGAGTTGATGTCGATGGATACCAGGGCCTCGGTCGGGTCGATGACGATGGAGCCGCCGGACGGCAACTTCACTTCGCGCTGGAAGGCGGTTTCGATCTGGCTTTCGATCTGGAAGCGGTTGAACAGCGGCACGCTGTCTTCGTACAGCTTGATCTTGCTGGCGTACTGCGGCATGACCTGCTGGATGAAGGCCAGGGCTTCTTCCTGGGCTTCGACGCTGTCCACCAGCACCTCGCCGATGTCCTGGCGCAGGTAGTCGCGAATGGCGCGGATGATGACGTTGGATTCCTGGTAGATCAGGAAGGGCGCGGCGCGGTCCTGGGAGGCGTCCTTGATCGCGGTCCACAGCTGGATCAGGTAGTCCAGGTCGAGCTGCAGCTCCTCGCTGGAGCGGCCCAGGCCGGCGGTGCGCACGATCAGGCCCATGTCGGCGGGGGCGTTGAGGCCGTTCAGCGCCTCGCGCAGTTCGGCGCGCTCGTCGCCCTCGATGCGCCGGGAGATGCCGCCGGCGCGCGGGTTATTGGGCATCAGCACCAGGTAGCGGCCGGCCAGGCTGATGAAGGTGGTGAGGGCGGCGCCCTTGTTGCCGCGCTCTTCCTTCTCGACCTGGACGATGACTTCCTGGCCTTCCTTCAGTACTTCCTTGATGTTGACGCGGCCGCCTTCGGGCGACTTGCTGAAGTATTCGCGGGAGATTTCCTTGAGCGGCAGGAAGCCGTGGCGCTCGGCGCCGAAGTCGACGAAGGCCGCCTCGAGGCTGGGCTCGACGCGGGTGATGCGGCCCTTGTAGATGTTGGCCTTCTTCTGCTCGCGGGCGCCGGACTCGATGTCCAGGTCGTAGAGCTTCTGGCCGTCTACCAGGGCGACACGCAACTCTTCGGGTTGAGTTGCGTTGATCAGCATTCTTTTCATGTTGTACCAATGGTTTCCGGGGCTGCCGGAAACGGCGGTTGGCACACACGACTCTCAGGGTCGGTGTCAGGGCGCGCTCGGGAGTGGTCGTAAATCACTCCAGTGTCCAGCGGCTCGGGCCAGTGGGGGCCGGTGCCGCGACTACGCTCCTGCTTGCTGTGGTGACAGAAGCACTCAGTCAGGGGAGGAATCAACCGGTCGGTGCGGACGATGGTGAAGCGTCTGGGTAATGCCTGTAGCTACGCTGTCCGACGGTTGTGCATCTCCACCCTACACGTATCGCTGAAATCGGGTGCCGCGCGCTGTATCCGCAGCGGGTTTGCATTATCGCAGGCTGGGCCTGCGCGTCTGTGGAGACTGGCCGCGATTCCGCGCTCCAGGCTCTTTGGCTCAAGGCGTTGTTTCCGGCATTCGTCGCGCTCTGTGCGGCGAGAACACCGTCGGACGGCCTCACGTCCTGAAAGGGTTGCGTTCGGCAGGGATGGCAAGGTTGTCGATCATCCGCTGACCGGGCCGCTTTTGGCGGCGTTCGCGACTATATCAGCAATGATTAAGTGCTTCAATTCCATAAAAATTGTTATGATCCGCGAATGACTACTCCCGCCTCCCCGACCTCCGGCGTCCAGCTGCTCGAGGTCGCGCCTGAGCTTGCCGGCCAGCGCATCGACAATTTCCTCCGCACCCAGCTCAAGGGCGTGCCGAAGACGCTTATCTACCGCATCCTGCGCAAGGGCGAGGTGCGGGTGAACAAGGGGCGGATCAAGCCCGAATACAAGCTGCAGGCCGGCGATGTGGTGCGTGTGCCGCCGCTGCGCCTGGCCGAGCGCGACGAGCCGGCGCCGCTGGCCCAGGGCCTGCTCGAGCGCCTGGAGGCGGCCATCGTCTACGAGGACAAGGCGCTGCTGGTGATCAACAAGCCGGCCGGCATCGCCGTGCATGGCGGCAGCGGCCTGAGTTACGGGGTGATCGAGGCGTTCCGCCAGCTGCGTCCCGACGCCAAGGATCTGGAGCTGGTGCACCGCCTGGATCGCGACACCTCCGGCCTGCTGATGATCGCCAAGAAGCGCAGCATGCTGCGCCACTTGCACGAGGCGCTGCGCGGCGACGGCGTGGACAAGCGCTACATGGCGCTGGTGCGTGGCAGCTGGCCGACCTCGAAGAAGAAGGTCGCCGCGCCGCTGCTGAAGAACAACCTGCGCTCCGGCGAGCGCATGGTCGAGGTCGACCCCGAGGGCAAGGAGGCGCTCACCGAGTTCCGCGTGCTGCGCCGCTTCGGCGAGTTCGCCACCCTGGTCGAGGCCAGCCCGATCACCGGGCGTACCCACCAGATTCGTGTACATGCCAAGCATGCCGGGCATTCGATTGCCGGCGACGCCAAGTATGGCGACGAGGAGTTCACCCGCGAGATTCGCGAGCTGGGTGGCAAGCGCCTGTTCCTGCACGCCTACCGGCTGAAGATCGAGCTGCCGGACGGCCAGCACCTGGAGCTGCAGGCCGAGGTCGACGACGTGTGGGTGCAGACCCTGGAGCGCCTCGGTGACTGACTATCAGCTGCTGATCTTCGACTGGGACGGCACGCTGGTCGACTCCATAGGTCGTATCGTCGAGTCCATGCACCGTGCCGCCGAATTCTGCGAACTGCCGCGGCTCAGCGACGAGGCGATCAAGGGCATCATCGGCCTCGGTCTGCCCGAGGCGATCCAGGCCCTGTATCCGCAGGTGCGCGAGGCGGCCCTGATCGAGCGTTTTCGGCTCGGCTATGGTGAGCATTACCTGGCGCTGGAGAATCAGCCGTCGCCGCTGTTTCCCGGGGTCGCCGAGTCGCTGGAGGTCTTTCGTGCGCAGGGCTATCGCCTGGCCGTGGCCACCGGCAAGAGTCGTCGCGGCCTGCACAAGGTGCTGCAGGGGCGTGGCTGGCTGGATTACTTCGACGTGACGCGTTGCGCCGACGAGACGGCGAGCAAGCCGCATCCGCGCATGCTGCAGGAGATCCTGGCGCATTGTGGCGTGGCGCCCGAGCGGGCGCTGATGGTCGGCGACTCGGCGTTCGATCTGCAGATGGCGAACAATGCCGGGGTGGATGCGGTGGCGGTCGGTTTCGGCGCGCAGCCGCTGGAGGCCTTGCGCGCCTTCGGGCCGCGCCTGGCGATAGAGGATTTTTCCGAGCTGCGTGCCTGGTTGGCGCAGGGCGCGGCCGTTAGGACTGATGAGGTGGGTGAATATGTCGGATGAATTGAAGGTCGCGGGCGACGAAAGGGCCTGGCAGCTGCTGGAGAAGACCCTGCAGGCCTCGGTCATCGAGCAGCGGCGGGCGCGGCGCTGGGGTATTTTCTTCAAGCTGCTGGTGTTCGTTTACCTGTTCGGCACCCTGCTGCTGTTCTCTCCGCTGCTGAAGCTGGGCAAGGGTGCCTCGGTGGCGGAGAGCCATACCGCGCTGATCGAGGTGCGCGGCATGATCATGGCCGACGAACAGGCCAGTGCCGACAATATCGTCAGCAGCCTGCGCGCGGCCTTCGAGAACAAGAAGACCAAGGGCATCATCCTGCGCGTCAATAGTCCCGGTGGCAGCCCGGTGCAGTCCGGTTACATCTACGACGAGATCAAGCGCCTGCGCGGCGAGTATCCGGATATCAAGGTCTATGCGGTGATCAGTGACCTGGGGGCTTCCGGCGCCTACTACATCGCCAGTGCCGCCGATCATATCTATGCCGACAAGGCCAGTCTGGTGGGTTCCATTGGTGTGACCGCGGCGACCTTCGGCTTCGTCGGTGCCATGGAGAAGCTGGGCGTGGATCGGCGGGTCTACACCTCCGGCGAGCACAAGGCCTTCCTCGACCCCTTCCAGCCGCCGAAGGAGGAGGAGACGCGGTTCTGGAAGAGCGTGCTGGAGACCACCCATCAGCAGTTCATCGACAGCGTGCGGCAGGGGCGTGGCGACAGGCTCAAGGCCGACGAACACCCCGAGCTGTTCTCCGGCCTGATCTGGTCCGGCGAGCAGGCGCTGCAACTGGGCTTGGTGGATGCCCTGGGTAGCAGCAGCTATGTGGCGCGCGAGGTGATAGGTGCCAAGACCATAGTCGACTTCACCAAGGAAGAGAGCCCGCTGGATCGCTTCACCAAGAAGCTGGGTGCCAGCGTCGCCGAGCGCCTGGCGCTGTGGATGGGCTTCCAGGGGCCGGCGCTGCGCTGAGCCCTCCTTATATAGGGGTCAGGGAATGGCGATACCTTCCCTGTCCAGCATCTGCACCAGGCGGATCAGTGGTAGGCCGATCAGGCTGGTGCCGTCCTCGCCTTCGGTGGCGCGAAACAGGCTTACGCCGAGGCCCTCGGCCTTGAAGCTGCCGGCGCAGTCGTAGGGCTGTTCGGCCCGCAGGTAGCGGTCGATCTGCTCCTCGCTGAGTGCGCGGAAGTGCACGGTGAAGGGCACCGCATCCACCTGGCAGCGGCCGCTGGCGCTGTCGAGCAGAGCCAGGCCGGTAAGAAAGGTCACACTGCTGCCGCTGGCGGCCAGCAGCTGCTGACGGGCGCGGTCGAAGTCATGGGGCTTGCCGAGTATCTGCTCGCCCAGCACGGCGACCTGGTCCGAGCCGATGATCAGGTGGGTGGGGTATTGCTGGCGCAGGGCGCGAGCCTTGCTCTCGGCCAGGCGGCGTGCCAGGGCGGTGGCGCTCTCTTCGGGGTGCGGCGTTTCGTCTACGGCCGGCGCTGCCCAGGCGAAGGGAATACGCAGGCGGGTCAGCAGCTCGCGGCGGTAGGGCGAGCTTGAGGCTAGGACTAGAGGCGGCATGATCGATCTCCTGTTGAGGCGCGCGATTCTAGCGGGCGTGGCGGGAGACGGACAGGGTGGAAATGCTTTGACAGCGGCGGGGTGCATCCCTAAAATGCCGCGCCTATGTCGAATGGGCCGATTCCACCTCACGTTGATCCGCGCAAACTCGCCGATCGCGGTGCCACTCTCGAAGGAGAGATGCCGCTGGCCAGTTTCGAGCGGCTGTGCGACTCGCTGGAAGACAATTCCGGCAAGGTGCGCGCGAAGCTGGTCTTCGAGCGTGACGAGCGTCGTGCTGTGAATATTCACAGTGAGCTCGAGGTTGAGGTCAAGATGATTTGCCAGCGTTGTCTGGAACTGGTCGCCCTGCCGATCCGCAGCGAATGTCATTACGCGGTGGTGAAGGAAGGAGCGGATACCCAGTCGCTGCCCAAGGGCTATGACGTGCTGGAAATGGGTGAGGATCCTCTGGATCTGCTGACGCTGGTCGAAGATGAGCTGCTGCTCGCTCTGCCCATCGTTCCGGCCCATGCACCCGAGGAATGCCAGCAACCGGCCGGTGGCGACGAGCCCGAGCCGAGTCAGGACGAGGTATCGCGGTCCAACCCGTTCAGTGTTTTGGCGCAGTTAAAGCGTGACCCAAACGTTTAGGAGTTATTGAGTTATGGCTGTTCAGCAGAACAAAAAATCCCGCTCTGCCCGCGACATGCGCCGTTCCCACGACGCGCTCGAGGCCAACGCCCTGTCCGTCGAGAAGAGCACCGGTGAAGTTCACCTGCGTCACCACGTGTCTCCGGACGGCTTCTACCGTGGTCGCAAAGTGGTCGACAAGGGCGCCGACGAGTAATCCTTGTCCGCTCCGCTGATCGCGATTGATGCAATGGGTGGGGACTACGGTCCCCACTGCATTGTTCCGGCCTGCATCGCCAGTCTGGCCGAGTTCCCCTCGCTTCACCTGGTCCTAGTCGGCCAAGCCCCCCTCCTCGAAGAGTTGATCGCCCGACATCCGGGTGTCGATCGTTCGCGCCTGCTCGTCGAGCATGCCAGCGAAGTGATCGGCATGGATGAGCGGCCCACCCATGCCCTGCGCGGCAAGCCCGATGCTTCCATGCGCGTGATGCTGGAGCAGGTGCGCAGCGGTCGCGCCCAGGCCTGCGTCAGTGCCGGCAACACCGGCGCGCTGATGGCGTTGTCGCTGTATATCCTCAAGACACTGCCCGGCATCGATCGGCCGGCGATGGTCACGGCCGTGCCCACTGCCAAGGGCGTCTGTCATCTGCTCGATCTGGGCGCCAATGTCGATTGCAGCGCCGAGCAGCTCTACCAGTTCGCCCTGATGGGCGCGGTGGCGGCAGAGGCGCAGGGCGTGCGCGAGCCGCGGGTGGCGCTGCTCAATGTCGGTACCGAGAACATCAAGGGCAACCAGCAGGTCAAGTTGGCCGCCAGCCTGCTGCAACAGGCGCCGGGGCTCAACTACATAGGTTTCGTCGAGGGCGATGGCCTGTACCGAGGCGAGGCCGACGTGGTGGTGTGCGACGGTTTCGTCGGCAACATCCTGCTCAAGTCCAGCGAGGGCCTGGTGTCGATGATCTCGGCGCGTATCGAGGCGCTGTTCAGCGAAAACCTGGTGTCCAAGATCGCCGGTGCAGTGGCGCTGCCTCTGCTCAAGCGTCTGCGGGACGAGCTGGCACCGGCCCAGCACAACGGCGCCAGCTTCCTCGGCTTGCAGGAGATCGTGGTGAAGAGCCACGGCGGCGCCAGCGTCGAGGCCTTTCAGAGTGCCATTCGTCGGGCTGTGGTCGAAGTGCGCGAGAATCTGCCGCAGCGCCTGCATGGCCGCCTCGGGGACCTGCTGCTCTAGCGTCTGCCGGCTCCTTTTCCCCTCTGCGCTGGCTGCGGCTGTGACCGCAGCCGCTCCGGCTCCATCCAATCTGCAATTTCCGGCTTGTTTCGCCAGGCCGTTTCTCCGACCAGATAAGGGAAAGTTTCGATGTCTGCCTCCCTCGCATTTGTCTTCCCCGGCCAAGGCTCGCAGTCGCTCGGCATGCTCGCCGAGATCGGCGCCCAGCAGGGTTCGATCCGCGATACCTTCGGCGAGGCCTCCGACGCGCTCGGTTATGACCTCTGGGCCCTGACCCAGCAGGGGCCGGAAGAGCGCCTGAACGAGACCGACAAGACCCAGCCGGCCATCCTCACCGCTTCCATCGCCCTGTGGCGTCTGTGGCTGGCCGAGGGCGACGCGCGTCCGGTCTTCGTCGCCGGCCACAGCCTGGGCGAATACTCCGCGCTGGTGGCCGCCGGTGCCCTCGAGTTTCGTGATGCGGTCAAGCTGGTCGAACTGCGTGGCCAACTGATGCAGCAGGCGGTGCCGGCCGGGCAGGGCGGCATGGCCGCCATCCTCGGCCTGGAAGATGCCGACGTGCTGGCCGCCTGTGCAGAGGCCGCCAATGGCGAGGTGGTCAGCGCGGTGAATTTCAACGCACCCGGCCAGGTGGTGATCGCCGGTGGTGCCGCCGCCGTCGCCCGCGCCATCGAGGCGTGCAAGGCGCGTGGCGCCAAGCGCGCCATGCCGCTGCCGGTCAGCGTGCCGTCGCACTGCGCGCTGATGCGCCCGGCGGCCGAGAAGTTCGCCGAGGCGGTCAATGCCCTGGCCTGGCAGGCGCCGCAGATCGCCCTGGTGCAGAATGTCAGCGCCGCGGTGCCGGCCGACCTGGACAGCCTCAAGCGCGACCTGCTGGCCCAGCTGTACAGCCCGGTGCGCTGGGTGGAGAGCGTGACCTACCTGGCCGCCCAGGGCGTCACCGAACTGGTCGAATGCGGTCCCGGCAAGGTCCTGGCCGGTCTCAACAAGCGCTGTGCCAAGGGCATCAACACCCACAATCTGGAAACCCCGGACGCCTTCGCCGCCGTGCGCGCGGCGCTGGCCTGATTCGTTAAGGAGAGCATCATGAGTCTGCAAGGCAAGGTCGCACTGGTCACCGGCGCCAGCCGTGGCATAGGTCAGGCCATCGCGTTCGAGCTGGGCCGCCAGGGCGCGGTCGTCATCGGCACCGCCACCAGCGAGGCGGGCGCCGCGCGCATCGGCGAGGCACTCAAGGAGCAGGGCATCCAGGGCGCCGGCCTGATGCTCGACGTGGCCAGCGACGAGTCGGTCAACGCCGTCCTGGAGCAGATCCAGAAGGATTTCGGCGCCGTCGCCATCCTGGTCAACAACGCCGGCATCACCCGCGACAACCTGATGCTGCGGATGAAGGACGAGGAGTGGTTCGACGTCATCAACACCAACCTCAACAGCCTGTTCCGTCTGTCCAAGGCCGTGCTGCGTGGCATGACCAAGGCGCGCTGGGGCCGCATCATCAGCATCGGCTCGGTGGTCGGTGCCATGGGCAACGCCGGGCAAACCAACTACGCGGCGGCCAAGGCCGGCCTGGAAGGTTTCAGCCGCGCCCTGGCGCGCGAAGTGGGCTCGCGCTCCATCACCGTCAACTCGGTGGCGCCGGGCTTCATCGATACCGACATGACTCGCGAACTGTCGGACGCCCAGCGCGAGGCTATGCTGACCCAGATTCCGCTGGGCCGCCTCGGCCAGGCCGAGGAGATCGCCAAGGTGGTCGGCTTCCTCGCCTCCGACGGCGCGGCCTACGTCACCGGTGCTACCGTGCCGGTCAACGGCGGCATGTACATGTGATGTGACTCGGCCCTTCGGGAAAATGTCATAAAAGCCGTCTAAAGTCCGTTACAAAAGTGCAACCGGCGGTAGACGGCAGTACGGAAGGGCCCGGGCGACCGGCTTGAAAGTTTGAAAACCCTTTCTATACACTGCAGCCCAGCTGCACGGAATCTTTCCATCAGGAGTGAAAACAAGACATGAGCACCATCGAAGAACGCGTCAAGAAAATCGTCGCCGAGCAACTGGGCGTCAAAGAAGACGAAGTGACCAACAGCGCCTCCTTCGTCGAAGACCTCGGTGCCGACTCCCTTGACACCGTCGAGCTGGTGATGGCTCTGGAAGAGGAATTCGAGACCGAGATCCCGGACGAGCAGGCTGAGAAGATCACCACCGTTCAGGAAGCCATCGATTACATCAACGCGCATTCCTAAGCGTTCGTAATCGCCGGTTTTCGGCCCAGAAAAGCCGCACTGCCCTCAAGGCGTGCGGTTTTTCTTTATCGGGCCTGTCAGTAACAAGCAAGAGGATTGAACAGTGTCGCGTAGACGCGTCGTGGTTACCGGTATGGGCATGCTGTCGCCCTTGGGCGTCGATGTGGCCAGCAGTTGGCAGGGCATCCTGGCTGGTCGCAGTGGCATCGGCCCGATCGAGCATCTGGACCTGTCGGCCTTCTCCACCCGCATCGGCGGTTCGGTGAAGGGTTTCGACGTCGAGCCCTACCTGTCGGTCAAGGAAGCGCGCAAGCTCGACCTGTTCATCCAATACGGCCTGGCGGCCAGCTTCCAGGCCATGCGCGATGCCGGCCTCGAAGTCACCGACGCCAATCGCGAGCGCATCGGCGTGGCCATGGGCTCCGGCATCGGCGGCCTGACCAACATCGAGGCCACCTGCAAGACCCTGTTCGAGCAAGGCCCGCGGCGCATCTCGCCGTTCTTCGTGCCGGGCTCGATCATCAACATGATTTCCGGTTTCCTGTCGATCCACCTGGGTCTGCAGGGGCCGAACTACGCCATCGCCACCGCCTGCACCACCGGCACCCACTGCATCGGCATGGCCGCGCGCAACATCGCCTATGGCGAGGCGGACGTGATGATCGCCGGCGGCGCCGAGATGGCCACCTGCGGCCTGGGCATGGGCGGTTTCGGCGCGGCTCGGGCCATGTCCACCCGCAATGACGAGCCAGAGAAGGCCAGCCGGCCCTGGGACAAGGGTCGCGACGGCTTCGTGCTGTCCGATGGCGCCGGCGCCCTGGTGCTGGAAGAGCTGGAGCACGCCAAGGCGCGTGGCGCGATCATCCATGCCGAGCTGGTCGGCTTCGGCATGAGCGGCGATGCCTTCCACATGACCTCGCCGCCGGAAGACGGCGACGGCGCCGCCCGCTGCATGGCCAATGCCCTGCGCGACGCCGGCCTGAACCCGGATCAGGTCGACTACATCAATGCCCACGGCACCTCGACCCCGGCCGGTGACAAGGCCGAGGCCAGCGCGGTGAAGCAGGTGTTCGGCGAACATGCCTACAAGCTGGCCGTCAGTTCGACCAAGTCCATGACCGGCCACCTGCTCGGCGCCGCCGGCGCGGTGGAGGCGATCTTCAGCGTGCTGGCCCTGCGCGATCGGGTAGCGCCGCCGACCATTAACCTGGACGAGCCGGACGAGGGCTGCGACCTCGACTTCGTGCCGCACCAGGCCAAGGCGCTGGCGATTGACACCGTGCTGTCCAACTCCTTCGGCTTCGGCGGCACCAACGGTTCGCTGGTGTTCCGCCGCTTCAACGGCTGATGCCGAGCTGGATCGACGGTCGCCCGGCCACGGAGCTGCCCCTGGGCGACCGTGGCCTGGCCTACGGCGACGGCCTGTTCGAGACCATCGCCGTGCGCCGCGGGCGCGCCGTGCTGCTGCCGCGGCACCTGGCCAGGCTGGGCGAGGGTGCCCGGCGCCTGCAGTTGCCCCTCGATCTCGGCTCGCTGGAGGGCGAGCTGCAGGCCTTCTGCGCCGAGCTGGGTGAGGGTGTGGCCAAGCTGATCGTCACCCGCGGCGACGGCCTGCGTGGCTATGCGCCGCCCGAGTCGGCCAGCCCCCGGCGTATCCTGCTGGGTGGTCCCGCGCCCGCCTATCCCGCCGACAACGCCGAACATGGCATACGCCTGTTTCCCTGCACCACGCGCCTGGCCGAGCAGCCGCTGCTGGCCGGGCTCAAGCACCTCAATCGCTTGGAACAGGTGCTGGCGCGCGCTGAGTGGCGCGACAGCGCTTTTGCCGAAGGCCTGATGCTCGATGTGTCGGGGCGGGTGATCGAGGGGGTATTCAGCAACCTGTTCCTGGTCAAGGACGGCGTGCTGCTGACCGCCGAGCTGTCGCGCTGTGGCGTGGCCGGGGTGATGCGCGCGCAGATCCTCGAACTGGCCGTGCGCGAGGGCATCGCGCTGCAGGTGCGCGATATCGCCTACGACGAGCTGCTGGCCGCCGACGAAGTGTTCCTGTGCAACGGCCTCTATGGCATCTGGCCGGTACGCCAGTTGCAAGGCCGCGACTGGCCGGCTGGAGCGCTGACCCGTAAACTGCAGGCCCTTGTTCGCAGTCTTCTGGATTCCTGATTCGTGATTCGCAAGTTATTGCTGCTGCTGACCCTGGGTCTGGCGGCACTCGTGCTGGCGCTGGCCGTGGCCGGCTGGCGCCTGCAGACGGCCCTCGACCAGCCGCTGCAGCTGCAGACCGAGCGCCTGGTCGAAGTGGTGCCCGGCGACACGCCCGGCGGCCTGCTCAACCGCCTGCAGGGCGAGGGCGTGCTGCAGGGCGCCTTGTGGCTGCGCCTGTACTGGCGCTTCAACTTCGCCAGCCAGCCGTTGCACAGCGGTGAATATCGACTGGTGCCGACGCAGACCGCCCGCGATCTGCTCGATATGTGGCGCCGCGGCGAGGTGGTGCAGTACAGCCTGACCCTGGTCGAGGGCTGGAGCTTCCGTCAGGTGCGTGCCGCACTGGCGCGCCAGGAGGCGCTGGCACAGACCCTGGGCGAGCTCGACGACAAGGCGCTGATGGAGCGCCTCGGCCTGCCCGGCGTCAGTCCCGAGGGGCGCTTCTTCCCCGATACCTATCGCTATGTGCGCGGCATGAGCGATTTCGACCTGCTCAAGCTGGCCCGCCAGCGCCTGGATCAGGTGCTGGACGAGGAGTGGGTCCGGCGCGCCGAGGGGCTGCCCTATCGCAAGCCCTATGACGCCCTGATCATGGCCTCCATGGTGGAGAAGGAGACCGGCGTGGCCGAGGAGCGCGGGCAGATTGCCGGCGTGTTCGTGCGCCGCCTGCGCCTCGGCATGCGCCTGCAGACCGACCCGACGGTGATCTTCGGCCTGGGCGAGCGCTACAACGGCAACCTGACCCGCGCCCACCTGCAGGAGCCGACGCCCTACAACACCTACGTGATCGACGGCATGCCGCCGACGCCCATCGCCCTGGCCGGACGCGAGGCGATCCACGCCGCCCTCAACCCGGTGGCGGCGCGCAGCCTGTACTTCGTCGCCCGTGGCGACGGCAGCCATGTATTCTCGGAAACCCTGGAACAGCACAACCGGGCCGTGCGCGAGTATCAGCTCAAGCGCCGCGCCGACTATCGTTCCAGCCCCGCGCCCAGATAAGGAAACCCCGTGAGCGGTCTGTTCATCACCCTGGAAGGCCCGGAAGGGGCCGGCAAGAGCACCAATCGCGAATACCTCGCCGCGCGCCTGCGCGAGCAGGGCATCGAGGTGGTGCTCAGTCGCGAGCCGGGCGGCACGCCGCTGGCCGAGCGCATCCGCGAGCTGCTGCTGACCCCGAGCGACGAGAGCATGGCCAGCGACACCGAACTGCTGCTGATGTTCGCCGCGCGCGCCCAGCATCTGACCGGGGTGATTCGCCCGGCACTGGCACGCGGCGCGGTGGTGCTCTGCGACCGCTTCACCGATGCCACCTATGCTTACCAGGGCGGCGGTCGCGGCCTCGGCGAGGTGCGCATCGCCATTCTGGAAGACTTCGTGCAGGGCCCGCTGCGTCCGGATCTGTGCCTGGTCTTCGATCTGCCGATCGAGGTCGGCCTGGCGCGCGCGGCCGCCCGCGGTCGCCTGGACCGCTTCGAGCAGGAAGGCTCGGCCTTCTTCGAGGCGGTGCGCCAGACCTACCTGCGCCGTGCCGTCGCCAGCCCCGAGCGTTACCGCGTGCTGGACGCGGCGCAGCCGCTGGAGGCGGTGCAGCGCGACATCGCCGCGCTGCTGCCGGACATCCTGGAGCGCTGCCGTGGCTGATCTGTACCCCTGGCAGGCGACGCTCTGGGCGCAGCTGGCCGGCCGCCCGCAGCATGCCCATGCCTACCTGCTGCACGGCCCAGCCGGCATCGGCAAGCGCGAGCTGGCCGAGCGCCTGCTCGCCCGCCTGTTGTGCCAGGCCCCGGTCGGGCTGGAGGCCTGTGGCCAGTGCAAGGCCTGTCATTTGCTGGCCGCCGGCACCCACCCGGACCTCTTCGTGCTGGAGCCGGAGGAGGAGGGCAAGGCGATCAAGGTCGACCAGGTGCGCGAACTGGTGAGCTTCGTGGTGCAGACCGCCCAGCTCGGCGGACGCAAGGTGGTGCTGCTGGAACCGGTGGAGGCGATGAACCTGAATGCCGCCAACGCCCTGCTCAAGAGCCTCGAAGAGCCCTCCGGCAACACCGTGCTGCTGCTGGTCAGCCATCAGCCCAGCCGTCTGCTGCCGACCGTGAAGAGTCGCTGCGTGCAGCAGGCCTGCCCGCAGCCGACCCGCGAGCAGAGCCTGGCCTGGCTGGCCCAGGCGCTGCCCGAGTGCGAGGCCGCGCAGCGCGAGGAGCTGCTGGCGCTGGCCGGCGGCTCGCCGCTGACGGCGCGCCGTCTGCACGGCCAGGGCGTGCTGGAGCAGCGCGTCCTGGTGGTCGAGGGAGTGAAGAAGCTGCTCAAGCAGCAGGCCAGCGCCAGCCAGCTGGCCGAGGCCTGGAAGAGCCTGCCGCCGCTGATGCTGTTCGACTGGTTCTGCGACTGGGCGCAGCTGATGCTGCGCTACCAGCTGAGCCGCGACGAGGAAGGCCTGGGCCTGGCCGATATGCGCAAGGTGGTGCAGTACCTGGCCGACAAGACGCCGCAGCCCAGGCTGCTGGCCATGCAGGACTGGCTGCTGCAACAGCGGCAGAAGGTGCTGGGCAAGGCCAACCTCAACGGTGCGTTGCTTCTCGAAGCCTTGCTGGTGCAGTGGGCAAGCCTCACCGGACCGGGCTAGAATCGGAAATTGGATTAAGTTGCCAGGATTAGCGCATGAGTCTGCCACCGAACCTTGGGCCGCGTAACGGCATTCTGTCCCTGACCATCAAGGACAAGTCCGTGCTGTATGCCGCCTATATGCCCTTCATCAGGAACGGCGGCCTGTTCATCCCCACCGCCAAGAGCTACAAGCTCGGCGACGAGGTGTTCATGCTGCTCAACCTGATGGACGAGCCGGAGAAGATCCCGGTGGCCGGCAAGGTGGTGTGGATCACTCCCAAGGGCGCCCAGGGCAACCGCGCGGCCGGTGTCGGCGTGCAGTTCAACGATGGCGACAACACCGCGCGCAACAAGATCGAAACCTACCTGGCCGGCGCGCTGAAGTCGGATCGGCCGACCCACACCATGTAACAGCAGCGGCAAGCTGCAAGCCACAAGCGACAAGAAAGCGCTGGCCTGCTCGCTTTAACCCGAGGCTTGCCGCTTGAGGCTTTAGTCATGCTCGTCGATTCCCACTGCCACCTCGATCGCCTCGACCTCAAGGCGCACGGCGGCTCCCTGGATGCCGCGCTGCAAGCCGCCCGCGAACGCGGCGTACAGCATTTCCTGTGCATCGGTGTCAGCGCCGCCAACGCCGGCGCGGTCAAGGCCCTGGCCGAACGCTATGCCGATGTCGACTGCTCGGTGGGCGTGCACCCGCTGGACCTGGAGAAGGGCGAGGCGCCGGCGCTGGACTGGCTGCTCGGCGAGCTCAACCACCCCCATGTGGTGGCCATCGGCGAGACCGGCCTGGACTACCACTACGAGCCCGAGGCCGCCGAGCTGCAGCAGCAGTCCTTCCGCCTGCACCTGGAGGCCGCGCGGATCACCGGCAAGCCGGTCATCGTGCATACCCGCGAGGCGCGCGCCGATACCCTGGCCCTGCTGCGCGAGGCCGCCTTGCCCCAGGCCGGCGTGCTGCACTGCTTCACCGAGGACTGGGACATGGCCAAGGCGGCGCTGGATATCGGCTTCTACATCTCGCTGTCCGGCATCGTGACTTTCCGCAATGCCGACGCCCTGCGCGAAGTTGCGCGCAAGGTGCCGGCCGAGCGCCTGCTGGTGGAGACCGATTCCCCCTACCTCGCGCCCATCCCCCATCGTGGCAAGCCCAACCTGCCGCAATACGTGCGCGAGGTGGCCGAGTTCCTGGCCATGGTCCGTGGCGAGTCCTTCGAGGCGCTGGCCGCGCAGACCACGGCCAATTTCAAGCGGCTGTTTCCGCTGGCGCGGGTTGCTTGAGGCGATCTGGACAAAAGGAAATGGGGTAGCGCTGCCCTCGCAGCGTTTAAACTGCGCAATTCCAGAGCTTTCTGTCGCATTGGCGAAAGCCCAGGAAAACCGCGGGTTGCCGCTGTAAGAAGTTGTCGCATGGCGACAATGCGGGCCCGTGGGCAGCCCCTACAATCCTTCCATCACCTGCACATCTAGTGCGGTGTTCCTTGTTCAGGAGAGCCCCGATGTCCGTTCAGCACGAGCCGGTGCAACGCGCCGATTTCGACCAGTATCTGGTACCCAACTATGCTCCCGCCGCCTTCGTTCCGGTGCGTGGCCAGGGCTCCCGAGTCTGGGATCAGAGTGGTCGCGAGCTGATCGACTTCGCCGGCGGCATTGCGGTGAACGCCCTCGGTCACTGCCATCCGGCGCTGGTCAAGGCGCTGACCGAGCAGGCCAACACCCTGTGGCACATCTCCAACGTGTTCACCAACGAGCCGACCCTGCGTCTGGCCCACAAGCTGGTGGACGCCACCTTCGCCGAGCGCGTGTTCTTCTGCAACTCCGGCGCCGAGGCCAACGAGGCCGCGTTCAAGCTGGCGCGTCGCGTCGCCCATGACCGTTTCGGTCCCGAGAAGTGCGAGATCATCGCCGCGATCAACAGTTTCCACGGCCGTACCCTGTTCACCGTCAGCGTCGGCGGTCAGCCCAAGTATTCCGACGGCTTCGGGCCGAAGATCGAGGGCATCACCCATGTGCCCTACAACGATCTGGAGGCGCTGAAGGCGGCCATTTCCGACAAGACCTGCGCCGTGGTGCTGGAGCCGATCCAGGGCGAGGGCGGTGTGCTGCCGGCCGATCAGGCCTACCTGGAAGGTGCCCGCGCCCTGTGCGACCAGCACAATGCGCTGCTGGTGTTCGACGAGGTGCAGAGCGGCATGGGCCGCACCGGCGAACTGTTCGCCTACATGAATTACGGCGTCACCCCGGACATCCTCTCCAGCGCCAAGAGCCTGGGTGGTGGTTTCCCCATCGGCGCCATGCTCACCACCACCGAGCTGGCCAAACACCTGGCGGTCGGTACCCACGGCACTACCTACGGCGGTAACCCGCTGGCCTGTGCGGTGGCCGAGGCGGTGCTCGACATCGTCAATACCCCCGAGGTGCTGAACGGCGTCAAGGCCAAGAGCGAGCAGTTCAAGCAGCGCCTGCAGGCGATCGGCGAGCAGTACGGCCTGTTCACCCAGGTGCGTGGCCTCGGCCTGCTGCTCGGCTGCGTGCTGAACGATGCCTGGAAGGGCAAGGCCAAGGCCGTGCTGGATGCCGCCAGCGCCGAAGGCCTGCTGGTGCTGCAGGCCAGTCCGGACGTGGTGCGCTTCGCCCCCAGCCTGGTGGTCGAGGACGCCGATATCGCCGAGGGTCTGGCGCGCTTCGAGCGTGCCGTGGCCAAGCTGGTCCAGGGCTGAGCCCGTGGGGCGGCCAGGGTCGGCCGCCCGCATTCTCAGGAAGAGCCGTTCCATGCGTGATCGGAGTGCTCCGATCTTTCTCCAGTGGGCATCCTCAGGCCCGTTGGAGCTTTTATTCGCACCTCGCTCCGCCTTCGTCGCGGGGCACGTTGTCAGGAGAGGAGTAACGCCATGCTGGTGATGCGCCCCGCGCAGATGTCCGACCTCGCTGAAGTGCAGCGCCTGGCTGCAGACAGCCCGGTGGGCGTTACTTCGCTGCCCGATGACGCCGGCCGTCTGACCGACAAGATCTCCGCGTCCGAGGCGTCCTTCGCCGCCGAGGTCAGCTTCAATGGCGAAGAGAGCTACTTCTTCGTCCTCGAAGACACGGCCAGCGGCAAGCTGCTCGGCTGTTCGGCCATAGTCGCGTCGGCCGGCTATTCCGAACCCTTCTACAGCTTCCGCAACGAGACCTTCGTGCATGCCTCGCGGTCGCTCTCGATCCACAACAAGATTCACGTGCTGTCGCTGTGCCACGACCTGACCGGCAACAGCCTGCTGACCAGCTTCTACGTGCAGCGCGAACTGGTCGAGACGCCCTTCGCCGAGCTCAATTCGCGGGCCCGTCTGCTGTTCATGGCCGCCCATCCCGAGCGTTTCTCCGATGCGGTGGTGGTGGAGATCGTCGGCTACAGCGACGAGAACGGCGACTCGCCGTTCTGGGAGGCGGTCGGGCGCAACTTCTTCGACATGAGCTACACCGAGGCCGAACGCCTGTGCGGGCTGAAGAGCCGCACCTTCCTCGCCGAGCTGATGCCGCATTACCCGATCTATGTGCCGCTGCTGCCGGACAGTGCCCAGGAAGCCATGGGGCAGGTGTACAGCCGCGCCCAGGTGACCTTCGACATCCTGATGCGCGAAGGCTTCGAGACCGACCACTACATCGACATCTTCGATGGCGGTCCGACCCTGCACGCGCGCACCTCGGGCATCCGCTCCATCGCCCAGAGCCGCGTGGTGCCGGTGCGGCTGGCTTCTGACGGCGGGCGCGAGCCGGGCAAGGGCGGGCGCCCGTACCTGGTGAGCAACGGCCAGCTGCAGGATTTTCGCGCCATCATCGCCGACCTCGACTGGGTGCCCGGCAAGCCGGTGACCCTGAGCCTGGAGGTCGCCGAGGCACTGGGTGTAGGCGAGGGCGCCAGCGTACGGCTGGTGGCGGTATAAAACCCGAGCGGCAAGCTGCAAGCCACGAGCGGCAAGCCAGTCTGCCCGTCAACTTGTAGCTTGCCGCTTGAAGCTGATAGCTGATCCGGAGGATCCATGATCGTTCGTCCCGTCCGTAGCGCCGACCTGTCGGCGCTGATCGACCTGGCCCGCAGCACCGGCACCGGCCTGACCACCCTGCCGGCCAACGAGGAGCGCCTGGCGCACCGGGTCGGCTGGGCGGAGAAGACCTTCCGTGGCGAGGTCGAGCGCGCCGACGCCGACTATCTGTTCGTGCTCGAGGACGACGACGGCAAGGTCGTCGGCATCTCTGCCATCGCCGGCGCCGTCGGCCTGCGCGAGCCCTGGTACAACTACCGGGTCGGCCTCACCGTCTGCGCCTCGCAGGAACTGAAGATCCACCGCGAGATCCCCACCCTGTTCCTGGCCAACGACCTGACCGGCAACTCCGAGCTGTGCTCGCTGTTCCTGCATGCCGGTCACCGCAGCGGCCTCAACGGCCGCCTGCTGTCCAAGGCGCGCTTCCTGTTCATCGCCGAGTTCCGCGAGCTGTTCGGCGACAAGGTGATCGCCGAGATGCGCGGCATGTCCGACGCCAGTGGCCGCTCGCCGTTCTGGGAGAGCCTGGGCCGACACTTCTTCAAGATGGAGTTCAGCCAGGCCGACTACCTCACCGGCGTCGGCAACAAGGCCTTCATCGCCGAGCTGATGCCCAAGTTCCCGCTCTATACCTGCTTCCTCTCCGAGGAGGCGCGTGGCGTGATCGGCCGCGTGCACCCGGACACCGAGCCGGCGCTGGCCATGCTCAAGGGCGAGGGCTTCAGCTACCAGGGCTATGTCGACATCTTCGACGCCGGCCCGGCCATCGAGGTGCAGACCGACAAGATCCGCGCGGTGCAGGCCAGCCAGACCCTGGTGCTGGCCGTGGGCACCCCGGGCGATGACGCCATTCCCTACCTGATTCATAACCGCAAGCGCGAAGACTGCCGCATCACCGCCGCCCCGGCGCGCGTCGCCGCCGGCACCCTGGTGGTCGACCCGCTGACCGCCAAGCGCCTGCAGCTCAGCGTCGGCGCCCAGGTGCGTGCCGTGCCGCTGTCGGCCAAGGAGAGCAAGCAATGACCACTCATTACATCGCAGGCCTCTGGCAGGCCGGGCAGGGCGAGGCCTTCGACTCGCTCAATCCGGTGACCCAGGCGACCGTGTGGAGCGGCCAGGGCGCCAGCGCCGGGCAGGTCGAGCAGGCCGTCGCCGCCGCCCGCGCCGCCTTCCCGGCCTGGGCCCGGCGCCCGCTGGAGGAGCGCATCGGCGTTCTCGAGCAGTTCGCCGCCACCCTGAAGAGCCATGCCGACGAGCTGGCCCGCGCCATCGGCGAGGAGACCGGCAAGCCGCTGTGGGAGTCCGCCACCGAGGTGACCAGCATGGTCAACAAGGTCGCCATCTCCGTGCAGAGCTACCGCGAGCGCACCGGCGAGAAGAGCGGCCCGCTGGCCGACGCCACCGCCGTGCTGCGGCATAAGCCGCATGGCGTGGTCGCCGTGTTCGGCCCCTACAACTTCCCCGGCCACCTGCCCAACGGCCACATAGTGCCGGCGCTGCTGGCCGGCAACGCGGTGGTGTTCAAGCCCAGCGAACTGACCCCCAAGGTCGCCGAGCTGACGGTCAAGTGCTGGATCGAGGCCGGCCTGCCCGCCGGCGTGCTCAATCTGGTGCAGGGCGCCCGCGAGACCGGCGTGGCCCTGGCCGCCAGCGCCGGCATCGACGGCCTGTTCTTCACCGGCTCCAGCCGTACCGGCAACCTGCTGCACAGCCAGTTCGCCGGCCGCCCGGACAAGATCCTGGCGCTGGAGATGGGCGGCAACAACCCGCTGGTGGTGGATCGGGTCGCCGATGTCGACGCCGCCGTCTACACCATCGTGCAGTCCGCCTTTATCTCCGCCGGCCAACGCTGCACCTGCGCGCGCCGCCTGCTGGTGCCGGCAGGCACCTGGGGCGATGCCCTGTTGGCGCGCCTGGTGGCGGTGGCTTCGTCCATCAAGGTCGGTGCCTTCGACGAGCAGCCGGCGCCCTTCATGGGCTCGGTGATCTCGCTGGCCGCCGCCGAGCAACTGCTCGAGGCGCAGAAGCAGCTGATCGACAAGGGCGCCCGGGCGTTGCTGGAAATGACCCAGCCGCTTCCTCGTGCCGCCCTGCTGACGCCCGGCATCCTCGATGTCACGGCGCTGGCCGAGCGCGTCGACGAGGAGTTCTTCGGCCCGCTGCTGCAGGTGATCCGCTACGAGGGCTTCGACGCCGCCATCGCCGAGGCCAACAACACCCAGTACGGCCTGGCCGCCGGCCTGCTGTCCGATTCCGCCGAGCGCTACCAGCAGTTCCTGATCGAGAGCCGTGCCGGCATCGTCAACTGGAACAAGCAGCTGACCGGTGCCGCCAGCAGTGCGCCCTTCGGTGGCGTGGGCGCCTCCGGCAACCACCGCGCCAGCGCCTATTACGCGGCCGATTACTGCGCCTATCCGGTTGCCTCGCTGGAGAGCGCGACCCTGAGCCTGCCCGCCACCCTGACCCCGGGAGTGAGTCTGTGATGTCTGCCTATGAAATGAATTTCGACGGCCTGGTCGGCCCGACCCACAACTACGGCGGCCTGTCCTACGGCAACGTGGCCTCGCAGAGCAACAGCCAGGCGGTTTCCAACCCCAGGGAAGCCGCCAAGCAGGGCCTGGGCAAGATGAAGGCGCTGATGGACATGGGCTTCAAGCAGGGCGTGTTCGCCCCGCAGGAGCGCCAGGACGTCGCCGCCCTGCGCGGCCTCGGTTTCACCGGCAGCGATGCCGAGGTGATCGCCCGGGCCGCCAAGGAAGCCATGCCGCTGCTGGCCGCCTGCAGCTCCGCCTCCAGCATGTGGACGGCCAACTCCTGCACCGTCAGCCCCAGCGCCGATACCGCGGACGGCCGCGTGCACTTCACCGCCGCCAACCTCAACTGCAAGTTCCACCGCTCAATCGAGCACCCGACCACCAGCCGCGTGCTGCGCGCCATGTTCAACAACGAGCGGCACTTCGCCCACCACGCCGCACTGCCGGCCGTGGGCCAGTTCGGCGACGAGGGCGCGGCCAACCACACGCGCTTCTGCAAGGGCTATGGCGATGCCGGCGTGGAGTTCTTCGTGTTCGGTCGCAGCGCCTTCGACGCCCGCTTCCCGGCCCCGCAGCGCTATCCGGCGCGGCAGACCCTGGAGGCCTGCCAGGCGGTGGCCCGCCTGCATGGCCTGAGCGAGGCCGGCGTGGTCTACGCCCAGCAGAACCCGGCGGTGATCGACCAGGGCGTGTTCCACAATGACGTGATCTCGGTGGGCAACGGCGAGGTGCTGTTCTACCACCAGGACGCCTTCCTCGATACCGACAAGGTGCTGGCCGAGCTGGGCGACAAGCTGGCCCGCCGCGGCGGCAACTTCCAGGCCGTGCGTGTGCCGTCCAGCGCGGTGAGCGTGGAGGACGCGGTCAAGTCCTACCTGTTCAACAGCCAGCTGCTGAGTCGCGCCGATGGCGGCATGCTGCTGATCGTGCCGGAGGAGTGCCGCAACAATGCCAACGTGTGGAACTACCTGAACGAGCTGACCAGCGGCAACGGCCCGATCCGCGAGGTCAAGGTGTTCGACCTCAAGCAGAGCATGCAGAACGGCGGTGGCCCGGCCTGCCTGCGCCTGCGCGTGGCGCTCAAGGAGCAGGAGCTGGCGGCGGTCAATCCGGGCGTGGTGATGACGCCGGCGCTGTTCGACACCCTCAACGCCTGGGTCGACAAGCACTATCGCGACCGCCTGGCCGAGAGCGACCTGGCCGACCCGCAACTGCTGATCGAATGCCGCACGGCATTGGATGAATTGACGCAGATCCTTAAACTGGGCTCCGTTTATCCCTTCCAACTAAACTGATAGCGGCCAGCTGCAAACGGCAGGCTTCGGGTGCATCCGCACCCGGCCTGTCGCGTGAGGCCCGAAGCCTGGAGCTCTGAATCATGTCCGACGCCCTGCAACTCATTCTCGAAGACACCGACGGCACCCAGCTGGAGACTTCCTGCACCCGCTTCGCCGTCGTCTGGCAGGGCAAGGAAGTGTGGATCCAGGCGGTCGGCGACCAGCTGCTGATCGGCGTGGACGTGGAGGAGGGCGATACCGAGTACGCCAACCTGCTGCTGCGCCCGCAGGCCACCAACCTGGTCGGCCTGCAGCTGGAAATGGAGCCGGCCGATCTGGGCGGCGACGACGAGGATCATGTACACGGCCCCGACTGCAAGCACTGAGCCGGACCGTAAAGACTGAGGTAATCCCATGCTCGCCCTCGGCAAACTGCTCGAACTCACCCTGGCCGGCCGCGAGCCGACCGAGAAGATTCAGCTGACCCGCGAGGGGGCGCGCCTGCACTGGCTGGCCGAGGGCGTGCTGGAAGTGACGCCGACCGCCCACGACGACAGCGGCCTCGACCTGCTGCTGTCGGCCGGCATCCACGGCAACGAGACGGCGCCGATCGAGCTGCTCGACCGCCTGCTGCAGGCCATCGCCTCCGGCCAGCTGCTGCCCAAGGCGCGCATCCTGTTCCTGCTCGGCAATCCCGAGGCGATGCGTCGCGGCGAGCGCTATGTTGAACACGACATCAATCGCCTGTTCGACGGGCGCCACGAGCAGAGCAGCGGCCTCGAGGCGCTGCGCGCCAACGAGCTGGAGCGGCACGCCGCCGCCTTCTTCAGCAGGGAGGGGCGGGCGCGCCTGCACTACGACCTGCACACCGCGATCCGCGGCTCGAAGATCGAGCAGTTCGCCCTCTACCCCTATGTCGAGGGCCGCGAGCACTCGCGCGCCGAGCTGGCCCGCCTGCGCGCCGCCGGCATCGACGCCGTGCTGCTGCAGCGCAAGACCGGTATCACCTTCAGCTCCTACACCTATGCGCGCCTGGGCGCCGAGGCCTTCACCCTGGAGCTGGGCAAGGCGCGGCCGTTCGGGCAGAACCAGGAGGTCAACCTCGACCTGCTGGAGCGGCGCCTGCGCGAGCTGGTGGAGAACTGCGAGCCGCCTACCGAGTCGCTGGACGGCCTGCAGCTGTTCGCCGTGTCGCGCGAGGTGATCAAGCACAGCGACGCCTTCAAGCTGCACCTGCCGGGCGATATCGAGAACTTCACCGAGCTGGAGCCCGGCTTCCTGCTGGCCGAGGACATCGCCGGCACCCGCTGGCTGGTGGAGGAGCAGGGCGCGCGCATCATCTTCCCCAACCCCAGGGTCAAGAACGGCCTGCGCGCCGGCATCCTGATCGTCCCCACCGAGCTGTGACTCCCCTCTCCCTCCGTGAGAGGGGCGGGGGAGAGGGTGTGTCCGCCCGCGCGCACTGTGACTGGCTGATAGCTCGATAGTCGTTTTCTATCCAAATTCCCCGTAAACGGGCTGTCCAGCCCGCGCCAGGCCGATATAATGCGTCCCTTTGCCGGCTTTTGCCGTGGCCGCCGTTTGCCTGGATGGAATAGATGAAAAGCGCAGAAATCCGTGAAGCCTTCCTCCGCTTCTTCGAAGAGAAGGGCCATACCCGCGTCGCCTCCAGTTCGCTGATTCCGGCGAACGACCCGACCCTGCTGTTCACCAATGCCGGCATGAACCAGTTCAAGGACTGCTTCCTCGGCCTGGAGAAGCGTGCCTACACCCGCGCCACCACCAGCCAGAAGTGCGTGCGTGCCGGCGGCAAGCACAACGATCTGGAAAACGTCGGCTACACCGCGCGCCACCACACCTTCTTCGAGATGCTGGGCAACTTCAGCTTCGGCGACTACTTCAAGCGCGACGCCATCACCTACGCCTGGGAGTTCCTGACCAGCGACAAGTGGCTGAACCTGCCGCAGGAGAAGCTCTGGGTCACCGTCTACGCCAGCGACGACGAGGCCTACGACATCTGGCACAAGGAGGTCGGCATCCCGGCCGAGCGCATGATCCGCATCGGCGACAACAAGGGCGCGCCCTACGCTTCCGACAACTTCTGGGCGATGGGCGACACCGGCCCGTGCGGCCCCTGCACCGAGATCTTCTTCGACCACGGCGAGCACATCTGGGGCGGCCCGCCCGGCTCACCGGAGGAAGATGGCGACCGCTACATCGAGATCTGGAACAACGTGTTCATGCAGTTCAACCGGACTGCCGATGGTGTGCTGCACCCGCTGCCGGCACCGAGCGTGGACACCGGCATGGGTCTGGAGCGCATCAGCGCGGTGCTGCAGCACGTCAACTCGAACTACGAGATCGACCTGTTCCAGAACCTGCTGGGCGCCGCGGCCAAGGCCATCGGCTGCGCCAACGAAGGCCAGGCCTCGCTGAAGGTGGTGGCCGACCATATCCGTTCCTGCGGCTTCCTGATCGCCGACGGCGTGACCCCGTCCAACGAGGGCCGCGGCTATGTGCTGCGCCGCATCATTCGCCGCGCCTGCCGCCACGGCAACAAGCTGGGCGCCAAGGGCGCCTTCTTCCACCAGATCGTCGCCGCCCTGGTGGCCGAGATGGGCGAGGCCTTCCCCGAGCTCAGGCAGCAGCAGGCGCATATCGAGCGCGTGCTGAAAACCGAGGAAGAGCAGTTCGCCAAGACCCTGGAGCAGGGCCTGAAGATCCTCGAGCAGGATCTGGTCGGCCTCAAGGGCAAGGTGATTCCGGGCGAAACGGTGTTCAAGCTGTACGACACCTACGGTTTCCCCTACGACCTGACCGGCGATATCGCCCGCGAGCGCGGCCTGACCCTGGACGAGAGCGGTTTCGAGCGCGAGATGCAGGCCCAGCGCGAGCGCGCCCGTTCCGCCAGCGCCTTCGGCATGGACTACAACAGTCTGGTCAAGGTCGATGCCGACACCCTCTTCACCGGTTATGCCGATACCCGTGGCGAGGGCAAAGTGCTGGCCCTGTTCAAGGATGGCGAGGCCGTCGACAGCCTCGCCGAGGGCGAGGAGGGCGTGGTGGTGCTGGACCAGACCCCGTTCTACGCCGAGTCCGGTGGCCAGGTCGGTGACTGTGGTTACCTGGAGAGCGCCGGCGTGCGTTTCGATGTGCGCGACACCACCAAGGCCGGCGGCGCCTTCCTCCATCACGGCGTGGTGGCCAAGGGCGGCCTGTCCGTCGGCGCCTCTGTGAAGGCCGAGGTCGATGCCTCGGTGCGCCAGGCCACCGCGCTGAACCACTCGGCCACCCACCTGCTGCACGCCGCGCTGCGCCGGGTGCTCGGCGAGCACGTGCAGCAGAAGGGCTCGCTGGTCGACAGTCAGCGTCTGCGCTTCGACTTCAGCCACTTCGAGGCGATCAGGCCCGAGCAGTTGAAGCAGCTGGAAGAGCTGGTCAACGAAGAGATTCGCAAGAACACGCCGGTCGAGACCGAGGAAACCGATATCGAGACCGCCAAGGCTAAGGGCGCCATGGCGCTGTTCGGCGAGAAGTACGGCGATGAGGTGCGCGTGCTGACCATGGGCGGCGGCTTCTCCGTCGAGCTGTGCGGCGGCACCCACGTGGCGCGCACCGGCGACATCGGCCTGTTCAAGATCACCAGCGAGGGCGGCGTGGCCGCCGGCGTGCGTCGCATCGAGGCGGTCAGCGGCGCCGCGGCGCTGGCCTGGCTGAACGGCGCGGAGGAGCAGCTCAAGGAAGCGGCGAACCTGGTCAAGGGTAGTCGCGACAACGTGCTGGACAAGCTGTCCGCGCTGGTCGAGCGCAACCGCCAGCTGGAGAAGGAGCTGGAGCAGCTCAAGGCCAAGGCCGCTAGCGCCGCCGGCAACGATCTGGCCGGCGCGGCCGTCGAGGTCAAGGGCGTCAAGGTTCTGGCCTCGCGTCTCGACGGCCTGGACGGCAAGGCCCTGCTGGCCATGGTCGACCAACTGAAGAACAAGCTGGGCAGCGCGGTGATCCTGCTCGGCGGCGTGCTGGACGACAAGGTGGTGCTGGTCGCCGGGGTGACCCAGGACCTGACCGCCAAGCTCAAGGCCGGCGACCTGATGCGTCAGGCGGCGGCCGCCGTGGGCGGCAAGGGCGGCGGTCGCCCGGACATGGCCCAGGGCGGTGGTGTCGAGGCCGGCAAGCTGGACGAAGCACTGGCTCTGGCCCAGGCTTTCGTCGAGCAGGGCCTGTAAGACGGCAAGAACCAGGCCCGCGCTACGCCCGGCGGGCCTTGGCAGTGTGACCCGATCTGGGTTTAATGGGCGCCCTTCGAGGAATCAGGCGGCTTTTTGACATGGCTTTGATCGTACAAAAGTTTGGGGGCACCTCAGTCGGCACCGTGGAGCGTATCCAGCAGGTGGCCGAGAAGGTGAAGAAATTCCGCGAAGGCGGCGACGACATAGTGGTTGTGGTTTCCGCCATGAGCGGCGAGACCAACCGCCTGATCGACCTGGCCAAACAGATTACCGACGGCGAGCCGGTGCCGCGCGAGCTGGATGTGATGGTCTCCACCGGCGAGCAGGTGACCATCGCCCTGCTGGCCATGGCGCTGATCAAGCGTGGCGTGCCGGCGGTGTCCTACACCGGCAACCAGGTGCGCATCCTCACCGACAGCGCCCACACCAAGGCGCGCATCCTGCAGATCGACGACCAGCGCATCCGCTCCGATCTCAAGGCCGGTCGCGTGGTGGTGGTCGCCGGCTTCCAGGGCGTGGACGAGCAGGGCAATATCACCACCCTCGGTCGTGGCGGCTCCGACACCACCGGCGTGGCCCTGGCCGCGGCGCTGAAGGCCGACGAATGCCAGATCTACACCGACGTGGATGGCGTCTACACCACCGATCCGCGCGTGGTGCCCAAGGCCCAGCGCCTGGACAAGATCACCTTCGAGGAGATGCTGGAAATGGCCAGCCTCGGCTCCAAGGTGCTGCAGATCCGCTCGGTGGAGTTCGCCGGCAAGTACAACGTCCCGCTGCGCGTGCTGCACAGCTTCCAGGAGGGTCCGGGCACCCTCATTACCCTTGATGAAGAGGAATCCATGGAACAGCCGATCATCTCCGGCATCGCCTTCAACCGCGACGAAGCCAAGCTGACCATCCGTGGCGTGCCGGATATTCCCGGAGTGGCCTTCAAGATCCTCGGCCCGATCAGCGCCGCCAATATCGAGGTGGACATGATCGTGCAGAACGTGGCGCACGATAACACTACCGACTTCACCTTCACCGTGCACCGCAACGACTACAACGGTGCCAAGGCCGTGCTGGAACGCACCGCCGAGGAGCTCGGTGCGCGCGAGGTGATCGGCGACACCAACATCGCCAAGGTCTCCATCGTCGGTGTCGGCATGCGTTCCCATGCCGGTGTCGCCAGTCGCATGTTCGAGGCGCTGGCCAAGGAAACCATCAATATCCAGATGATCTCCACCTCCGAGATCAAGGTGTCGGTGGTCATCGAGGAGAAGTACCTGGAGCTGGCCGTGCGCGCACTGCACACCGCTTTCGATCTGGATGCTCCGGCGGCCCGACAGAGCGAGTGATGCCCTATCCAGAAAGGCGCGGTCATCCGCGCCTTTCGCTTTTTTGGCCGGTTCGGCGGGAACTTTCCTTTTGTCCGGGCTGGTCAATACTTGGGTGAAGGCGTCGCCCATGAAAGGCGCGGCGCTGCCACCTCTTATTTTCTGCAGACTGTTGTGAATCCGTAAGGAGAAAGGAATGCTGATTCTGACTCGCCGGGTCGGAGAGACCCTGATGGTGGGTGATGATGTCACCGTCACCGTGTTGGGCGTGAAAGGTAATCAGGTGCGCATCGGTGTTAACGCTCCGAAGGAAGTTGCCGTGCACCGTGAGGAGATTTACCAGCGCATCCAAAAAGAGAAAGGCGACGAACCAAGCCACTAATTTTTCTCGAAATTTTGGCTTTGCAAACGGGGAAAACATGGTTATCATGCGCCCCGTGTTGCGGAGAGGTGGCCGAGTGGCCGAAGGCGCTCCCCTGCTAAGGGAGTACACCTCAAAAGGGTGTCGGGGGTTCGAATCCCCCCTTCTCCGCCATATTCACAGCCTAGGTTGTGTTTGCGCTAAGTCCGATAAGTTATTGAGCTAATTCGGAAAAGTGCTTGACCTGATGGTTAAGATCACTAAAATGCGCAGCCCACGCACTCATAGCTCAGCTGGATAGAGTACCCGGCTACGAACCGGGCGGTCGGAGGTTCGAATCCTCCTGAGTGCGCCATCTTCGAATGGCTTGCAGTGATGCAAGCCATTTTGTTTCAACCAGCGGTGATCTGGTCTAAAAGCGCCACACGCACTCATAGCTCAGCTGGATAGAGTACCCGGCTACGAACCGGGCGGTCGGAGGTTCGAATCCTCCTGAGTGCGCCATCTGCCAAAGGGCCCGCAGCGATGCGGGCCTTTTGCTTTCTAGCGTTTGCCTTTCTCCTTCACGCAGCCGGACTCGTCGAAGGTCACCTGGCGGCGATTGCCCTGGCTGTCAGCGTAGTGATAGCGCGTCTGGCTGTCGTGGTTGGTGATCTTGTCGGGCTTGCCCAGGGCGCTTTCCACATCGCTCTGGGTCATGCCGCTGCGCACCTGTTGGCGAATGATGGCGGTGCGCCTGTCGCTGCCCGTCACGCGATTGCCGCAGCCATCCTGCTTGGAGCCGACCACCACCAGTTTCTCCTTTGGCTCTCCCTTTGGTTTGCTGCGCGCCTTCGTGCTCTTGGCCATGGGCACCGCCTTGCCTGTGCCCGGCGTGGGGTTGTGGGCATTCTGCAGGTGCTGGCTGCTGAGCTCCGGGCAGCCGTGCAGGGTGTAGGTGATGTGGCCCTTGTCGTCCTCGCAGCGGAACACGGTGGAGGCCTGGGCGGATGGCTGGAGCAGGAGCGCGCAGAGTCCTGCGCAGAGCAGTCGCAACATGATTCGTCCTCCTTGACGATGGCATTTCCAGCCTAGTCCGGCTTTTCGCTGGTGCCAGCGTGTCTTGTGATCTGGCGCATGCGTCGGAAAATTGGGCTGTGTGCCGCTCTAGAAAAGCGCTGCAAGCGCTTGTTCTAGGCCTGTTTTGTCGCGCCGCGGCGGGGTGGGGTGCTATCATTGCCGAGTCAGCCCCGTCGGGGCTTGTGGATTGCCACCATGGACTTACCCAGTAGTTACTCAACCTTCCTTTTGCCCGATCTGATCGATTGAGCCCCGCGGCGCGCCCTGCTGCTGGGGTGGAGCGTGCCGTATGACTGAAGTCGAAGCCAAAAAGCCGCAAGAAAGCCTGCAGGACCGCCTCGCCCAGGTGGTCGACCTGCTGCATCGTCACAAGCTGGTGGAGAACCTGACTCATCGTCAGGAGGGGCAGCACCAGGATCTGGTGGAAAACCTGGTCCACCGGCAGAACCTCGCCGAGTTGCAGCGCAAGCTCGATGAGCTGCACTCCGCCGACGTCGCCCATATCCTCGAAGCCCTTCCCCTTGGCGACCGTCTGACCGTCTGGCAGCTGGTCAAGGCCGAGCGTGATGGCGACATCCTGCTCGAAGTGTCCGATGCGGTTCGCGAATCGTTGATCGCGGACATGGACGATCATGAAATCCTCGCTGCCGCCAAGGACATGGATGCGGACGAGCTGGCCGACCTGGCGCCCGAGTTGCCGCGCGACGTGGTTCTCGAGCTGATGGAGTCGCTGGATGCCCAGCAGCGCGAGCGAGTGCGCTCTGCGCTGTCCTATGAGGAGGACCAGGTCGGTGCGCTGATGGACTTCGAGATGGTCACCATTCGCGAGGACGTCAGCCTGGAGGTGGTGCTGCGTTACCTGCGTCGTCTCAAGGAGTTGCCGGGTCATACCGACAAGCTGTTCGTGGTCGATTACGACGGCATTCTCAAGGGGGTGCTGCCGATCAAGCGCCTGCTGGTCAATGATCCGGACAAGCAGGTGGGCGAGGTGATGGCCGGCGACCCCGTGAGCTTCCATCCGGACGAGGATGCCCATGACGCGGCTCAGGCGTTCGAGCGCTACGACCTGATTTCCGCGCCGGTGGTGGATGTCGACGGCAAGCTGATCGGCCGTCTGACCATCGACGAGATGGTCGACCTGATTCGCGAGGAGAGTGAGAGCGAAGTGCTGAACATGGCCGGTCTGCGCGAGGAGGAGGACATCTTCGCCTCGGTGTGGAAATCGGTCGGCAACCGGTGGGCCTGGCTGGCCATCAATCTGATTACCGCCTTCGTTGCGTCGCGGGTGATCGGCCTGTTCGAGGGCTCGATCGAGAAGCTGGTGGCACTGGCGGCGTTGATGCCCATAGTGGCGGGTATCGGCGGCAACTCGGGCAACCAGACCATCACCATGATAGTGCGCGCCCTGGCACTGGATCAGGTCAGTACCGGCAATACCTCGCGCCTGCTGCGCAAGGAACTGGGTGTGGCCTTGATCAATGGCGTGCTCTGGGGCGGGGTGATCGGCGCTGTGGCTTGGTGGCTGTATGGCAGCTGGTCGCTGGGTGTGGTGATGACCGGAGCCATGACGCTCAACCTGCTGCTGGCGGCGTTGATGGGGGTGCTGATACCCATGACCCTGATGCGCATGGGGCGCGATCCGGCCATGGGGGCGAGCGTGATGATCACGGCCATGACCGACAGTGGCGGATTCTTCATCTTTCTCGGTTTGGCGACCCTGTTCCTGCTGTAGGTGCCTCGCGGCCTGAAAAAGAAAACCCTCGGAGAGAGTCGTCTTCCGAGGGTTTTCTTTTTTTGGCCCAGGAGGAGTGGGGCTTAGGGCCTGGCTCCTCGGTGCCTTGGGTGGCTGTCGGCTTGCCGTGCGAGGGTCAGGCCTCTGCGCTGGACAGCTCCGCGTCGTGGGCGATCAGGGCGACCAGGGCGTTCTGCTGGCGGCGCGACAGCTGGCGGAAGCGCTGCAGCAACTCGCGCTCATGCAGCGAGAGCTCCGGGCTGTCCAGGCGCAGGCCGAGGTCATCACCCAGGGCGTCCTCCTGGATCAGGCTCTGCTCGAGGCGGGCGATGATCTCGGAGTTCATGCTGCGATGATGGTTGCGAGCGACATCGGCGATGCGCTCGCGCATGCCGTCGGGCAGGCGGACTACGAATTTGTCAGCCGTGCGGCTGGAATAGATGGCCTGTTTCATAGGGCGTGTACATTAAACCGGTTAGTTCAGGAAAGCGATGCTGGCATTCAGCTACTGAATTGTTACTGCTTTGACCATGATAGGCGCTAGCCGTTCAGCCGGTACAGCATCGGTTCTTTTTAGTCGGTCGACTAATTGACGCCAATTACGTGTCGTATTCTGATTCGAGTGCAGGCGCATTGCCAGCACCAGTCGTCCGAAATGCGCACGATTCAGCAAAACTGGTACACCGGTCAGTATCGCCTCTGGCGCGAAGGCGCATTCTAGAGCCTTTCGTGAGGTTTTGGTGGTATGTTATGGGGGCTGGTTGCCTTTCGCGTGGGGCGTCCGGCGTGGCGGGGCGCGCGAGTGCCCGAGCGCATGACAAAACCGCTTGCGCCCGCTAACATGCCGCCCCGTCACGAAATGTCCCAGTAGCTCAATTGGATAGAGCATCCCCCTCCTAAGGGGAAGGTTGGAGGTTCGACCCCTCTCTGGGACGCCATATGCAAAAAGCCCGCAGGCCGAGAGGTCTGCGGGCTTTTTTCTGTGCTTGTGGTGGAAATAAAAAACCGGCCACTGGGGCCGGTTTTTCTGATCGACTGATGCCGATTCGGGATTTGGTCGGAGCGACTGGATTCGAACCAGCGACCTTCTCGTCCCGAACGAGACGCGCTACCAAGCTGCGCTACGCTCCGAATGATGGCGCGCATTCTACCGAAAAAGTTTTGCCGCACAAGGGGTTAGCTAAAAGTTTTTTATACCGTCGCGCGCTCGAGGTTCTATGCCCCCGATGCTCGGGGCGTCGAGGAGAGGGACTCGCCGACTGGAGCTACAGCAGATCAGGCCTGTTCAGGTTGCTCAGGCGCGGATCGTCCGGGGTGCAGTCGCAAGGTTGCCCGTGCAGTTGCAGCAGGGCGCGCAGGGGGCTGCGCTGGCCATCGCGCCAGGCCTGTTGCAGGGCGGGCAGCAGAGATCGGGGCAGCAGGCAGAACATCGGTTGCCACTGCTGGCCCTGACGCAGCAGCGTGGGAGCGGCGGGCGCCGCAAGGGCCGTCTCGCGCAGGCGGGCGATCAGTGCCTCGTCCACCTGCGGCGCATCGCAGGGCAGCACCAGCATCCATTCATGGCGCGCGCAGGCCAACCCGGCGAGTATGCCCGCCAGCGGGCCGGGAAAGCCTGCCTCGGCATCCGTCACCAGCCTGTCGGCATAGGCGGCGTAACGTTCGGCGTTACGGTTGCAGGAAATGATCAGGTCGTCGGTCAGTGGCCGCGCTACCTTGTGCAGGTGGGCGATCAGCGGCCTGCCGCGCCATTCCACCAGGCCCTTGTCGCGCCCGCCCATGCGCTGGCCGCGACCGCCGGCCAGCAGCAGGATGGAGCAGGGAGGCAGGTGCGGGCTGGTCATGGCAGGCGCTCTGGTGCGGGGCCTGTGATATAACACCGGGCAGTTTTCGCCACAACCGGACCACGCCATGAGCCACAAGGCCGAGGCGGCTTTCGTGCCGCTGAACATCGCCGTTCTCACCGTCAGCGATACCCGCACCCTGGAAACCGACACCTCCGGTCAGCTGTTCGTCGAGCGCCTCGCCGCCGCCGGGCATAACCTGGCCGCGCGAGTGCTGCTCAAGGACGACCTGTACCGCATCCGTGCCCAGGTGGCGCAATGGATCGCCGAGGACGAGGTGCAGGTGGTGCTGATCACCGGCGGCACCGGCTTCACCGGCCGCGACAGCACGCCCGAGGCGGTTGCCTGCCTGCTGGACAAGCAGGTGGAGGGCTTCGGCGAATATTTCCGGCAGATCTCCGTGGCCGATATCGGCACCTCCACCATGCAGTCGCGCGCCCTGGCCGGGCTGGCCAACGGCACCCTGGTGTGCTGCCTGCCGGGCTCGACCAACGCCTGCCGCACCGCCTGGGACGGCATCCTCGGCGAGCAGTTGGACAACCGTCACAGGCCCTGCAATTTCGTGCCGCACCTGAAGCCGGCCGTGCCCTGCGGTAGCGGCGGATGAGCCTGCTGCCGGTCGAGGAGGCGCTGCAGCGGCTGCTGGCGCTGGCCGAGGCGGCGCCGATTGGCGAAGAGGAAAGCGTGGCGCTGGCCCAGGCCGATGGCCGCGTGCTGGCCGCCGACCTGGTCGCCGGCCTGGACCTGCCGCCCTGGCCGAACAGCGCCATGGACGGTTACGCCCTGTGCCTGGCCGAATGGACGGGCGAGCCACTGCCGGTCAGCCAGCGCATCCTCGCCGGTCAGGCGCCCGGCCCGCTGCAGCCGGGCACCTGCGCGCGCATCTTCACCGGTGCGCCGCTGCCGGCGGGCGCCGACGCCGTGGAAATGCAAGAGAACGCCGAGGTCCTGGCCGACGGCCGGGTGCGCTTCCTCGAACCCATCAAGGCCGGACAGAACGTGCGTCCCCAGGGCCAGGAGAGCCGTGCCGGCGAGGTGGTGCTGAGCGCCGGCACGCGCATGGGGGCGGTCGAGATCGGCCTGGCCGCGTCGCTCGGCTGTGCGGTGCTGGCGGTGCGGCGTAAACCCCGGGTGGCGCTGGTTTCCACCGGCGACGAACTGGTCGAGCCCGGCCAGTCACTCGGTCCGGGGCAGATCTACAACAGCAACCGCAGCCTGCTCTGCGCCTGGCTGCAGCGCCTGGGCTGCGAGGTGCGCGACGCCGGCATCCTGCCCGACGACCTGCAGCGCACCCGTGAGGCGCTGGCGGCGCTGGGCGACGCCGACCTGATTCTGTCCACCGGTGGCGTCTCGGTGGGCGAGGCCGACTGCCTCGGCCAGACGCTGCGCGAGGAAGGCGAGCTGGCGCTGTGGAAGCTGGCGATCAAGCCGGGCAAGCCGCTGACCTGCGGGCACTTCCGTGGCGTGCCGGTGCTTGGCCTGCCGGGCAATCCGGCCTCTACCCTGGTGACCTTCGCCCTGCTGGCGCGGCCCTATCTGCTGCGCCGACTGGGCGTGCAACGGGTCGAGCCACTGGCCTTCGAGGTGGCGGCCGGCTTCGCCTGGAGCAAGCCGGGCACGCGCCGCGAGTATTTGCGCGCGCGCATCGAGGGCGGCCGCGCCGTGCTCTACGCGAACCAGAGTTCCGGCGTGCTGCGCGGCGTTGCCTGGGCCGATGGCTTGGTCGAGGTGCTGGAGAACAGGACCTATGCCGAGGGCGATAGGCTGCGCTTTATCCCGCTGAGCGAGTTGCTGTCCTGATGTGCCGGCCCAGAACGTAGGCTGGGTTAGGCCGCAGGCCGTAACCCAGCACCGAGTCGCTCGACACTCCGTTCGCGGGGTTACGCCGTTATGCGGCTAGCCTGCGCGGTCCGACCCACCCTACAGCGGCGCGCCCTTGCGCTTTTCGCGGTATTCGCCCGGGGTCATCCCCGTCCAGGCCTTGAAGCTGCGGTGGAATGAGCGCGATTCGGTGAAGCCGAGGTAGCTGGCGATGTCCTGGATCGCCAGGTCGCTGCGCAGCAGGTAATGCTCGGCCAGTTCCTGGCGCAGCTGGTCGAGAATCTCCTGGTAGCTGGTGCCGGCCTGCTGCAGGTGGCGCTGCAGGGTGCGCACCGTCATGTGGAACTTCTCGGCGACCTTCTCCTTGCGCGGCAGGCCGTCCTTGAGCAGCAGGCGCAGGGCGTTCTTCACCCGTAGCGGCAGGGGCTCGTCGTCGTCCAGGCCGGCCATCATGGTCAGCGCGTGCTCTTCCAGGGTGCGCAGCAGGTTGGCGTCGGCCTGGCGCAGGGGAATGGCCAGGTAGTCCAGTGGCACCAGCAGGGCATTGCAGCTCTGGCCGAACAGCACGGGGCAACCGAACACGGCCTCGTAGTCCGCCTGCGGCGCCTCGGCGGGGCGCTGGTGCTCGAACCACACCTCGCGCGGTGACTCGTCCATCTCGGCGATCCAGCGCGCGTAGAGCAGCCAGGAGGCCAGCACGTTCTCCACCATATGGCGGCGGATGCCGGGGCTCTGGTGGCGGCAGTTCCAGATCAGCCGCACATGGTCGCCGACCGTCTCCAGGCGGCTGGTGCCCATGTCGCCGACCAGCTTCTCATAGGGCACGATGCGGCCCATGGCCTCGCCCAGGGTGGCGCAGTTCATGGTGATGTAGCCGAGCACGCTCCAGGAGCCGGGCTGCACGTAGCGCGCCGCATGCAGGCCGAACAGCGGGTCGCCTGAGACCTGCGTCAGGTGCTGCAGCAGGCGCTCGTGCGCCTCGCTGGGAATGCGCCGGCCGTTGTCGGCCAGGTCATCCAGGGTCACGCCGGCGGCGGCGCGCGCGGCCTCCAGGTCCAGGCCGAGGGCTTCGGCGTGGCGCAGGTACTTGAGCAGGGCGGGAACCGAGGTATAGCCGAGGGTCAGCATGTTTTCTTGTTGTTCTGCTTGTCTTGATTGGCGACAGTCGCTGGCCCGATTCGACAGTGACCGGGCAGGGCGGCTGGCTAGTATAGGCAGCCATCGAGAACGACCGGAATAGGCAGGACCGAGCATGAGACGTTGGAACGGATGGGGCGACGAGGCCACCGTGGTGGAGCTGCCGGCGCATGGCGCGGCCTTCCTCGAGGAGCGCATCGGCGCCGGCCGGCGCCTGCCCGACGCCACCCTGGCGCAGGTGCTGGCGCGGGTGCCGCAGTCGCGCCTGGTGCTGCGCCATCCGCTGGTCAGCGTCGATGCCGAAGTGCGCGTGCGCCACGCCCGTGGCCAGAGCCTGCCGGACTGGCTGGCCATGCGCTCCGGCGAGTTCGGTGTGTTCCCCGACGGCGTGGCGCTGCCGGAGACGCCGGCGCAGATTCGCGAGCTGCTGGCCTGGGCCCGGCAGCAGGACGCCATCGTCATCCCCTACGGCGGCGGCACTTCGGTGGCCGGGCATATCAACCCGGTGGCCGGGGCCAAGGCGGTGCTGACCTTGTCGCTGGAGCGCATGACGCGCCTGCTCGATCTGGACGAGGAGAGCCAGATCGCCACCTTCGGCCCCGGTGCCAACGGCCCGCAGGTGGAGGCGCAACTGCGCGCGCGTGGCTACACCCTCGGCCATTTCCCGCAGTCCTGGGAGCTGTCCACCCTCGGCGGCTGGGTCGCCAGCCGCTCCAGCGGCCAGCAGTCGCTGCGCTACGGGCGCATCGAGCAGCTGTTCGCCGGCGGCAAGGTCGAGACTTTCGCCGGCACCCTGGACATCCCGACTTTCCCGGCCTCGGCCGCCGGCCCCGATCTGCGCGAGCTGATCCTCGGCAGCGAGGGCCGCTTCGGGGTGATCTCCGAGGTCAAGGTGCGGGTGACCAGGCTGGCCGAGCAGGAGAAGTTCTTCGCCGTGTTCCTGCCCAGCTGGCAGCAGGCCCTGGCCGGCATTCGCGCCCTGGTGCAGGCGCGCATTCCGCTGTCCATGCTGCGCCTGTCCAACGCCATCGAGACCGAGACCCAGCTGGCCCTGGCCGGCCACCCCGAGCAGATCGCCCTGCTGGAAAAATACCTGGCCCTGCGCGGCGCCCGCGCCGGCAAGTGCATGCTGACCTTCGGCGTCACCGGCAACCGCAGCCAGAACGCCCTGTCGGTGAAACAGGCGAAAAAGCTGCTGAAGGGGTTCGGCGGCGTGTTCACCGGCACCCTGCTGGGCAAGAAGTGGGCGCAGAACCGCTTCCGCTTCCCCTATTTGCGCCATGGTCTGTGGGAGGCCGGCTACGCGGTGGACACCCTGGAGACCGCCACCGACTGGCACAACGTCGACAACCTGCTGAACCGGGTCGAGGACAGCCTGCGCCAGGGGCTGGCCGAGGAGGGCGAGAGGGTCCATGTGTTCACCCACCTGTCGCATGTCTATGGCCAGGGGTCGAGCATCTACACCACCTACGTGTTCCGCCCGGGCGACGACTACGCCCAGACCGAGGCGCGCTGGGCCAGGCTCAAGCATGCGGCCAGCCAGACCATCGCCCTCAACCACGGCACCATCAGCCACCAGCATGGCGTGGGGCGCGACCATGCGGCGTATCTGACGGTGGAGAAGGGCGAGCTGGGCATGGCGGCGCTCAAGGCCATGGCCAGGCACTTCGACCCCGAGCAGCGCCTCGCCCCCGGCGTGCTGCTGGAAACCCATGAATAAGCCTACTGCGCGCCCCGATAGCTGCGTGACTCGCTGCGCTCGCCCTGCGGGCCTGCCTGTGGCAGTTCAGCCGCAAGCGGCTGTGAGGCGGTGCTCGCTCCTCGCCTATCGACTTGATATGTCTCGTCGCTGCGCTCCGTCCGCCTTGCTCTCGGGGCGCTCGCGACGGCTTCTTCAAGGGTTTCGATAATGCCAGCCTGGAACGCCGCCTGGCGCGAGACGGCGCTGCCCGAGCTGGCGGCGCGCGACTGGGACCTGATTGTGATCGGCGGCGGCATCAGCGGCGCCGGCATCCTGCGCGAGGCGGCGCGGCGCGGCTGGCGCTGCCTGCTGCTGGAGCAGCGCGACTTCGCCTGGGGCACCTCCAGCCGCTCCTCGAAGATGGTCCACGGCGGCCTGCGCTATATCGCCAAGGGCCAGCTGGGGCTGACCCGCGACTCGGTGCGCGAGCGCCAGCGCCTGCTCGGCGAGGCGCCGGGCCTGGTCGATGCGCTGCCGTTCCTGTTCCCCCACTATCGCGGCCAGTTTCCCGGCCCCCGCGTGTTCGGCGGCCTGCTCGGCGTCTACGACGCCCTGGCCGGCCAGCGCCTGCATCGCTACCACCCGGCCGGAGAGCTGCACTACCTGGCGCCGGGGCTGCGCGATGCCGAGCTGCTCGGGGCCACCCGCTTCCTCGATGCGGTCACCGACGATGCCCGCCTGGTGATGCGCGTGCTGCAGGAGGCGCGCGCGGACGGCGGCGAGGCGCTCAATGGCCTGCGCGTGGTCGAGCTGTGCCGCGACAATGGCCGCGTGAGCGGGCTGACGGCCGAGGATGCCGAGAGCGGCCGACGCTTCGCCTTCCGCGCCCGCGTCGTGGCCCAGGCCACCGGTGCCTGGGCCGACGAGCTGAGAAGCAGGAACGGCCTGGAGCATATCCGCCCGCTGCGCGGCAGCCACCTGCTGCTGCCGGCCTGGCGCCTGCCGGTGGCCCAGGCCATCAGCTTCATGCACCCGGCCGACCAGCGTCCGGTGTTCGTTTTCCCCTGGGAAGGCGCCACGGTGATCGGCACCACCGATCTGGACCATGGCGAGGCGCTGAACCGCGATGCGCGCATCAGCGACGAGGAGGTCGAGTATCTGCTGGCGGCCTGCGCCAACGCGTTCCCGCATGCCGGCGTGGGCCGTGCCGACGTGCTGTCCAGCTGGGCCGGGGTGCGCCCGGTGGTCAGCGAGGAGCAGGGCGCCGGCAGGAAGCCTTCGGACGAGAAGCGCGAGCACGCCCTGTGGGTCGATCCCGGCTGCGTGACCCTGGCCGGTGGCAAGCTGACCACCTTCCGCCTGCTGGCCTTGGAAGTGCTGCGCGCCTGCGCGCCCATGCTCGGCCGCGAGGTGGCGGACATCGGCCAGGCGGTCTTCCATGCGCCGCCGGCAGTGGCGCTGCCGGGCCTGTGCCTGAGCCAGCAGCGCCGCCTGGCCGGTCGCCATGGCCGCGCGCTGCCGCGTCTGGCCGAACTGCTTAATGAGGTCGGCGCGCAATGCATAGGCGCCAGCGCCACGCTCTGGGCCGAGCTGGCCCTGGCCTGCGAAGGTGAGCTGGTGCTGCATCTGGACGATCTGCTGCTGCGCCGCACGCGCATCGGCCTGCTCCTGGCGCACGGTGCGGCGGCCGAGCTGCCGCGCATCCGCGAGCTGTGCCAGGCGCGTCTGGGTTGGAGCGATGCGCGCTGGGATGAGGAACAACAACGCTATCTGCAGCTGTGGCGCGACTGCTACAGCCTGCCGGAGTAGGCGCGTCCCTCGCTACTACAGATCAAAAGGGCTTCCGTGTGAACGACAAGAACTATCTGCTGGCCATCGACAACGGCACCCAGAGCGTGCGCGCGCTGCTCTTCGACCTGGCCGGCAATCTGCTCGGCAAGGGCAAGGTAGAGCTGGAACCCTACTACTCCGAGCATCCCGGCTGGGCCGAACAGGACCCGGAGTATTACTGGGAGAGCCTGGGCGAGGCCTGTCGCCGCCTGTGGGCCAGCGTCGAGATCGACAGGAGCCGGATCGCCGGCGTGTCGCTGACCACCCAGCGCGGCACCCTGATCAACGTGGACGAGGCCGGCAGGCCGCTGCGCCCGGCCATCCTCTGGCTGGATCAGCGCCGCGCCGAGGTCGAGGGGGGCATCGAGGGGCCCTGGGGCTGGCTGTTCAAGCTGATCCGCATCGATGAGACCATCGACCATTTCCGCAGCCAGGCCGAGGCCAACTGGATCGCCCAGCAGCAGCCGGACCTGTGGGCGCGCACGCACAAGTTCCTGCTCCTGTCGGGCTTTCTCACCCACCGCCTGTGCGGGCGCTTCGCCGACTCGGTGGGCAGTTGCGTGGCCTACCTGCCGTTCGACTACAAGCGCCTGTGCTGGGCGGGGCCCAGCGACTGGAAGTGGCAGGCCATGCCGGTGCGCCCGCAGATGCTGCCGGAGCTGGTCAAGCCGGGCGAACGCCTCGGCGCCATCAGCGCCGAGGCCAGCCGACACACCGGCATTCCCGAGGGCCTGCCGCTGATCGCCGCGGCCTCGGACAAGGCCTGCGAGGTGATAGGCGCCGGCGGCGTGGAGCCGAGCACGGCGTGCCTGTCCTACGGCACCACGGCGACCATCAACACCACGCGGGCCAGGTACCTGGAGACCATCCCGCTGATTCCGCCGTATCCGGCGGCGATCCCCGACCATTACAACACCGAGGTCATGGTGTTCCGTGGCTTCTGGATGGTCAGCTGGTTCAAGGAGCAGTTCGGCCACGCCGAGCGCCAGCGCGGCCTGGAGCTGGGGGTGGCGGCCGAGACCCTGTTCGACGAGCTGGTGGAGAGCGTGCCGCCGGGCTCCATGGGCCTGATGCTGCAGCCGTTCTGGTCGCCGGGCATCCGCGAGCCGGGGCTGGAGGCCAAGGGCTCGATCATCGGCTTCGGCGATGTGCACACCCGCGCCCACCTCTATCGCGCCATCCTCGAAGGCCTGGCCTACGCCCTGCGCCAGGGCAAGGAGCGCATCGAGAAGCGCTCCGGTACGCGCATCCGCCGCCTGCGCATCTCCGGCGGCGGCTCGCAGAGCGATGCGGCGATGCAGCTGACCGCCGACATCTTCAACCTGCCGGCCGAGCGCCCGCACCTGTACGAGACCTCCGGCCTGGGCGCGGCCATCGACTGCGCCGTCGGCCTCGGCCTGCACCCGGACTTCCCCACCGCCATCGCCGCCATGACCCGCGTCGGCCGGGTGTTCCAGCCCAACCCGCAGGCGGTGGCGGTGTACGAGCGCCTGTATCGCGAGGTCTACCTGCGCATGTACAAGCAGCTCAAGCCGCTGTACGGCAGCATCCGCGAGATCACCGGCTACCCGGCCTAAACTTTCGCTCCTCTCCGGCGGTCTGCTGTACTCGGGAGAGCAGCCGGAGGGACGAGCCGTGAGCGAGCGCAAGGCGCTGTTGATTCTGCATGGCAAGCAGGCCCAGAACGAGGAGGTGCGCGCCGCCGTGCAGGCGCTGCGCGACAGCGGTTGGCAACTGGCCGTGCGCCTGACCTGGGAGGGCGGCGATGCCGCGCGCCTGGTCGACGAGGCCCTGGCCGCCGGCTACCCGAGGCTGATCGCCGGCGGTGGCGACGGTACCCTGCGCGAGGTGGCCGAGGCCCTGGCGCTGAGCGGTGGCCAGGCCAGCCTGGCGTTGTTGCCGTTGGGCACGGCCAACGACTTCTGCCACGCCGCCGGCATCCCCCAGGCGGCCGAGGCCGCCCTGGCCTTGCTCGAGCGCCCGGCGGTCGCGGTCGATCTGGGTGAGATGGACGGCCAGCTGTTTCTCAACATGGCCACCGGCGGTTTCGGCTCCAAGGTGACGGCCCATACGCCGGAAGAGCTGAAGCGCCTGCTCGGCGGTGCGGCCTACTTTCTCACCGGCTTGAGCCGCTTCACCGAGGTGCACTCGGCCTTCGGCCGTTTCCGCGGGCCCGGTTTCGCCTGGGAGGGCGAGTTTCTCGCCCTCGGCATCGGCAACGGTCGGCAGGCCGGAGGCGGCCATCTGTTGTGTCCGCAGGCGTGCATCGACGACGGCCGGCTGGACATCTGCATCCTGCCGGCTCCCCAGGACCCGGTGCAGACCCTGGGCACCCTGCTGTCCGGTGGCATTCTCGGCCTGGAGGCGGTGGCCGTCACGGCTCGCCTGCCCTGGCTGGAGGTGGAGGCGCCCGAGGGCCTGGACATCAATCTGGATGGCGAGCCGCTGCGGCGCAGCGCGTCGCGCTTCGGCGTGCGCGCGGCGGCACTGCGCCTGCACTTGCCGGACGGCTCGCCGCTGCTCGGCGGGCCCTAGTCGTCGGTGCTGATGATGCCCTCGCGCAGGGCGTAGAAGACCAGTCCGGGTACGTCGTGGATGCCGAGGCGCTTCATGATCTGCGCGCGGTGCGCTTCCACCGTCTTCACGCTGAGGCCGAGGCCGTTGGCTATGCTGCGGGTGCCGGCGCCCCGGGTGATCAGGCGCAGGATCTCGATCTGGCGCTGGGTCAGGCCATGCTCTAGCGGCGCCCGCTGCGCCAGCGCCTGATCGATCACCGCCTGGGCGATGGCCGAGCTGAGGTAGCGCTCGCCGCGGTCGATGGCGCGCAGGGCCAGGTGCAGCTCGGCCATGGCGGCATCCTTCAGCAGATAGCCATGGGCGCCGCGGCGCAGGGAGTCGAGCACCAGCTCGGCCTCGTCATGCATGGACAGCATCAGCACCTTGCAGGACGGCGCCACTTCGGCCAGTGGCCGCAGGGCGTCCAGCCCGCTGACATCCCGCATCGAGATGTCCAGCAGGATGATGTCCGGTTTCAGTTCGCGCGCCTTCTCGACCACCTGCTGGCCGTCCTCGGCTTCGCCGACCACCTCGAAGCCGGGCAACTCGCTGATCATGGCGCGAACGCCGACGCGGATCATGGCATGGTCGTCCGCGAGCAGGAGACGGCAGCTCATCAGCGTCTCCCCGGGTGTTCTGGCGCATGCGGTACAAGGCACTCAAGCAAAGGCATACAAGGCATACTCGGTTCCCTCCCGGCGCCCCGATTCGCCGCGTCGGCCATGGGCGACGTCGGGGGCTAACGAATACTGTAGTTAAGGATTCGTCCGAGTGGTCAAGGTTCGCCCGACGCTATTCGCGCTCAGCCGCTGCGTCCGTACTGGACGATCAGCCTGGGCAGGTCCTGCAGCGTCTCGCAATGCTGCGCCGCGCCCAGGCGCAGGGCCTCCTTGGGCATGCCGAAGACGACGCAGCTGGCCTCGTCCTGCGCCACGGTGCGGGCTCCGGCTTCGCGCATGGCCAGCAGGCCGCGGGCGCCGTCGTCGCCCATGCCGGTCATGATGACGCCCAGCGAGTTGTGCCCGGCATGCCGTGCCACCGAGCGGAACAGCACGTCTACCGAGGGTTTGTGGCGATTGACCGGCGGACCGTCGAGGATCTCCACGAAGTACTGCGCGCCGCTGCGCTTGAGCTGCATATGGCGCCCGCCCGGGGCCACCAGCGCCAGGCCGGTGCGCACCCTGTCCATATTCTGGGCCTCGCGCACCTCGATGCGGCACAGGCCGTCCAGGCGTTGGGCGAAGGCGGCGGTGAATTTCTCCGGCATGTGCTGGACGATGACGATGCCGGGGCAATCCTCCGGCAACTGACGCAGCAGCACTTCCAGGGCCTGGGTGCCGCCGGTGGAGGTGCCCAGGGCCACGACCCGGTCGGTGGTGGCGAAGCCCGTCGTGCTGGTGACCTTGCCGGGGCTGGGCGTAGCGACCGGGGTAGGCGCCGTGCGCGGCATGGCGTGCGGCCGGCTGCGGGCGGCGGTCTCGATCTGCCTGGCCAGATCGCCGGCGAGCTGCTGCAGGCTCTCCTTCAGGCGCAGCCGGGCCTTGGTGAACACCCCCACGGCGCCGGCAGCCAGGGCCTCCAGGGTAATGTTCGCGCCGCTCTCGGTGAGGCTGGAGCAGATGATCGCCGGCGTGGGCCGCTCGGCCATGATCTTGCGCAGGAAGGTGATGCCGTCCATGCGCGGCATCTCCACGTCCAGCACCAGCACGTCCGGCCACTCCCGGTTCATCTTCTCCAGGGCGAACAGCGGGTCGGCGGCCTGGCCGATCACGCTGATGCCCGGGTGGCTGTCGAGGCAGGCGGTCAGTACCTGACGCACCAGGGCCGAGTCGTCGACTATGAATACCTTGATCATGAAAGCCTCACAGGCGCTCGAAGACGGAGGGGCGCAGGGTGCGCAGCGGTAGCTTGAAGCCCTGCAGGCTTTCGGCATGGCCGATGAACAGCAGGCCGCCGCTGCGCAGGCGCTCGACCAGGCGCTGGACGATGCCGAGCTTGTCCGGGTTGTTGAAATAGATCAGCACGTTGCGCAGAAAGATCGCGTTGAACGGGCCGACCTCCTGGGGCAGCTCGCGCATCAGGTTGAGTTCGGCGAAGGCCACCCGGTGACGCATCGCCTGGTTCATGCGGAAGTGCCCCTGATGCTCGTTGACGCCGCGCAGGCAGTGGCGCTGCAGCCAGCCGGAGGGAAACTGCCGGGCCTGCTCGAGAGGGTAGATGGCCTGCCGGGCACGCTCCAGCACGCGGCGGCTGAGGTCGCTGGCGAAGATCGACCAGTGCGGGGTGCGGGCGTGCTCGGCCAGGGTCATGGCCATGCTGTAGGCCTCCTCCCCGGAGGAGCTGGCGGCGCTCCACAGGTGCAGCGGGCCGCGCTGGGCGGCGACCCAGTCGCCGAGAAAGGCGAAGTGCTGTGGTTCGCGGAAGAAGTAGGTCTCGTTGGTGGTCAGCAGGTCGACCACCAGCCGGCGCTCCTCCTCGTTGGCCGGCTGGCGCAGGAAGCTGACGTACTCGTAGAAGTCGCCCTGCTCCAGTGCGCGCAGGCGCGACATCAGCCGCCCCGCCACCAGCATGCGCTTGCTCTCGGCCATGTGGATGCCCGAGGCCTGCAGCATGACCTGCTGCAGGTAGCGGAAATCTTCGTCGGACAGGTGCGGCAGTCGTGGTTGAGCCATCAGCTCGCCTGTTGCACCGCCAGGCTCAGCTGGCGGATGTCGTCGACCGACAGCACCCGGCGCACGTCGAGGATGATGGTGAAGCCGCGCTCGTCGCGGGCCATCCCGGCGATGAAGTCGGTGCGGATGCCGGTGCCGAAGGGCGGCGCCTGCTCCACGTCGTGCGGGTCGATGTCCAGCACGGCGTCGACGGCGTCCACCACCAGGCCGGTGCGCTGCGCCTGGTCATCGCCATTGAGCGACAGCTCGATGATTACGATGCAGGTGCGCCGGCCGGGCTGGGTCAGCTCGAAGCCGAAGCGCGCCGCCAGGTCCAGCACCGGCACCACGTTGCCGCGCAGGTTGATCACGCCATGGATGAAGCTCGGCATCATCGGCACGGCGGTGACCTGGCCGTATTCGATGATCTCGCGCACCAGTTCTATGGGCAGTGCATAGCGCGCCTGGCGAACCCGGAAGGAGAGGTGCTGCACCTTGTAGTCGAGCGGCTCGTCGAGGGTCTCGAGGGCGGTCATGGCGCGCTCCGTCAGTTGAAGCTGACGAACTGGCCATCGTCGCCCAGCGCCGCCGGGGCCTGGCGTTCGGGACGGCGCAGCTCGCGCAGGTTGCTCGGGCGTGGCGCCTGGACGCGCCGCGGGTTCGCCGCCGGGCTCTGGTTGCCGAGGCGGAAGTAGCCGATCAGCTCCAGCAGCTGGCCCGCCTGGGCGTTCATCTCCTCGGAGGTGGCGGCCAGCTCTTCGGAGGCCGAGGCATTCTGCTGGGTGATCTGGCTCATCTGCGCCATGGCGATATTGATCTGCGCCGCGCCGCTGCTCTGCTCCTGGGAGGCGGCCGTGATCTCCTGGACCAGGTCGGAGGTCTTCTGGATGTTCGGCACTATTTCATCCAGCAGGGCGCCCGCCTGTTCGGCCAGCTGCACGCTGCTGCCGGCCACGCCGCCGATCTCCTGGGCGGCAATCTGGCTGCGCTCGGCCAGCTTGCGCACCTCGGCGGCCACCACGGCGAAGCCCTTGCCATGGTCGCCGGCGCGCGCCGCCTCGATGGCGGCATTGAGCGCCAGCAGGTTGGTCTGGTAGGCGATGTCGTCGATGATGCCGATCTTGTCGGCGATCTGCTTCATGGCCTGAACCATCTCGCGCACGGCGCGGCCACCTTCCACGGCGTCGTTGGCGGCCTTGCCGGCGATGCCGTCGGTGACCCGTGCACTGTCGGTGTTCTGGGCGATGGAGGCGGACATCTGCTCGACCGAGGCGGAAGTCTCTTCGACGCTGGCGGCCTGCTCGGTCGCCGCCTGGCTGAGGGACTGGGATGTGGCGCTGACCTGCTCGGAGGCCGAGGACAGCGAGTCGGCGGCGCTGCGTACGTCGGCCATGACGTTGCGCAAGCGCTCGGTCATGTGCTGCATGGAGGTCAGAAGGCGGCCGGTCTCGTCCTGACTGTCGACCACCACCTGCACGCCGAGGTCGCCCTCGGCCAGGCTGTTGGCCACGCTCACGGCGCGGTTCAGCGGCCGCGAGATGCTGCGGGTGATGAAGATGCCGATGGCGAAGCCGACCAGCGCGGAGATCAGGATCAGGGCGATCATCTGCGTGCGCGAGCCCAGGTAGATGTCGGCGATGGTTTCGCTGGCTTCCTTGGCGCGCTGCTTCTTGTGCTCGACCAGTTCGGTCATGGCCTTGTCGGCGGCACTGCCCCGCTCGCGCAACTGCGGCATCAGGCTGTCGATCGCGCTGGCCTCGGCCAGGCTGCCGGAGGCGCGATGGCTGTCGATGACCTGCTGTACGCTCTGCTCGTAGTCGCGCATCAGTTGGCCGAGGCGTTCCAGATCGGCGCGCGACTCGGCGCTGGCGAAACTGGGGTCGGCTTTCTCCACCGCCTCATGCATGGCCTTGATGGCGTTTTGCACCTGGGCCAGGGCGGCATCGCGATCCTGCAGCGTGGTGGCCAGCAGGACGGAGCGCAGTCCGCGGCCGATATAGACCAGATTCAGGTTGGCCGTTTGCATGGAGTCCAGAGCGAGCATTTCGCGCTCGTACATCTGATCCGACAGTTCGCTGACCTTGGCCAGGTTGAGGATGCCGAGCGCGCCAACCAGGGCGGTCAGCAGCACCACCAGGGTGAAACCGGCGATCAGGCGCACGCCGATTCTCAGGTTGCGGATGAATTGCATGGCGGATCTCCTACGCGCCGGTCAGTTCGACGCGCGGTTGGGGGGGATTGAGTTCGGCTTCGACTTGCCGTTGCAGATGGCGCAGCAGGCTGGTGACATCGAGGATCAGGGCGATCTGTCCGGAGCCGAGGATGGTCGAGCCGCCGATGCCCTGCAGGTGCTGGAACAGCAGGCCGAGCGGCTTGATCACGGTCTGCAGTTCGCCGTGCAGGCGGTCGACGATCAGCCCCGCCCGCTGTCGGCCCAGGTTGACCACCAGGATGTTGCGCCGCCCATGGGGCCGCGAAGGCAGCTCGAAGTGCGCCGCCAGGTCGATGCAGGGCAGGGGCCGGCCGCGCAGGTTGAGGTAGCCGTAGCGCCCCTCCAGCGGTGCGTCCAGCTCCAGGCATTCGGTGACCAGGTCCAGCGGCACCACGAAGTGTTCGTCGCCCAGACTGACCAGGAAGCCGTCGATGATCGCCAGGGTCAGCGGCAGGCGGATGCGGAAGGTACAGCCCTGGCCGGGGCGCGACTCGATCTCGATGCTGCCGCGCAGGGCGTCGATGGCGCTGCGCACCACGTCCATGCCGACGCCCCGCCCGGACAGGTCCGACACCGCATCGGCCGTGGAGAAGCCGGCGGCGAAGATCAGCATATGGGTGTCGGCCTCGCCGAGCGCGGCCTGTGCATCGATCAGCCCGCGCTCGATGGCCTTCTCGCGGATGCGTTCGGTGTTCAGCCCGCGTCCGTCGTCCGTCACCTCGATCACTATCATGCCGGAGTCGTGGTAGGCGTTCAGACCGAGCCGGCCCTCGGCGGGCTTGCCGACGGCCAGGCGCTGCTCGGCGGACTCGATGCCATGGTCGATGGCGTTACGCACCAGGTGGGTGAGCGGGTCGGCCAGCTTGTCGATCACCGAGCGGTCCAGCTCGGTGTCGGCGCCCTGAATCTCCAGGCGAATCTGCTTGCCGAGTTGCTGGCTGACATCGCGTACCACGCGGTGGAAGCGGTTGAAGGTGTCGCCGATCTCGATCATGCGCAGCTTCAGCGCCGCCTCGCGGATGGCCTCGACATGGTTATTGACGGTCTGGTTGCTCTCGATGCACTCGGTGCTGCCCTGTAGCTGGGCCTGCAGCTGGGCGCCGGCGGCGCTGATCACCAGTTCGCCGACCAGGTTGATCAGCTCGTCCAGCTTGTGCGCGGCGACGCGGATGTGGCTGCTCTCACGCGGCGCGCGCTCGCGGGCCGACTGCTGCTTGGCCAGTGCCGCGCTGACTGCCTGCGGCGGGACCAGGCCGGCCTCCACCAGCACGCTGCCGAGCGGCGGCTTGGCACTCTGCCGATCCTGGGCCTGCAGGGCCAGGCCCTCGGCCAGTTCGCGCTCGGTGAGCAGGCCGCTGGCGATCAGGATGCGGCCGATGCGCTCATCGGTTTCCGGTAGCTCGTGAATCAGTTGCAGGTAGTCGCCGAGCGCGCTGTTCGGCGGCAGGATGCGCAGGGTGCAGAAGTCGCGGATGAACTCGAATACCTCCTCGATCTCCACCTTGCTGGCGTCGCTGTGCAGGGCGATTTCCAGGCCCAGGTAGCAGCTTTCCGGGTCCATCTCGGCGAGATCGGGCATCTGCTCGGCGAGGGTTTCCAGATGCAGGATATCGCCCAGCCGGGCCAGATAGCGGACGAAGGCGGCCGGATCGAAGCCGTTGCGCAGCAGGTCCGGCTGGAAGCGCAGGGAGATGTGCCAGGCGCCGCTCACCTTGCAATCGGCGGCGCGCGCTCTCTCTTCCTCTTGCGCGGTGACGGCCAGCCTGGGGCCGCCGGTCTCCTGCGCGAGGGCATCGAGCAATTGGGCCTGATGGGCCTCGTCCACCGGCAGGTCGCCGCTGTCCGGGTCGATCAGTTCGAGCATCGAGGCGATCTCGTCCATGCAGCGCAGCATCAGCGAGATCAGCGGCGGGGTCAGCCGCCGCTCGCCGTCGCGCACCGCCATCAACAGGTTTTCCAGGTGGTGGGCGAAGTTCACCAGCGGCGTCAGGGTGAACAACCCGGCTGACCCCTTGAGCGTATGTACGGCGCGGAACAGGCCATTGATCGCCTGTTCGTCGTCCGGCTGCTGGTCCAGTGCCAGCAGGTATTCCTCCGCCTGCTTGGCCAGGTCGCGGCCTTCCTCGATGAAGCCGCGCAGCAGCTGTCCCCACTGGTTCTCATTGAGCATGCGGTTCTCCCGTTAGCAGGGTGCCCAGATTCAGCAGTCCGAGCAGCTCGCGCGCCGCCTCGCTGAGGGCGCTCAGCTGGAGGTCGCCACCGGCTTCGCGCAGGTGACGGTGGGCGGCCAGCAGTAGCTGGGCACCGGCGCTATCCAGCTCGCCCAGCTCGTGCAGGTCGAGGCGCCAACTGGCATCGCGGCTTTCGGCAAAGGCCGCGAGCAGGGCGTCGCGCGCCTGGGCCACTTCATAGATGGTGAGGCTGCCGGCCAGGCTGAGGTCGCTGGCGGTGGTCTGGTTCAGGGCGAACATCAGCTGGCCAACTTGTCGACGGCCGAGAGCAGTTGCTGGGGTTGGAACGGCTTGACGATCCAGGCCTTGGCTCCTGCCGCCTGGCCTTCGGCCTTCTTGCTCTGCTCGCCCTCGGTGGTGAGCATGACGATGGGCGTGAAACGGTACTCGTTGCGGGTCTTGATCTCCTTCACCAGGCCGATGCCGTCCAGGTTCGGCATGTTCACGTCGCTGATGATCAGGTTGATCTTCTGGCCGTTGAGCTTGTTCAGCGCGTCTTGGCCATCGACCGCCTCGATGACCTGGTGGCCGGCTCCCGTGAGGGTCATCTTCACCAGTTGGCGCATGGACAGGGAGTCGTCGACGATCAGGATGGTCTTGCTCATGGGAGGGCCTCAGAAAAAGGTGATGTCGTCCTGGGGCTGCGCACGACGGCCGTGCCGCTCCTCGGTGGTGGTGAAGCGCCGGCGCAGGTCGGCCAGCCAGCGCTCGGGCTGCAGCTCGGGATGAGGCTCGGCGGTGGTGCCTTCGAGCCTGTGCAGGTCGGCCTGCAGGTGGTCGAGCATCTGGTCGGCGCGGTCCTGGAACTGCAGGCCGACCACTATCTGCTGGATGTCGGCCTGGGTGATGCGCAGGTCCTGCTGCAGCAAGCGCGTGGTCTCGCTCAGCTCGGCGAGATTGCCGGACAGGCTGCTCATCAGCTCGCCGGTGACCTGGTCCAGGTACTGCAGGTTGCTGTCCTCGCTGACCGACATCTCTTCCGCGGCGGTGACGGTGCCGCGGATGGCGGCATTGATTTCGCTGACCTTCTCCACCATGCGCTGGCCGGTTTCCGCCGACAGGCTGGACAGCTTGCGTACCTCGTCGGCCACCACCGAGAAGCCGCGGCCGTATTCCCCGGCGCGGGCCGCCTCGATGGCGGCGTTGAGGGCCAGCAGGTTGGTCTGGCTGGCGATGTCCTGGACGTGCTTGGACATGGCCTGCAGCTCGCTGGCGAACTGGTTCAGGCTGCCGATGGTGCCGAGCAGCTGGTGCTTGCGTTCGCCGGCTGCGTGGAAGGCGGAGGACACTTCGTCCAGGCGTTGGTTGGTGTGGCGCAGGTCGGCGGCGATGCCGTCGCCGCCGATCACGCTCTCGGAGTGGCCGAGGGTCTGCTCCAGGCGTTGGGTCAGGCTCGCGAAGCGTTCGAAGAGCTGGCCGATGTTGTCCCGCAGGACGTTGCGGACCTGGCCGAGGTTTTCCGCCCAGACCGGTAGCACCGCCTGCAGCAGCGGCGGGTAGGGCGGCGGGGCGGGTTCGGGGGCGGCGGCAGCCTCGGGCTGGCGCGCCTCGGCCTGGCCCAGGGGGCGCAGTGGCAGCGCAGCGCCCGCGGCAAGCAGCAGGCCGGCGGCGGCGAGCCAGGGCTGGGTGAGCGAGATGCCGATGCCTGCGATCAGCAGACCCAGCCAGAGCAGGGAGTAGACGAGCACGGAGAGGGTCCCGGCGGTGGACTATGCCATGAACGATAGAGGCGCCCAGGCAGGGCCGAAATCGGGGAGCCCCCTAGACGCCCCTAGGGGGAGTTCCGCTGGCACCCCCGCTGGCGCCCCGATACACGCACTGGCATGATGGCAAACGGCCGGCTTCAGCGGCGGCGCCATCGGCCGATATCTGGACCAGGTCCCGTAGTACTGGGCTAGACTCGAAAGACACGATAGGAGTGAACGATGGGCGGCATTCTCGATAGCGTTGATCAGCGCACGCAGTTGGTGGGCGAGAACCGTCTGGAGATTCTCATGTTCCGCCTGGCCGGGCGTCAGCTGTTCGCCATCAACGTGTTCAAGGTGCAGGAAGTCCTGCAGCTGCCCAAGCTGACGCTGATGCCGCATCGCCATCCTTACGTCTGCGGGGTGGTCAACCTGCGCGGCCAGACCCTGCCGGTGATCGACCTGTCCCAGGCCATCGGCATGCGCCCGCTGACCCCCAACGAGAACAGCACCATCATAGTCACCGAGTACAACCGCTCGGTGCAGGCCTTCCTGGTCGGTGGGGTGGACCGCATCCTCAACCTCAACTGGGAGTCCATCCAGCCGCCGCCGGGGGGCGCCGGGCGTCAGCACTACCTGACCGCCATCACCAAGGTGGACGACCAGATCGTCGAAATCATCGACGTGGAAAAGGTGTTGGCCGAGATCGCGCCGATGAACACCAAGGTCTCCGACGAGAAGCTGGCCGAACCTCTGCTGGCCCGCGCCGTGGGCCGCGAGGTGCTGCTGGTGGACGACTCCAGCGTGGCCCTCAATCAGTTGCGCGACACCATGACCCAGCTGGGCATTCGCCCGCACACCGCCAGCGATGGCCTCAAGGGCCTGCACTTGCTGAAGAAGTGGGCCGACGCCGGCGAGAACATGACCGACAAGCTGCTGATGGTGATCACCGACGCCGAGATGCCGGAGATGGACGGCTACCGCCTGACCACCGAGATCCGCAACGACCCGCGCCTGCGCGACCTCTACGTGGTGCTGCACACCTCGCTGTCCGGCAGCTTCAACGATGCCATGGTGAAGAAGGTCGGCTGCGACAACTTCCTTTCCAAGTTCCAGCCGGACAAGCTGGTGGACGTCATCCTGGACCGTTTGCGTCGCGACGCTTGAGCGCTCGTCGCGCTCCCCGTATAACCGGCATCTCAACCTCAAGGATGCCGGTCCCATGCAGCTCTCCGCCCTCTACCGTTACCCGCTCAAGTCCGCCCGCGGCGAGAGTCTGTCCAGTTCGCCGCTGGAGGCGCTGGGCCTCGCCGGCGACCGGCGCTGGATGCTGGTGGAGCCGGAGAGCGGACGCTTCCTGACCCAGCGTTTGTTGCCGCAGATGAGCCAGCTGACGGCGCTGTACAACGCCGCAGGAGGGCTCAGCCTGAGTGCGCCGGGTTTCGGCAGTCTGGAGGTGGCGTTGCCGCAGCCGGACGCCGATCTGCGCGGCGTCACCGTATGGCGCGACAGCCTGCGCGTGCCGGATGCCGGCGACGCCGCGGCCGAGTGGCTGAGCGCCTTCATCGGCCGGCCCTGTCGCCTGGTGCAGGTGCCCGAGGCGCGGGCCCGCCAGGTCGACACCGGTTACGCCCGGCCCGGCGACAGGGTGGCCTTCTCCGATGGTTTTCCACTGCTGCTGATCGGCCAGGCTTCGCTGGACGACCTGTCGGCGCGGGTCGGCCGACCGCTGCAGATGCTGCGCTTTCGTCCCAACCTGGTGATCGAGGGCAGCGCGCCCTATGCCGAAGACGGCTGGAAGCGCATCCGCATCGGCGAGCTGGAGTTCGAGGTGGCCAAGGGCTGCAGCCGCTGCATTCTCACTACCATCGACCCGCAGACCGGCGAGCGCAGTGCCGACCGCGAGCCGCTGACCACCCTGAAGAGCTACCGCGAGCGCGAGGGTGATGTGTATTTCGGGCAGAACCTGCTGCCGCGCGGGGTCGGCGAGCTGCGTGTCGGCATGCCGGTCGAGGTACTGGAGTAGGGGCTCTCTTCCTTCTCCCTCCGGGAGAAGGTGGCCGAAGGCCGGATGAGGGAGGTGCAGTCGTAGTGCTGTGCGACCCGCGAAGAAGCTGTTGCCTAGAGCTCCCTCACCCCCGGCCCCTCTCCCGGAGGGAGAGGGGAGAGTCGCTTAGGTTTCCTTTCTAGCGTTCGCGCAGCGCTTCGGCACGGGCCTTGAGTACCGGTTTGAGCAGATAGTCCAGCACGCTCTTTTCGCCGGTGACTATGTCCACGGTGGCGACCATGCCGGGGATGATCAGCAGCGGGTGGTCGTCGTTGCCCAGGTGGCTCTTATCGGTGCGTACCTGGATCAGGTAGAAGCTGTTGCCTTCCTCGTCGGTGATGGTGTCGGCGCTGATCAGCTCCAGCTTGGCCTTGAGTCCGCCGTAGATGGTGTAGTCGTAGGCGGTGAATTTGACCATGGCCTTCTGCCCGGGGTGCAGGAAGGCCACGTCCTGCGGGCGGATGCGCGCCTCGATCAGCAGGTTGTCTTCCAGCGGCACCACCTCGAGTATGGTGTCGCCGGGCTGTACCACGCCGCCTATGGTGTTGACCTTGAGCAACTTGATCACCCCATGCACGGGGGACACCACTGTGGTGCGGCTGACCCGGTCCTCGATGGCCATGCTGGTGGAAGTGATCTTGGTCAGCTCGGTGCGCACCTCGTTGAGCTCCTTCAGCGCCTCGGTCTGGAAGGCCAGGGTCGACTCCTTGAGCTTGCTCTCGATCTCCTGCATGGCCGCCTCGGCGCGGGGTATGGCCAGGTTGGTGGCCTCCAGGGAGCCGCGCATCTCTACCGCGCTGCGGCGCAGGCGGAGTATCTCCACCTCGGAGATCGCCCCGGTGGCCACCAGCGGCTGCGACATGTTCAGCTCCTGCTGGATCAGGCCCAGGCTGGAGCGGTATTGCTGGGCCTTGGCGCGAAACTCGGCGAGTTCCTGGGTCTTCTGCCGCAGTTGTTCATTGAGGGTGTTCTGCTCGCTGGCCAGGCGCTGCTGGCGCGAGCGGTACAGGGCTAGTTCGTCCTCGGCGAGCTGCGGCGCCTGCTTGACCAGGCTTTCCGGCAGGGCGATGGGGCGCCCCTCGGCCTCGGCGCTGAGGCGCTCAACCCGCGCCAGCAGGGCCAGGCGGTCGGCCTCGGTCTCGCCCTTGTTGGAGATGAAGCGGGTGGCGTCCAGGCGCAGCAGCACATCGCCCTTGTCCACCACCTGGCCTTCGCGCACGAAGATCTCGGTGACGATGCCGCCCTCCAGATTCTGGATCACCTGCACCTTGCTCGAGGGAATCGCCTTGCCTTCGCCGGTGGTGACCTCTTCCAGCTCGGCGAACTTGGCCCAGACCAGCGCCGCGATCAGGCAGGCGGTGACCGCCCAGACGGTGGCACGGGCCAGCCAGGGCGAGTCCTCGAGGATGGCGCCATCCACTTCGGGCATGAACTCGGTATCCGGTTTAGAGCGGTTCAGGCTACCGAAGTAGTCGCGCAGGCCCTGGTTCAGTTGCATGGCTGCCTCCGGCTAGACCGCGGCGGGGCCGACGCGGCCCTTGCGCAAGGCATCGATCACGGCTTCCTTCGGACCATCGGCCACTATGTGCCCAGAGTCCAGCACGATCAGCCGGTCGACCAGGCTGAGCATGGAGGCACGGTGGGTGATCAGCAGCAGGGTCTTGCCCTGTGACCAGCCCTGCAGACGGTTGCGCAGGATGTCCTCGCTGGTGTTGTCCATGGCGCTGGTCGGCTCGTCAAGTACCAGGATCGGCGGGTCGAGCAGCAGGGCGCGGGCCAGCAGCACGGCCTGACGCTGACCGCCGGAGAGCAGTTGGCCGCGCTCGCCCACCGGCCGGTCGAAGCCCTGCGGATGCTGCCGGGCCAGCTCGGAGACGCCGGCCAGTTCGGCCACCTCCAGCATGCGTGCGTCGCTGACATAGCGAGCGCCCAGGGTCAGGTTGTCGCGCAGGCTGCCGGCCAGCAGCGGTAGATCGTGGGCGACATAGCCGATCTGGTGCCTCAGGTCGGCTACGTCCAGCTGGCGCAGGTCCAGACCGTCGAGCAGGATCTGGCCTTCGTCCGGGCTGTAGAAGTTCATCAGCAGGCGCGCCAGGGTGCTCTTGCCCGAGCCACTGCGGCCGATGATGCCGACCCGCTCGCCGGTGGCCATGTGCAGGCTGACCTTGCTTAGCGCGGGCGTGCTCTGCCCCGGGTAGCTGAAGCTGACTTGGCGTACATCCAGGGCGCCTTTCAGGTGGGTGCGCTCCAGCGGCCTCTGCTTGGGCTGGCGCTCCTGTGGCAGGGCCATCAAGGCGTCGGTGCTGACCATGGTCAGGCGTGCCTGCTGATAGCGGGTGATCAGCCCGGCGATCTGCCCCAGTGGCGCCAGCACCCGGCTGCCGAGCATGTAGCAGGCGACCAGGGCGCCGACGCTGAGCTTGCCATCGATGATGATGTAGACCCCGGCGACTATGGTGGACATGCCGGCGAACTGCTGCAGGAACAGGGTGCCATTGGTGGCCAGGGATGCGAGGAAGCGCGCATGGCTGTCGAGGCGGGTGAGGGCGCCGTGGGTCTTCTCCCAGTGGTGCTGGCGTTCGCTCTCCGCGCTGCAGGCCTTGAGCGTTTCCAGGCCGCCGAGGGTCTCGATCAGCAGGGCCTGACGCTCGGCGCCCAGGGCCAGACTCTTCTGCACCGTGTCGCGCAGGCGGGTCTGGATGATGAAGGCGAACAGCGCCGTGATGGGGAAGGCCAGCAGCGGGATGGCCACCAGCCAGCCGCCGAGCAGGCCGATGACCAGGATCATCAGCAGGGAGAAGGGCAGGTCGATCAGGCTGGTCAGGGTCACCGCGGTGAGAAACTCGCGCAGGCCCTGAAAGTCGTGGATGCTCTGGGCGAAGCCGCCAACCGTGGCCGGCCTGGCCTTCATCGACATGCCGGTGATGCGCTCGAACAGGGTGGCGGACAGCACCACGTCGGTCTTCTTCCCGGCGACGTCCAGCAGATAGGCGCGCAGCACCCGCAGCAGCAGCTCGAAGGAAGTGCCGATGAACAGGCCGATGGCCAGCACCCAGAGGGTGGCCACGGCCTGGTTGGGCACCACCCTGTCGTAGGTCTGCATGACGAACAGCGGCACCATCAGGCCCAGCAGGTTGATCAGCAGGCTGGCCAGCACCGCGTCGGTATAGAGCCAGCGCGACAGCTTGAGGGTGTCGCGGAACCAGGCCTCGACCCGTGGCACCAACGGGGTGCGGGCATCCTCCAGCTCGTGCTGCGGCTTGGCGAAGAAGGCCTGGCCGCTGTACTCGATGGCCAGGTGGTCACGGTTGACCCACTGCTCGCCGCCATCGGCCTCGCAGGGCAGGATCAGCATCTGGTTCTTCGGCGCCATCTTGCGCAGCACGGCGCTGCGGCCGTCCTTGAGCAGCAACAGCACGGGCAGGTTGAGCGGTGATATGGAGGCGAGCTCACGGCGCAGGATGCGTCCCTGCAGGCCGGCGCGGGCCGCCGCACGCGGCAGCAGTTCCGGGCTGAGGCGTTGCTCGGGCATGGGTAGCCCCGCCGTCAGGCTGGCGCGGCTGGCCGAGCATTCGTGCAGGTTGCAGAGAATGAGGAGTCCATCCAGCAGCGGATCGTCGTGACTCTGCCGCTGGTCATCGGAGGGTCTCCGCTCCATGGTGGTCAAGGTCACTACTCCTGAGACGCTGCCCGGCGGGTGCCGGGCAGCGTCTTCGCCGGGGCTACTTCATTGCCGGCAGGCGGGCCTCGCTCTTCACTTCGGTGAGGGCTACGGCTTCAGCCGGTACCACGACGTTCTGTTTCTTCAACAGCTCGCCCATGGCTGCGATGGCGCGATACATGGAGAACTCTTCGGTGTAGCGCACCTCGGTGTAGCGGCGGTTGGCGGTGAAGAGTTCGTTCTCGCTGTCCAACAGGTCCAGCAGGGTGCGCTGGCCGAGGCTGAACTGCTGCTGGTAGGCCTCACGCGAGCGCGAGGAGTAGTCTGCGTAGTCGCGCGCCTTCGGGGTCTGCAGGCGGGCGTTTTCCATGGCGTTCCAGGCCAGCGCCAGGTTCTCGTTGAGTACCCGCAAGGCGTTGTTGCGGATGTCCATCGACTGGTTGATCTTGTGCGCCGCCCCCTGCAGACGGGCCTTGTCGCGCATGCCGTTGAACAGGTTGTAGTTCATCACCACGGCGGCGCGCCAGGTGTTGTAGTGGCCTTCGTCGCCCTGGGTGTTGTCGTCGGCGGTGGTGGCCAACTCGAGGTCGAAGCGCGGGTAGAAGGGCGACTTGGCCACTTCGTATTGTTTCTCGGCGGCATACACGTCGGACTGGGCCGATTTCAGATAGGGGTTGCTGTCCATCATCATCTGCCGGGCCATGTCCAGGCTTTCCGGCATTTCGCCCTTGATGGTGCCGGGCTGCTCCAGTTCGTCCGGCATGCGCCCGGTGGCGCTGAAGAAGTTGGCCTCGGCGTCGGCCAGGTTGACTTCCTCGGTGTACAGGTTGTTGGCGGCCAGGGCGAGACGAGCCTCGGACTGATCGAGGTCGGCGGTGCTGCCCACACCGCGTTCGCTGCGCAGCTTGATCTGATCGTTGACCCGCTCGTGGGCCTGCAGGTTGTTCTGTGCCAGGGTCACCATCTCACGGCGCTTGAGCACGTCCAGATAGACCTCGACGGTGCGCAGAGCCAGGCTCTCGGCAGTGGCTTGCACGTAGTAGGCGCGTGAGTTGACCGTTGCCTCGGTGCGGGCCACCTCGTTGGGGGTGTTGAAGCCGTCGAACAGCATCTGCCGCAGGCGCAGTTCGGCATCGCGATAGTTCAGGGTTTCCTTGTTGTGGTCGCCGAGCGCGCGGGTAGTCGGGCTGTCGGTTTGTTCGCGGCCGTAGCCTACCAGCAGGTCGACGGTCGGCAGGTAGCCCCCTTTGGCGACTTTCACGTCCTCATCCGCCGAGAGACGGTCGTTCATACTGGAGTGCAGCTCGGGATGATTGTCGATGGTGCTCTGGATGGCCTCCGAGAGCGTCATGGCCTGTACTTGGGAGCAGGCCATGGCCAGCAGGATGCCACTACAGAGCGGGGTCAGAACGCGCATGAGGTTTCTCCTTATTTATATATGCTCGGTTCCTGTCGCCAAATTGCTGACGCTTCTGCCTGGAGACCTGCCCAAGCCTTTAACATCACAGCTAAGAACATTCATAAGAGTAGCTAAGAAAAAATCTGCACAAGGTTAATGAGAAAAAAGTCTTATGCACTCCGTGAGATCGGGCACATTGTTTCGGGTGTAAGCCGCGAAAAACGGGGCTTTCAGCTCTGTTCGCAGTTAAAGCAGGTGGGCAATCGCAGTTTGGAGCATAAGGGGCGGGGATGTTCTGAGGCAGTAAGCGGGTGCAGTTGGGGCGACACTTTTTTGTCGCGTTTCAAGAGTTGGGTTATCGCACCGTTTCAGTCCGTTCAGTTTCTTCTTCGCACGCAATCCCAGGTTCGAAAGGTGGTTAGGCCCTTTTGAAACGTGTCGACGGTGGTCGGCAGCTGTAGTGCGGAGGAAGGAATCATGGCTACTTTGATTGGTGTCGTCAGTCAGGTTGTCGGCGAAGTCTATGCGGTAGCCGGCGATGGAACGCGTCGACCGCTAGTCGAAGGCGATCGGGTCTATGCCGGCGAGCAACTGGTTACTGGTGCCGGGGGAGCGGTCGCGATTAGCCTCAGCAATGGTGAGGTTCTTACGCTCGGGCGCGACAGCTCTCTTGCTCTGACCGAACAGATGATCGCGGCCGGTGAAGGCCCGACTGTCGCGGCCCAGCCTAGCGATACGCCTCCGGCGCCCTCCGATTCCCAACTGACTGATGTCGAACAACTGCAGGCCGCTATCGAGGCCGGTGTCGACCCGACTGTCGAGGGCGAGGCCACCGCGGCCGGTCCCGGTGCCGGTGGTGCGGGTGGCGCAGGCGGTGCCGGTGCTCTCGGCGGTGGGCACAGCTTCGTGCTGCTGAGTGAGGTCGGTGGCGCGCTTGACCCTGTGATCGGTTTCCCGACCGAGGGCTTCAACACCGGCCCAGAGTTTCCGGATGCAGAGCCGATCGTGACGGACGAGCCGGCACCCGCCATCGTGGTCGATGGTTTGCCGACAGCCGGCGAAGATACCGGGGCGGTGGATGAGGAAGGCCTGCCCGGTGGTATCCCCGGGGGTCCGAATGACATAGCAGGCGAAAGCGGAAGTGTCAGCGGCGTGCTGGGTTACAGCTTCGGGCCGGACGGTCCCGGTAGCTTCTCCTGGAGTACGGCAGGTCTGCCGGCGGTCACATCCGGTGGCGTGGCATTGGTCTACAGCGTCAGCGCAAATGGCCTGACGCTGACAGCCACGGCAGGGGAAACGACGGTTTTTACCCTGACGCTGACTAACCTGGCGACGGGGGCATACACCTTCACGCTGTTGCAACCCCTCGATCATCCACTGCCCCTGCCGGGAACCAGTGACGAGAACAACCTGAATTTCCTGTTCGGCTACACCATTACCGACTCTAACGGCAGCACTGCCTCCGGCAGCCTGTCTATTGCGGTCAATGACGATAGCCCGGTCATCGATTTGGCTGAAACTCAACTGCCGACCCTGGTGGTGGATGAAAGCAACCTGGCGCTGGATGCCAGCGCCGACTTCAGCGGCGCCTTCAGCTCGGCATTCGGCGCAGACGGTGCCGGCGGCATCAGCTACGCCTTCAGCCTCGGCGGTGGCCCCAGCGGCCTGGTGGACGTGGCCAGTGGCTTGGACATCGTGCTGGGCCTGAATGGCGGCGTGGTGGAAGGCTGGGTCGGTGGCAACCCGGCGGTGGTGGCCTTCACCCTCAGCGTGGACGCCAGCGGCACGGTGACCCTCGACCAGCTGCGCGCCCTGCAACACCCGGATGGCAGTGACCCGAACGATGCGGTGAGCCTGGCCAGCGGCGCGGTGAGCCTGGTGGCGACCATCACCGACCGCGATGGTGACCAGGCCAGCGCCAGCCTGGATCTGGGCGGGCTGCTGAGCTTCCATGACGACGGCCCGAGCATCAGCCTGGCCGACGCCGAGTACCCGACCCTGGTGGTGGACGAGAGCGACCTGTCCATCGATGCCAGCGCCGACTTCAGCGGCGCCTTCAGCTCGGCATTCGGCGCAGACGGTGCCGGCGGCATCAGCTACGCCTTCAGCCTCGGAGGTGGCCCCAGCGGCCTGGTGGACGTGGCCAGCGGCCTGAATATCGTGCTGGGCCTGAATGGCGGCGTGGTGGAAGGCTGGGTCGGTGGCAACCCGGCGGTGGTGGCCTTCACCCTCAGCGTGGACGCCAGCGGCACGGTGACCCTCGACCAGCTGCGCGCCCTGCAACACCCGGACGGCAGTGACCCGAACGACGCGGTGAGCCTGGCCAGCGGCGCGGTGAGCCTGGTGGCGACCATCACCGACCGCGATGGCGACCAGGCCAGTGCCAGCCTGGATATGGGCGGGCTGCTGAGCTTCCATGACGACGGCCCGAGCATCAGCCTGGCCGACGCCGAGTACCCGACCCTGGTGGTGGACGAGAGCGACCTGTCCATCGATGCCAGCGCCGACTTCAGCGGCG
>NZ_JBDQQT010000030.1:0-4982 GCF_039888625.1 Pseudomonas sp. CAU 1711
GCGCCTGCTCAGCACCACCGACGCCCTGGGTCACAAGGAGAGCTACAGCTACGACGCGGTAGGCAACCGCAAGACCCTGACCAACAAGCTTGGCCACGTCTGGACCTACAACTACGACGCACGTAATCGCCTGGTCGAAGAGATCAGCCCGAAAATCACCGTCGCCAGCATCGACGCCGCCGGCAGCGTGACCAGCGCTGGCAACCATGTGGTGACCCAGATCGGCTACGACAATCTGGGCAATGTGCTCAGCCGCACCGAAGGTGTGCTGCGCAGCACCGTCAATGGCACCGACAACAAGGCCCAGGCCCGCACCACCAAGTACAGCTACGACAAGCTCAACCGGCAGATCGGCATCACCTCACCCGGCTGGTACAACAAGACCAGCGGCGCCTTCCAGCAGGCCGGCGACGGCACCGCCAATACCTTCCAGGTCACCACCACGGTGACCTACGACGCGGCCGGCAATGCCGTGCGCAACCGCGTGCGGGTCAACAACAGCGGCAACGCCGCCACCGACTTCGTCGACAGCTACAAGGTCTACGACAGCGTGGGGCGGGTGACCCACGAGATCGACGCCTTGGGCGGCGTCACGGCTTACAGCTATGACAGCCTCGGCAATCAGGTCACCACCAAGCGCTTCGCCAATGGCCTGACCGGCGCGGTGCCCTCGCGCGGCTACTACCTGGCCAGCGACATCACCAGCACCAACCTGGTGGCCGATGCCGCCAAGGACCGTACCCTGACCACCGCCTATGACAAGGCCGGGCGCAAGACCCGAGTCCAGCAGGATATGGTCAGCGTGTTCACCTTCACCGGCAACGTGGCGACCTCCACCAGCCAGACCCTGGCGCCGACCACGCTGTACAGCTACGACGCCCTGGGCCGGGTGGTGCAGGAGACCCTGGTGGGGCGCGATGCCAGCGGCGCGACCAAGATCACCGGCGCGTCCACGACCTACTACTACGACGGCGCCGGCAACCGCATCGGCATGGTGGATGCCATGGGCTACTACACGCGCATGGAGTATGACAACCTGGGCCGGCTCAAGCGCCAGGTGGAGTACGGCACCGCGCTGAGCAGCTGGAGTCAGGCCAGCATCCCGACGGCTCCGGCCGGCACGCTGGAGGATCGCAGCACGGCGTACAGCTATGATGCCATGGGACGGATGATCCAGGTCACCCGCGAGAACGTGCGCTACTGGGTACAGGACGCCAGCGATTTCGGCGGCAAGGTCACCTCCACCGAGAAGCGCGGCGATATCGTCGAGAGCAAGACCAGCTACGACGCGGTGGGCAACGTCCGCACCCTGACCGACGCCCTGAACAACGTCACCACCAGCGAGTACAACGCCCTCGGCCAGCTCACCAAGGTTATCGAGCCACAGCGCTGGGCGGCCAAGGCCGGCGCGGTCGATCCATTCGCGCTGGGCTTTGACGGCATCGTACTGGCTTCGCCCACCACCAGCTACGAAGTCAATGCTTTCGGTCAGGTCATACGGGAGACCCAGCGGGCGGGTGTGAATGCTCAAGGCGTGGCGCAGAGTGGTTGGGCGAAAGTTGCGCGCACCCTGTACGACGCCGCCGGCCATGAGATCAAGAGCATCGATGCCACCAATGCCGAGGAAACCTACAAGGTCGACGTGGCCGGGCGGCGCCTCGAGGAGCTGCAGCAGGTCAGCATGACGCTGAATGCCTGGACCTGGCTGGATGGCAAAAAACTCCAGTTCGACCAGGAGATCCGCCGCACCTTCGAGTACGACAAGCTGGGCCAGCAGACGGCAACCATCGCCTGGTATGGCGACTGGGATGGCAAGACCAAGGCCGCTAAAGAGTCGGTGGAGTACAACCGCTTCGGCGAAATCACCGCCAAGAAAATCAACGGCGAACTTACCGAGCTGTACAACTACAACCAAGTCGGGCGCGTGGAGGCATACGCCAACATGCAGCAGTGGATTGTGGTGGTGGACCATGATCTGGCCGGCAATGCCTCGCGCAGCAACCAGATCGGTCAACTGTGGGGGAGCGCCGACGACGACCGCATCACCTATACGCGCTACGACAAGCTGGGCCGCGCCGTCGAGCAACGCCTGCCGGAGTTCAGCGCCAACACCAGTGCCGATACCCTGAACAACGTGACCCTGACCAAGGTCACGCCGGTCATCAAGCAGGTATTCGACCGCTGGGGTAACGTCACCCAGCGCATCGACGCGCGGGGCAACAGCACCTTCTACGGCTACGACCATGGCAACCGACTATGGGCGGAAACCTATGCCGCCACCGACATCCTGCGCGAGAATGGCACTAGCTACCGTGCTAATACCATGCAGCAGCATCACTACGATGCCGCCGGCAAACACATTGCCAACCAGGACTGGGTCTGGCCCTATTCGGGACAAGCCGACTTCACCCTGCTGCGTACGCGCCACTATGTCCATAACCAAGTGGGGGAAATGGAGCGCGAGGTCGACGCGCTGGGCAACTGGCGCACCTATCGGGTCGATGCCTATGGCAATCGCATCGCCACCCGGAATGCCGTGGGGGTAGTGACCGTCGATAGTTTTGATGCCATGGATCGCCACACCTCCCATGGCATCATCCGCAATGGTGCGAAAGTCACACTGCTGACCAATCGCTATGACCAGGCTGGGCGCCTGGTGGCGGAGATCACTGGTAGTAGCGAGGTCGAGGAGTCCGCGCCACCCGCGCTCAACAGCGGGGGCGTGGTCGCCACCAAAGGCAACACTCGTTACACCCTGCGTGATGCGCGCGGCAATATCCTGTGGACCCGCAACGAGTCCGGCATCCAGATGCGTTATGGCTTCGATGCCTATAGCCGTAAAGTCAGTGAATGGGATGGGCTGGGCAATACCCAGACGTGGACCTATACGACCGGGGACTGGTCCAGGCTGAGCAGTCGCAAGGATCTGGGGGGGCGGGTATTTACCTACACCTATAACCTGTTTGGGCAGGTGGAGAAAGAAACCTTCATCGGGGCGGATCAGGGAAACTCTGTTACGCCAGCCAATAAGGATGGTATTCGCCTGGATCGCAAATATGCCTATTACGAAAACGGCTTATTGCAATCCATCACGGACATTGAAACGGAGGGGCCGAATCTAGGAACCGGCATCATCAACACCGATATCAGTGAATATGAGTACGATAGCGCGGGCAATAGAACCCGCGAGAGCACTCGAAAGTTTCAGCAGTGGAAGCTTTCCGGGCAGAACCCAGACACCTTCACCAGCGGCAATGCCGCACGGGAAGTGCGCTATCGTTACGATGAAAAAGGGCGCGTCAGAGATATCAAGATGCCCGCCGGCAATAGCCTGGTTGGCAGCCCTGACCACGACGCCAGCGGTTGGGAGTTATATACCACCATAGGCACTGGCAGGGTCGACTCTCTGGCCTACAGCTTTGACGAGTTGGGTAATCGCCGTCGCGTGCGCCTGGATACCACCAATCAAACCGGCGGCCGCACCGTTATCGACAACTGGTACAAGTACGACGCTGAAGGGCGTGTGTTGGTGGCCGATGGGTTTGTCAATGCCAGTGGCCAGGTGGTCGCCGGTAAAGTTGGCGGGGTGGCTAAAGGCACGGCCATGAGCTATGGCGCGAGCGGTCTCCGCATGTCCGCTACGACCTGGAGCTCAAGCTATGAGTCAGCATCCTTCTTTAATATTCATCAGTACAGCTATAACGATCAGGGGCAGCTTCTAAGCAGTTCCAAAAACTCTGAGATGCGAACCGGCCTGGATACTTCGGCCCCCACAAGCCCCTCCGGCATATTTGGCCAATGGCTGCCAGTTTTTACCAATACCTACGACGATTTTGGTCTCCGCACATCGCAGACCACTTACACCAGCAGTGGCGCGTTTAGCTCTTTAACCACTTATAGCTACCGTGGCGATGGTCAGTTGGCCCTGCAGCTTACGTATAAGAAGTTTGATGGCGTGCAGCGGCTGTCACAGGCCAGCTATTTCAATGAGGCCGGCATGATAGATGGCGCCGGCAATCAGGTTTCCTACCGCTATGCCATATGGAAATCCAGCGGCGCGTTCGACTATTCCGGCAGCTACAAAACCACTTACGCCGGCTTCGACAGCTACAAGGAATCCGTAACCACTGCCAGCATGAGCAAGTCCAGTACTCCTGGTGTCACGACGCATCGCTACACAGACCGGGGGGAACTGCTGCAGGTGGAGGGAACGGGAGGGAACAAGTTCACGCGGCGCTTCGCCTCTAACCGCGAGGGGCAGCTGCTCGCGGTGGAGCAGAACGGCAAGGCGCAAAGCCATATCTACTTCAATGGCCGTGAAGTGGCCAATATCGGCAATGCCAATACGGTGGAAATCACCGACACCGTGTCGCCGATCACCAAGGACACCTTTGGACTGACGCCGACCACCCACGTGGTGAGCGAGGGCGAAACGCTGCAAAGCATCGCGCTGCAGGTATGGGGCGACGATGCCATGTGGTATCTGATCGCCGACGCCAACGGTCTAACCGGTGGACAGGCACTGACTCCAGGCGACAGCCTGAAGATTCCCAATGTGCTGGGGGCCACGCACAACGACGCCAACGACTTCAAGCCCTATAACCCGAACGATGTGATCGGCAACACCACGCCGAGCCCGAAACCGAAGCTGCCCAAGCCGAAGAAGAAGAAGAGCGGTGGGTTGTCGAGCATTGTGATGATTGTGGTGGCGATTGTGGTCACGATCTATACCGCTGGGGCGGCTGCGTCTGCGTTTGGTGCGGCTTCCTCCGCTGCTGGGGCGGGAGCTGGGGCGGCGGCCGGTGCAGGAGCTGCCGCTGCGGGAACTGCATCCGCGTGGTCCATCGGTGCCGCAGCGTTGTCTGGCGGTGTGCTCGGTACTACTGCCGGGTTAAGTGGCTGGGCACTGGCTGGTGGGGCGGTGCTCGGTTCGATGGCAGGCAGCGCGCTTTCGCAAATGGCCGGTATGGCCATGGGCGTTA
>NZ_JBDQQT010000031.1:0-4946 GCF_039888625.1 Pseudomonas sp. CAU 1711
TAACGCCCATGGCCATACCGGCCATTTGCGAAAGCGCGCTGCCTGCCATCGAACCGAGCACCGCCCCACCAGCCAGTGCCCAGCCACTTAACCCGGCAGTAGTACCGAGCACACCGCCAGACAGGGCTGCTGCGCCGATAGACCAAGCAGAGGCAGTCCCAGCAGCGGCAGCTCCTGCCCCGGCTGCTGCACCCGCCCCAGCAGCCGAGGAAGCCGCACCAAACGCAGATGCAGCCGCCCCAGCGGTATAGATCGTGACCACAATCGCCACCACAATCATCACAATGCTCGACAACCCACCGCTCTTCTTCTTCTTCGGCTTCGGCGGTACGTACTTAGCCTGGGGCGTGATGTTCCCGATAACGTCGCTCTCGTTATAGGGCTGGAAGGTCGTGGCGTTGTTGGCGTTGCTGCCGGCCACGTTGGGAATGGTCAGGGTACTGCCCGCAGCCGGAGTATCGCCCCCGCCAAGGCCATTGGCGTCGGCGATCAGATACCACATGCTCGAATCGCCCCAGATCTTCTGAGCAATGCCCTGCAGGCTGTCGCCCTGTACCACCACATAGCTGGTCGGTGTGTTGCCCCCCGAGGCGGGGCTCAGTTGCTCGAGGGTGTCGGTGATTTCCGGCTTGTCGGCGTTGCCGATATTGGCCAGGGCGCGGCCATCCAGGGTGACGTAGCGCTGCGAAGTCCCATCGTTCTCACGGCGTACTTCCATCTGCCCGGCGCGGCTGGAAGCATAGCGCAAGGTAAAGTTGGTCTTGCCCGTTGCAACCGCATCCAACAGCTCGCCGCGCGCGGTAAAACTCTTCACCGTGGTACCCGGAGTGCCCCTGGTCAGAAGGTTGGTGATCTTGCTTTCCTTCCAGCTATCGAAGCCGCCGTACTCGTAGTGGAAGCCCCCCCCTGTCACGGGGTCACCTTTGCTGTCATACACGGTATAGCGGTAATGCATCTGCCGACCGGCGGCATCGATCATGGGCGTAATGGCAACCTCTACTCCATTGCGATCGATATTCGCGGTTTCATTGAAGTAGCTGTACTGCGCCGGCTTCCAGCGTTCGCCATTCCAGCGTTGCGCTTCCTGCGAGGCCATCTTGCCGTCGCCGCGATAGCTGTAATAGGTCACTGTCTGCTCGGTGGCCTTAAGGTTATTGAGATCGATCTGGTTGTCCGACTGCTTGAGGCGATTTCCCTTATCGTCATAAATGGCGGAGAACGCGGCCAGCGCATTGCTCCAGTTAGTGAGTGGCGACGAGTTCATGCTGGTGTCCGACTTGCCGCCCTCCGCCACCTCTCTCGCCGCAGTGCGCTTGGTTATTTCTTTGAGTTGCCCCTGGTCGGTATAGGCATAATTCTCCCGGACATACATGTGCAGCGGCGTGCCAAAGAAGTCGAGGGTATTGAAGGACATCTCGGTGGACAGCCGGCGACCCGCCGCATCATAGGTGTGGGCCTGGCCTTTGGCCTTGTTGTTGGTCATGCCCGCCACCACTTTGCCGCTGTCGCTTAGGTAACCCTCCGTTATCAGCGCGCGCCCCTCCAGATCGTACTTGTACCAGTTGTCGATCACGGCCCGGGCGCCGGACTGATTGGTGGTGTCCAGGCGCACCCGGCGGCGGTTGCCGAATTCGTCATAGCTGTATTTCAGCGAATCGATGCGCGCGGTGTTTACAACAAGGTTGTCCGCGCCGACGTGCCGACTGCCCGCCGGGGTTTTGACTTCCTTCAGGCGGTTCTGCTCGTCGTAGCGGTACCGGGTATCCGTGCCGCTGCTGGTGGCCGTCGTGCCATTGTTGAAATAACCCGCGCTTATTTCCTGTACCTTGTTGCCGGCCAGATCGTAGGCGTACTGGGTCTTCTGCCAGCTATTGCTGCCCGCGCCATCGACGATCTCTTTGGTCAGGCCGTTTCTGTAGTAGCTAAAGGTGCGCGCGGGCCCGCCGCTCACCGTCTCCTTGAGCAGTTGGCCGAAGGCGTTGTAGCTGTATCCGTAGACCCTGCCGGCCAGGTCCGCGTGGCTGCGCAGGCGCGAGTAGTCGCCGGAGTCGTAGGTCCAGGTTTGCGTGACCAGCCCGTCCCATTCCGAGGTCTTGCGCCCCAGCGCATCGAAGCCATACCTCTTCTCCACCTTGGACTCGTTGCGGGTCCAGGTCAGGTTGCCACGCTCGTCGTAGAGGCTATAGCGCGTGTTGCCGGCAACCCCGGAGCTGTAGGACGCCCCATTACGCTGGTCGCCAACGCGCTTCAGGGTTTCTTCGATCTCCTGGGTGCCGGAGATTTCCGCGACCAGGCGTCCGGCCTGGTCGTACCTCTTGGTTTGGAGAACCACCCTGGCCCCGTCGCGGATGATGCCATGGGTGATGTGCCTATCCATGGCGTCGTAGGTATCGACTGTCACTACGCCCGTTGCGCCACGCGTCGCAATGCGATTGCCATGGGCATCCACCCGGTAGGTGCGCCAATTGCCCAGCCAGTCGACCTCGCGCTCCAGTTCGCCGCCCTGGTCGTAGACATAATGGCGGGTACGCAGCAGGTTGAAGCTGGTCGACCCCGCGTAGGGCCAGGCCCAGTCCTGCTCGGCAATGAACCTGCCGGCGGCATCATAATGCCGCTGGCGCATGATCTGCGCTCGATAGGCGGTGCCATTCTCGCGAACAATCTCCGTGGCGGGCGCCGTTTCCGCCCACAGCTTATTGTTGTGGTCATAGTTGTAGAAGGTGCTCTGGCCGCGAGCATCGATACGCTGGGTAACGTTGCCCCAGCGATCGAAGAACTGCTTGATCACCGGCGTGGCATCGACGGTCGCCACATTGTTCAATGGGTCGGCGCTGGTGTTTGCGTTGTATCCGGGAAGGTGCTGCTCGACCGCCCGGCCAAGCAGGTCATACTTCGTGTAGGTTATCCGGTCGTCCAGGCTCGTATTCAGGTCGCCCAGGACATTGCTCTGCGAGAGATTGCCGGCGAGATCGTAGTGCAGGCCCAGCAGATTCTGCTGGGTGCTGGCATAGGTGTAGGCCTTGCCGCGCTGGTCGTACATTGAGGTTTCGATCAGCTTCCCATTTACCCGTCTGGCTTCTACTTCGCCGAAGCGGTTGTACTCCAGCGTGGCCCGGTCGGACAGTCTGTCTGTCCAGGTACTGAACCAGGTCACGACGGCCGTCTGCTGACCCAGCTTGTCGTACTCGAAGTTGCGCTGAAGAGTCTGGGCGTAAACCACCTTGTTCCCGTTGATGGTCCAGGCATTCAAGGTAATGCTGGTTTGCTGCAGCTCTTGGATTCGCCGCCCGGCCACATCGACCTTGTAGGTCTCCTCGGCACCGCTGGCGTCGATGCTCTTCACCTCATGGCCGGCGGCGTCGTACAGGGTGCGGGTCTGCTGTGTCGCGCCACTCTGGGCATTGCCGTTACCGTCCTTGCCGGCCGTCCGCGTCTCGCGGATCTTCTGCCCAAAGGCATTGAACAGATTGGTGACCGTGGCAGACGCCAGTACGATGCCGTCAAAGCCCAGCGCGAATGGATCGACCGCGCCCGCCTTGGCCGCCCAGCGGCGCGGCTCGGTGACCTTGGTGAGCTGGCCGAGGGCGTTGTATTCGCTGGTGGTGACGTTGTTCAGGGCATCGGTCAGGGTGCGGACGTTGCCCAGCGCGTCATAGCTGGTCTTGCTTTCGATGAGGTTGCCGCGTTTCTCGGTGGAGGTGACCTTGCCACCAAAGTCAGTGGCGTCCTGCACCCAGTAGCGCACGTTCTCGCGGGTGACCTGGGTCACCCGGCCCATGGCGTCGTAGCTGTAGGCCGTGCTGCGGTCGTCGTCGGTGCTGACCGGGGCTTCGGGCGGGGTTGTCGTGTTCCAGCTGCTCAGCGCGGTGCCGTACTCCACCTGGCGCTTGAGCCGGCCCAGGTTGTCGTACTCCATGCGCGTGTAGTAGCCCATGGCATCCACCATGCCGATGCGGTTGCCGGCGCCGTCGTAGTAGTAGGTCGTGGACGCGCCGGTGATCTTGGTCGCGCCGCTGGCATCGCGCCCCACCAGAGTCTCCTTCACTACCCGGCCCAGGGCGTCGTAGCTGTACAGCGTGGTCGGCGCCAGGGTCTGGCTGGTGGAGGTCGCCACGTTGCCGGTGAAGGTGAACACGCTGACCATATCCTGCTGGACTCGGGTCTTGCGCCCGGCCTTGTCATAGGCGGTGGTCAGGGTGCGGTCATTGGCAGCATCGGCCACCAGGTTGGTGCTGGTGATGTCGCTAGCCAGGTAGTAGCCGCGCGAGGGCACCGCGCCGGTCAGGCCATTGGCGAAGCGCTTGGTGCTGATCTGATTGCCCAGGGCGTCGTAGCCATAGGCGGTGACGCCGCCCAAGGCGTCGATCTCGTGGGTCACCCGCCCCACGCTGTCGTAGACCTTGTAGCTGTCGACGAAGTCGGTGGCGGCGTTGCCGCTGTTGTTAACCCGCACGCGATTGCGCACGGCATTGCCGGCCGCGTCGTAGGTCACCGTGGTGGTGACCTGGAAGGTATTGGCGGTGCCGTCGCCGGCCTGCTGGAAGGCGCCGCTGGTCTTGTTGTACCAGCCGGGCGAGGTGATGCCGATCTGCCGGTTGAGCTTGTCGTAGCTGTACTTGGTGGTGCGGGCCTGGCTCAGGTCGTCGCTGCTGGCCGCATCGGCCACGTTGGCACGCAGGCGACCTTCGCTGCGGCTGAGCACATTGCCCAGATTGTCGTAGCTGATCAGGGTGACGAGGCGTACCGTCTTGCCCGTTACGGCTCCTGCCGCATCGATGCTGGCCACGTACAGCGGCGGCGTGATCTCCTCGACCAGCCGATTGCGTGCGTCGTAGTTGTAGGTCCAGACGTGGCCAAGCTTGTTGGTCAGGGTCTTGCGGTTGCCTACCGCGTCGTAGCTGTAGCTCTCCTTGTGACCCAGGGCGTCGGTGGTGCTGAGCAGGCGC
>NZ_JBDQQT010000032.1:0-4839 GCF_039888625.1 Pseudomonas sp. CAU 1711
TGCGGGTCTGCTTGCGCTTGCCGGCGTACTCGGCATCGGCGAAGGTCATCTGCTTCATCGGGAAACTCGGGCAACGGGATCGGCGTATTTCACCAGATTCGGGAAGTCTTCTTCAGAATTTCCATAGAGGAAGCGTGGGGTCAGGTTCAGTGCTCCACACAGCTCATACATGTCCTGCCTTTTTTTCTCCGCTCTGCGAAGGGTTTTGAGAGATTGCTCGTGGTTGTCCAGGGTGCCCGACCACCGCTTCACGTCGATGCAGATGATGGTGTCATCAACGTGGATATAGCTGTCGTAGTATTCGTACACCGCAGGCCCTAGAAGATCGATCAACTGATCCAGGTTCAGTGGTTTGATCCCCAGTGCGGAGAGCACCTTCGAGAAAATGAATTCCCCCACGTTCCCCTTCAGGAGCGGGATGAGGGCCGGGTTAGGTAGGTGTACATCAACCCCATCGCTGGCCATGTTGCACGCTAGATTAACGATGCCAGGCCCTGAGTCAGTGTCTTTGCCGTCTGTGCGCACGTAGTCAGGAACCAGCCATTTCGCGGGCTGATAGACAGCTTGCCCATGAAGCAGGTCGGTGAGGTGGTAGAAGCTTTCCGATGTTGTGCAGACGGTGACTCGATCTGTTACTTGCCTCGGAAGGTAAAAGGCACTAATGACTTCTTGGTAGTAGTTGGAGGCCTTTACAAGAGGAGAGGCCAGGAGCTTGCGGACGTACTTTTCAGGGGCGGTGATGCTATCTGGTGACCTGAGCAGCTCATTGAGCTCGATGGCATCCCGATTACCTTCACGCGCGCTGCTGAGAATCTTGTTTCGGAATGCCCCGCTGAAGAAGTTTTCGATGTCGTCAGCAGCGGCGGCTACGTTGGCGGTGAATTGCTCGCGTTCCACTTCGGATGGGAAGCAGCGTCTCTCCGCTTGTTCAAGGCAGAACTGCATGAGCCTGTGATTCAGTAGCGAAAGGCTGTTGATGAGAAGGTCGTTACCTTCACGGCGAAGCCGGCTATACCTCACCACCAAGTCGTCGATGACGTCACTCGGTAGGAAGATTTCGGTGTGGAGATAGCTATCCCGTCTTTCAACGCGACCTACAGCCTGGATGATGGCCTTGAGCACTGCTAGATCATGCTCGTGGTTCAGGATGCGGCGATTCTTGGGCTGCATCAGGTTTGAGTCGAACTCAGACAAACGAACAGCCTCGTTCTCCCCGGATGAGATGTGTTTCAGCAGGAGAATATGGTTTTTGACGGTGTTGAGGCCGGTGTCCTTCTCGCGGATCGCGCTGTAGAAGGGGGTATTGACCAGCACCAGACGGTCGAAGTCTTGGTGGAAGTTGTCCTCGCTTCGCTCAATGAACAGATTAAGGCCGGTACCAGCGCTGCCGTATGCGGAGATCAGGCAAATGCGAGTATCTGCATCAACCTTAAGGTACTCGTCGATGTTGACCTCTTTAGCCAGTTGGGAGCTGAAGAGGATGACCCTGATCCTAGTTTTGTCCTCAAAAGGTTTCAGCTCGAAAATCTTGTCTTGGTGCTTGCGCCGAAAACCCTTCAAGCGACCCTCAAGGCCCTGTGCCAACAGGGCTCTAAAAAGATCTGCAAAACGGTTGTTCAGGGAGAGAATGAAGGTGTTCTTTCCATCCCAGGCGGCCATGAGCATGGCCTCGATCTGCCGGCGGTAGGCTGACATTCGATACTTGCTTTCACGGTAGCCCTGAGGAAGCAGGGCGTTTGACCAGAATTTGTATGCACTCTGGAAGGCAGGGTCGCTGCGCAAACCGCTGATGTCATCTGCAGAGGTGTTGTGGAAGGGCCTGACTTGCATCGTTCTGGCTTTGGCGCGGGCCTCACGGAGGTCTTCCAGTGCACATACGTCCGCTACAGACCGCTGAATTACTCGTACACCAAGGTTATCGCCAAGCGCTTCCCCATAGCGGCTCAGCATTTTCCTGGAGAAGTTCCCTGAGTAGGAGTCCTTGAAGCCCGTTGTTGCGCTCAGGCACATCGCGCTGTTCTGTGTTCCATGCAGGATACGAAGCAGTTTGACCTCAGGTAGTTCCAGGATCAGGTCGAGGTGGAAGTCGACAAAAATACGGTTCTTCACCGCGTCATTTCCGAAGGGAATCTTGTCCACCTTGACCAGTGAAAACACGATTTTGGGAGCGAAGAAGGTGAAGAACGCATCTACGAAAATCTCGGCGTCCTTAGCGCGGTCGAAGATGGATGCGACATAGGAGCTATGCTGACGAGCCTTCGTGATGAACTCAGAAAGTGGGGCGTTCTGACTGGCATCCTCGCCCAGCGCCAGCAAATGTCTTAGCGAGCTGTTTTGAGGGATCTTGGAGCAGGCGTACAGGGCACAAAGCATGACTTGCAAGAAGTCGTGCAAAGTTGGGTCTGTGCTGGGGCCACCATCATTGAAGGACAGGCGGATCTCGCTCTTGCCGCAGACAGACCGCATTCGAATACGCTTGAGGGCATCCTCGTTGTAGAAGCGCCTTGGCGTCATGCTGAAGATGTTGCGTGACAAAGCGAGGATCTGCTCGACATCACGGTTGTCGATGGTGATGTGTCCGACATTCCCGGAACACATTTGCAGAATGGAGTCCAGGCTGACGCTGGTTTCGCAGTCCTCATCGTAATGCCGGCGGAGATCATTCATCAGCTCAACAGCTTCGTTGAACGCGATGGGCTCCTCCTCGTCAGGGCCATACGTTGCCGAAATCATTTCCATCAGGCGGTGGAGGCCGGCAATAACATGAGGGGGCTTGACCTTCTCGCTGATCAGCTTCTTCTTACCGTCCTCAAAAATCCGGTCGTAGCTGTCGTGCTCCTCGTCGATGACGAGGTTGAAGGTGATTCCGTTCAGCTGGAAATAGTTGGCCTCGTCGGGGAGGAAGAAGTCACTCTTCAGGTACGCAATTTGCTCATCATGGCTCAGGCTGCAGGCTGCCCCAATCGGGGCGGCGGCGTCCTCATTCGCATCGGTTGGGCCGCGCTTAGCTCCGAGAATTTCGTCAAAGCCAAGCTTCTTGATATTGGGTTCTTTCTTGTTGTCTAAATATCCAATGAACGCGCGTTTCAGGAATCGGGCGGTGGTGGCAACGAAGATGGTAGGTCCCACCTTGGCCCGCTCGAACGGTAGAACGTGATCGATGATTTGGATCTTGGCCCGATCACGGTCGTCATTGGCACGCTGAAAGCGCTCGTGGGTGGTCTGGAACTCAAAACCAACCTTCTCCCGGATTACCGCCTTGGCCAAGTCTTGCAACGCATAGAGCAGGCGGCTTTTAGCGGCATCAATCCGACGCTCAAGATCAGCTTCTCGCAGGTAGTCGGTGACCCCCGACTTCAGGAATCGAGTCTGCTCCGCCTCAGTGATCTTGAGTCCACTAATAGCGCTACTCAGTTCGCCAATAGTCTCGCGGTAGTACTCAGTTTTGAGAACTCTAGTCCAGCCGACGTATAGATCTTCATTGCAAATACCCGATACCCAGCCGACAAAGTTGAGGTCGGATAAATCCTGCTCCGCCAGGAAACTGAGGATACTGACACCCCGAGCAGCTGCCTTCTCCTGAGTTGCCTTGGAGACGTCTATCTGTGCCTTGTGCGGGGTGATAAAGAACAGGTTGCGGTGGCCACCACGTTCGCCACGCACTGCCGCGTGCTCGATGAACTGGTCGAACACGTTGTAGGACTTCCCGAAGCCAGTGCCGTCGTTGGCGAAACTTACCGAAGGATTAGGCTTGGCGTGCCCATTGAAAAACGGCGCCAGCCTGGCCCGGTGCGAATTTATCTCGTCGCTAAGCGCAGCACTGACCGCCCCCTCCTGCGCAGAAGGGATGCCGGCGAACAGGTCGCCATTTTGCAGCGGTGGAGTCTCTGGGGGGCGGCTACCGCCCTTGGTGTCTCTAAGTTTCTTCTGCATGGCGGCAATCCTTTGCTTGTCGAGGCAGCTGATGTTGCTCCCCAAAAACGGATTGATGGTTATTCATCTATTCAAGATGAACCGGTGTCCATCCTCAGCCAACCACTGGGTAGTTGGCATCGCCCCATAAGGTGTTCGGGCTGTCCAGCATGATCTGGATGATCAAGGGCACCAGCTTACCTAGCAGGTTGCAGCAGTCGCGTAGCTGATCTCTGTTCACCCGGCCATTCCAGGTTGCTCCGCCATGTATGAGCTGGTTTCGCAGGGTGTAGATGCGGTTGAACATTACGCCAAGTACCGCAGGCGTGTTGCGGTTGGCCAGCGCCATAGCCGCTGCTTTTTTTCCACTGGTGAAGCGTTCTTTCCACTGTTCTTCGCTGATCTTTCCGCTTTGATGCTCCCAGAAACTTTGGAAAACATACGGGTTGTCCAGTAGTACCCGAATGCTGCCGGGGAACTCCGACCAGACGAGCTTCTCGATACTGTCGGTGCTATCGAGTGAGCACAGTTTTTCGAGAAAGGCTTTGAAGGTTTCCTGTTCGGATAATCGCTGCTGCTCGTCGATATCGGTGGCGTAGGCAGCGTTGAATGCGATCCACAGAAAAATGAATCGGCCATCAGTGTCTTCGGCTTGCTCTGCTCGGTTCAGCCAACTCAGTGCTCGATGCAGTCGCAGGCTGAGATTGGGATGTTGCTGGTCGCGCTCTTGGCGGTGGCGCTCCTTCAAAGCCTGGTAGTGCATACGATAACTCCATGTTCTGAAAACCAGACCATACCAAGGCTTTAAGGAAGGTCTGAAGTAGAGCGGTTTTTCTGGCTGACTTCGGCCTTCGCCAATTTTGAAAGCGGCCAGTGGGTCAAAATCGACCAGATGGCTCGCTCATTTCGGTGTTTCTGGCCGCCGCA
>NZ_JBDQQT010000033.1:0-3447 GCF_039888625.1 Pseudomonas sp. CAU 1711
CCGAAACGGGGCGCCGAACCAGTTTTTGAGCACATTTGGCTTTGGCATTGCACGTAGTATTGGGATGTAACTTTTCAAGACTTCCAAGCCCGCACATTCCTTTGTTGCTTTTGCCGCCTAACGGACAGGTTAAGGGGCGGCCGCGAGCGTAGCTTGCGGACGTCCCGAAGTGAGCGAAGCGAACGACTTGAACCGATTGTTAGAGATCGTACGCGTGGCTATTGTGTTTAACTTGAGCCGGTGAAGGTTTAGATTTGAGGTGTGAACAACCATTCGCCATTTGGTTGTTTAACCACTTCGTGGCCTCGTTTTTGAACTTCACCACTATTCTCTGAAACGTAAACTATCTCGAACTGTAGCGCGTTTCTTGCCGGCATAAACCAACCTTGAATCTTGGCGACAGACACACATTTTGTCTTGTCGTGGTATCGCATGGGCATCATTGGGGCATATGACGTATTCATTTTCCCGCCTGGCGCTGTATATAGCTCAAGAGAACTGTCCAGATGATTGTTGATGCAGGACTCTGCTTTGGCGAAACTTTCAATGACAGAAGAGGCTTCGGCAATAGCCTGATTGATGCTGTTGTCATCTGTTTTTACTGCTAGGTTTGATTTTATTTTAAACTCTTGGTCTTGTGTGATGAATGACCCGACTCTTCTCTGATTGGCTGGTAGTCCACTAGCTAGTGTTTTGTTTAAGGATGCCATGCCTTCATTGAATGTCGTTAAGCCGCTATTTACTGATGCGCAGCCAGTAATCATTAGCGCAAGAGAAGAAAGTATAATCATGTCCTTCATTTTTGACTCTCCTTTGGTTGACTAAATCTCTAACGTTTAAGCTAAGGGGCCGGCTTTAGCCGGTCCCAGTGAGCGAAGCGAACGATTTGAGCGCATAGTTAGCCGACCACATACACGGCTTTAAATTCTTCTACGCGGTCTACGAATTCTGTTTTATGAATCATTCGGTGGCAGTTTGAGCAGAGAACTGTGAAGTCTTTTTTAGGGTCTAAGCCTATTTTTTTACCTTTTAAGGTGCTTACTGGTGTTAGGTGGTGTGCTTCAATAAAACCTTTACCAAGCTCCCCATATTTTTTCTCAAAATCAAAGCCGCATGACTTACATATGTAGCCTTGTAACTCTTTTGCTTTTTTCGCGAGCTTTTGATTTCTCTCAATGCGCTTGTGCTCACGGAGTCTGGTGCCGTCTTCAATACTCAAACCATCTTCGTCGTCTTCCGCTATTGCGGATGACTGTTGGGAGCTTTGATTTATGACAATACGCAAGTATAAATCAATGAATTCGTTAAGATGGGACTCTAGCTCTGAGTTGGTTGGTAATGCGCCGGCTTGGTAGTGCCTGGAGTAGATGGCACCGTTTTCATATAGCTCACCCAGACTCATTCTCTGACTGGCTTTGAGATTTATTGGGCCGGTTAATACGCCAGGTGAGCTGTATGGGACTTGAGCTACGTAATCGTTTGCTTTGACTTTTAATGCGTTTCTGACTGAACTCCCGTACTGCTGTTTAAGATCCGTTACTCCTTGGTTTAACGAGATATACAGGCCGCTTCCGTCTTCACAAAAGAGATAGACTAAATAAAAACCTTTCTGAGGTGTGTCTGTGACTGTTTTGTCAAGTACTGCTGCCCAAGGCACGTTGGTCCATACACCTTTTCCCGCACTGCCTTTCACCAAATACCGGTCAGAGATACCGAGAAGGTTGTTTATAATTTTTGGAAGTTCTGAACGTAAAAACTCAGCCAGAGTGTTTCCAGTAAATGAATTAGATTCTTTCTCGATTAAATATTCAGATAGGATCTTTTCTAGTGCTTGTTTCAGGTTCACTCACAATTCCCTTTGGGTGGCTAACGTTTGGTTAAGGGGCGGCCAAAAGCGTAGCTTTTGGACGTCCAAGTGAGCGTAGCGAACGACTTGAACCATTTGTTAGGCCCAATGCATCGTCGAGCGGAGAGGGTGCATAGCGCACTGATGCTTGCCATGCTGACCTTCCAGGCGACGCGATGGCTGATGTCGTGAACTGGTGCGTGGCCTCTTTGCCGCACTTTCCTGAGCATAACCTGCGCACTTTCCCTGCTTGCATTTAGTTGATTGCTCTTACTGCCTAACGTTTGGTTAAGGGGCGGCCAAAAGCGTAGCTTTTGGACGTCCAAAGTGAGCGAAGCGAACGACTTGAACCAGTTGTTAGGCTGGGGACTTCGAGTCGGACGCAGGAAATGAATATCGCACAATGGCCGACCCGCAGCGAACTTTCAAGCCACGTATTTATTTTGGCTGGAGCCTCGACTGAACGGACATCCAGGCGCTTACTTTGATAACCCGCAGCCTTGATGCGCGGCGAGCAGCGAAGAAGCTGGAGCGGGGCGCCGAACCAGTTTTTGAGCACATTGGGCTTTGGCGTTGCACGTAGTATTGGGATGAAACTTTTCAAGACTTCCATGCCCGCACATTCCTTTGTTGCTTTTGCCGCCTAACGTTTGGTTAAGGGGCGGGCTTTAGCCCGTCCCAGTGAGCGAAGCGAACGGTTTGAACCAATTGTTATGTGGCGTTGGCGCTAATATAAATAGCTAGAATTGTGCCTGCCAGAATTATTGTGGCAATACCCGTAAAGCAAACAACAAACCTTGTGGTGGTGGTTGCCTCGTCATATCCATTTATTCCAACTGTCGGCCGCGAATTAAGGGTGATTGCCCTGCAGATACACCAGCCAAGCCACCAAGCAATTTCCTCATAAAGAAATTCGAATATCAACCAAGCGAAAATCCTTACAAGGAAATATAGGATCTTGGCGATTAGCTTAAATGAGTGATCGATGAGTTCATCCATGAAGGCTACCTTAAGCCACATAACGTTTGGTTAAGGGGCGGCCAAAAGCGCAGCTTTTGGACGTCCAAGTGAGCGAAGCGAACGACTTGAACCAGTTGTTAGGCGGCATGCCCATGCTGAAACTCCTCAAACGGAAGCTCAATAGGCGAAAGGATGAAAGAAACACCATCCTCCTCCTGCTTGACGTGCCAGAGAGCCAAGCCCTCTGGTGGTATGCGTAGTTGAAGCGGGAACACGAAGGGCGGAAGCCAAAGCAACTGAACATCACCGTCCCCCTCCCAGCCCAGTTCTAGAAATCGCTCTTTGACAATGGCGATGTAGGGCGCCAGGTCTCCGTCGACGAATTCGGACGGGTCCGCGAGGAAATGAAGGTTGTCAATCCATTCAAACCCGTAAGCACTGAAAGAACTCAGAGCTTCAGGGGCGTAGGGAATGACCTTGCTCTTAGGAATTGAATAGGCCAATGAACTCTCCGTGACGCCTAACGTTTGGTTAAGGGGCCGGCTTTAGCCGGTCCCGCAGTGAGCGAAGCGAACGACTTGAACCATTTGTTAGGGAAGTGCACGGACTTATTTTGAGGCATCGTATATATCCATATTTAG
>NZ_JBDQQT010000034.1:0-3053 GCF_039888625.1 Pseudomonas sp. CAU 1711
CCGGCGCAACCCTTCATTCGGATCAACTCTTTGATTTTCAAGGAGTTTTCCGAGAGGACCGCGCCGGAAGTGGTGCGCATTCTAAGGATCTAATCCGCGCCGTCAACTCCTTTGTGCAAAGATCTTCACTTTGTGTTCAACGGGATACGCGCTCAGGCCTGCATGATCCAGCCCTCGACCCCCATCGCCGCCTGGCGCAGAGCCTCTGAGCGAGTCGGGTGCGGGTGGCAGATCAGCGCGATGTCCTCGGCCGACGCGGCGAACTCCATGGCCACGCAGTACTCGCCGATCATCTCGCTCACGCTCGGCCCCACCATATGCACGCCGAGGATCTCGTCGGTGCGCTCGTCCGCCAGGACTTTCACGAAACCTTCCGTCTCATGATTGATCTTGGCGCGGCTGTTGGCGCTGAAGGGGAACTTGCCGACCCGGTAGACCCGCCCTTCCGCCTTGAGTTGCCCCTCGGTCTTGCCGACGCAGGCCACCTCGGGCTTGGTATAGATGACGCTGGGGATAGCGCCATAGTTCACCTCGGCCGCCTTGCCGGCGATCTTCTCGATGCAGGCTATCGCCTCGTCCTCGGCCTTGTGCGCCAGCATCGCCCCCGAAGTAACATCGCCGATCACCCAGATGCCCGGCACCGAAGTCCGATGATGCGCGTTGGCGAGCATGCCGCGCTTGTCGGTGGCGAGCCCCACGCTCTCCAGCCCCAGGCCCCGGGTATAGGGGCGCCGGCCGATAGCCACCAGCACATAGTCGGCCTCCAGCATCTGGGCTGCACCGCCGCTGGCAGGCTCGATGCTCAACTGCACGCCCCTGTCTTTAACCACCGCCCCAGCCACCTTGCAGCCCAGCTTGAAGCTCATGCCCTGCTTGCTCAGCGAGCGCTGCAGGGTCTTGGCCGTTTCGTCGTCCAGGCCGGGGCAGATGCAATCCAGATACTCGACCACTGTGACTGCGCTGCCCAGACGACGCCAGACCGAGCCCAACTCCAGGCCGATCACTCCGGCGCCGATCACCACCAGATGCTTGGGCACCTCGGGCAGCGACAGCGCCCCGGTCGAGTCCAGGATGCGTCGGTTGTCGATGGTCACGCCCGGTAGGGGCGTCGGCTCCGAGCCGGTGGCTATCACTATGTCCTTGGCCAGCAGCTCGCCCTGACTGCCATCGGCCGTGGTGACCTGTACCCGACCTGCTCCGGCTAGCTTGCCCCAGCCCTTGATCCACTCGACCTTGTTCTTGCGAAAGAGAAACTCGACACCCTTGGTCAGGCCGGCGACGCTCTCGTCCTTCTGCTTCATCATCTGCGCCAGATCGAGCCTGGGCTTGACCTCGATGCCGAGATTGGCGAACTCCTTGCCAATCGCCGCCTCGTACAGTTCCGATGCATGCAGCAATGCCTTGGACGGCATGCAGCCAACATTCAGGCAGGTACCTCCAAGCGTCTCGCGCCCCTCGACGCAGGCCACCTTGAGCCCTAGTTGTCCGGCACGGATGGCGGCGTTGTAACCGCCCGGTCCACCGCCTATCACCACCACATCGTATGTGCTCATGTAGCACTCCTCGCTCAACGTCCCGCGACGCAATAATGGCAGCGGTGCCTCGTCCGGCCCGGCGGCCTTGTCCACGCAATAAGGCTCACAGGCGTGGCAGCCATAAGATTACGATTAACATATACACGAGCATTAAAATTATGCATATCATTTTATTGAGAGCCCGCCTCTCCCACCATGAAGACAGCACAGGACCACAGCCATGACCTCCATCGTGATCGCCGGCTACGCCCGCTCCCCCTTCCACTTCGCCAAGAAAGGCGGCCTGATCAATCTGCGCCCCGACGACCTGGCGGCGCAGGTGCTGAAAGGGCTGGTCAACAAGCTCGATCTCGACCCCAGCCTACTGGAGGACGTGATCATGGGCTGCGCCTATCCCGAGGCCGAACAGGGCATGAACATCGCCCGCATCGCCAGCTTCCGCGCCGGTTTCCCCGAGACCCTCGGCGGTGCCACGGTCAACCGCTTCTGCGGCTCCTCCATGACCGCCGTGCACTTCGCCGCCGGGCAGATCCTGCTCGGCGCCGGCGAGGCCTTTCTCTGCGCCGGGGTGGAATCCATGACCCGCGTGCCGATGGGCGGCTTCAACATTTCCCCCAACCCCAGCCTGATGAGCAGCTTCCCGCAGGTCTACATGGCCATGGGGCACACTGCCGAGGAAGTGGCCAAGCGCTATGCGATCGGCCGTGAGGAACAGGAAGCCATGGCCGTTGAATCCCATGCCAAGGCCGTGCGCGCTCGCGAGCTGGGCTACTTCAGGGACGAAATCCTCGCCGTGGAAACCCCGGACGGCGTGGTCGATGCAGACGGCTGCATCCGTCCCGGCACCAACCTCGAGGCCCTCGCTCAGCTCAAACCGGCATTCGGCGGCAGCGTCACCGCCGCCACCTCCTCACCACTCACCGACGGCAGCGCTGCCGTGCTGGTGTGCAGCGAGGCCTTCGCCCGCAGCCGCGGCCTGGACATACTCGCGCGCATCAAGGCCGTCGCCGTCGGCGGCTGCGCCCCGGACATCATGGGCATGGGCCCGGTGGTGGCGACCCGCAAGGTACTGCAGCGCGCTGGCCTGCGCATCGCCGACATCGATCTGGTGGAAATCAACGAGGCCTTCGCCAGCCAGTCCATCGCCTGCGTGCGCGAACTGGGCCTGGACATGGCCAGGGTCAATCTGGACGGCGGCGCCCTCGCTCTCGGTCACCCACTGGGTGCCACCGGCGCACGCATCGCCGGCAAGGCCGCCTCGCTGCTCAAGCGCACCGGCGCACGCTACGCCATCGCCACCCAGTGCATCGCCGGCGGCCAGGGTGTGGCCACCCTGCTCGAAGCGGTCTGAACCGAACGGGCGCCGCCACACGCCGCGCCCGCTCCCCTTCTCCAAGGGAAGGTCTGAAGTAGAGCGGTTTTTCTGGCTGACTTCGGCCTTCGCCAATTTTGAAAGCGGCCAGTGGGTCAAAATCGACCAGATGGCTCGCTCATTTCGGTGTTTCTGGCCGCCGCAAG
>NZ_JBDQQT010000035.1:0-3008 GCF_039888625.1 Pseudomonas sp. CAU 1711
TCAAGGCAAAATTTGCGAGTTCAAGCGCGAATTTTCGGCGAATGTCGTCTTCACGTTACGAATCTATAACCAGATTGCTTGGGGTTATATGGTCAAGTGAAGAAGCGCATACGGTGGATGCCTTGGCAGTCAGAGGCGATGAAAGACGTGGTAGCCTGCGATAAGCTTCGGGGAGTCGGCAAACAGACTTTGATCCGGAGATCTCTGAATGGGGGAACCCACCTAGGATAACCTAGGTATCTGGTACTGAATCCATAGGTGCCAGAGGCGAACCAGGGGAACTGAAACATCTAAGTACCCTGAGGAAAAGAAATCAACCGAGATTCCCTTAGTAGTGGCGAGCGAACGGGGATTAGCCCTTAAGCTTCTTTGATTTTAGCGGAACGCTCTGGAAAGTGCGGCCATAGTGGGTGATAGCCCTGTACGCGAAAGGATCTTAGAAGTGAAATCGAGTAGGACGGCGCACGTGAAACGTTGTCTGAATATGGGGGGACCATCCTCCAAGGCTAAATACTACTGACTGACCGATAGTGAACCAGTACCGTGAGGGAAAGGCGAAAAGAACCCCGGAGAGGGGAGTGAAATAGAACCTGAAACCGTATGCGTACAAGCAGTGGGAGCCTACTTTGTTAGGTGACTGCGTACCTTTTGTATAATGGGTCAGCGACTTATATTCAGTGGCGAGCTTAACCGAATAGGGGAGGCGTAGCGAAAGCGAGTCTTAATAGGGCGTTTAGTCGCTGGGTATAGACCCGAAACCGGGCGATCTATCCATGGGCAGGTTGAAGGTTAGGTAACACTGACTGGAGGACCGAACCGACTACCGTTGAAAAGTTAGCGGATGACCTGTGGATCGGAGTGAAAGGCTAATCAAGCTCGGAGATAGCTGGTTCTCCTCGAAAGCTATTTAGGTAGCGCCTCACGTATCACTCCAGGGGGTAGAGCACTGTTTCGGCTAGGGGGTCATCCCGACTTACCAAACCGATGCAAACTCCGAATACCTGGAAGTGCCGAGCGTGGGAGACACACGGCGGGTGCTAACGTCCGTCGTGAAAAGGGAAACAACCCAGACCGTCAGCTAAGGTCCCAAAGTTATGGTTAAGTGGGAAACGATGTGGGAAGGCTTAGACAGCTAGGAGGTTGGCTTAGAAGCAGCCACCCTTTAAAGAAAGCGTAATAGCTCACTAGTCGAGTCGGCCTGCGCGGAAGATGTAACGGGGCTCAAACCATACACCGAAGCTACGGGTGTCACGTAAGTGACGCGGTAGAGGAGCGTTCTGTAAGCCTGTGAAGGTGAGTTGAGAAGCTTGCTGGAGGTATCAGAAGTGCGAATGCTGACATGAGTAACGACAATGCGAGTGAAAAACTCGCACGCCGAAAGACCAAGGGTTCCTGCGCAACGTTAATCGACGCAGGGTTAGTCGGCCCCTAAGGCGAGGCAGAAATGCGTAGTCGATGGGAAGCGGGTTAATATTCCCGCACTTCTAGTTACTGCGATGGGGGGACGGAGAAGGCTAGGCCAGCACGGCGTTGGTTGTCCGTGTTTAAGGTGGTAGGCAGAGATCTTAGGCAAATCCGGGATCTTAATGCCGAGAACTGATGACGAGTGTCCTTATGGGCGCGAAGTGGTTGATGCCATGCTTCCAGGAAAAGCCTCTAAGCTTCAGGTAACTAGGAACCGTACCCCAAACCGACACAGGTGGTCGGGTAGAGAATACCAAGGCGCTTGAGAGAACTCGGGTGAAGGAACTAGGCAAAATGGCACCGTAACTTCGGGAGAAGGTGCGCCGGTGAGGGTGAAGGACTTGCTCCGTAAGCTCATGCCGGTCGAAGATACCAGGCCGCTGCGACTGTTTATTAAAAACACAGCACTCTGCAAACACGAAAGTGGACGTATAGGGTGTGACGCCTGCCCGGTGCCGGAAGGTTAATTGATGGGGTTAGCGCAAGCGAAGCTCTTGATCGAAGCCCCGGTAAACGGCGGCCGTAACTATAACGGTCCTAAGGTAGCGAAATTCCTTGTCGGGTAAGTTCCGACCTGCACGAATGGCGTAACGATGGCGGCGCTGTCTCCACCCGAGACTCAGTGAAATTGAAATCGCTGTGAAGATGCAGTGTATCCGCGGCTAGACGGAAAGACCCCGTGAACCTTTACTGTAGCTTTGCACTGGACTTTGAGCCTGCTTGTGTAGGATAGGTGGGAGGCTTTGAAGCGTGGACGCCAGTTCGCGTGGAGCCATCCTTGAAATACCACCCTGGCATGCTTGAGGTTCTAACTCTGCTCCGTCATCCGGAGCGAGGACAGTGTATGGTGGGCAGTTTGACTGGGGCGGTCTCCTCCCAAAGAGTAACGGAGGAGTACGAAGGTGCGCTCAGACCGGTCGGAAATCGGTCGCAGAGTATAAAGGCAAAAGCGCGCTTGACTGCGAGACAGACACGTCGAGCAGGTACGAAAGTAGGTCTTAGTGATCCGGTGGTTCTGTATGGAAGGGCCATCGCTCAACGGATAAAAGGTACTCCGGGGATAACAGGCTGATACCGCCCAAGAGTTCATATCGACGGCGGTGTTTGGCACCTCGATGTCGGCTCATCACATCCTGGGGCTGAAGCCGGTCCCAAGGGTATGGCTGTTCGCCATTTAAAGTGGTACGCGAGCTGGGTTTAGAACGTCGTGAGACAGTTCGGTCCCTATCTGCCGTGGACGTTTGAGATTTGAGAGGGGCTGACCTTAGTACGAGAGGACCGGGTTGGACGAACCTCTGGTGTTCCGGTTGTTTCGCCAGAAGCATTGCCGGGTAGCTACGTTCGGAAAAGATAACCGCTGAAAGCATCTAAGCGGGAAACTTGCCTCAAGATGAGATCTCACTGGAGCCTCGAGCTCCCTAAAGGGCCGTCGAAGACTACGACGTTGATAGGTTGGGTGTGTAAGCGCTGTGAGGCGTTGAGCTAACCAATACTAATTGCCCGTGAGGCTTGACCATATAACACCCAAACAATCTGCGGATTGT
>NZ_JBDQQT010000036.1:0-2720 GCF_039888625.1 Pseudomonas sp. CAU 1711
TTGCGGCGGCCAGAAACACCGTAATGAGCGAGCCATCTGGTCGATTTTGACCCACTGGCCGCTTTCAAAGTTGGCGAAGGCCGAAGTCAGCCAGAAAAACCGGTCTAGTTCAGACCTTCCCTAACCTCAATTGTCTGGCCCAAAGTCGTATCGATTTTCCTTGGCTACAAGTTATGTGACTAGCGTGACGATCTCCTGAAAGAGGTTGCATATAGGTGAGGTTACTTCAGGAGCGGACTTGACGTATCTGAGCCGAGATCAACTAGTCTGCAGCAAAGCCAGCATTTTAATCGCGACTCTTTTCGGAAGCGGGAGGCCTTTGATGGTAATGCACATTAAGCGGATTGCCGATGGTGGCCTTATTTCACTTGTGGCGCTTTGGGTATTGTTGTTCAGCTCTATTGCCGATGCTTACCAAATAAATCCACTGGAGAATAAGTATTGGGTATCTAGGTCTCCATCAGTGTCAGTGATGGTCAGCGAGTCAGTTCATGAGGAGATAACAAATAGAGCTCGAGTCTGTGCCGCTGTTTCAGTGGGCGTAGATGGAAGTCCACTAACCTGTACTACAATGGGGCCTATCCCTACGGGTTCGAAAAAGGGGAATAAATACGACTCCCTTATCCGAGGGGTTTGGTGGAATGACGATCCTAATCAACTCCTGTTTGCTCATGTTGGCAAGTGGGGGGTATGGATGAAGGATGCAAATCGAATTGCTAAATACGGCCTCAATTTAAGAGGGGAAAGAAAAACTCTTAATAAAACATACTACATGCAGTATCGAAGTCATTATGGTGACCTTCAGTTCCTGCATGCCATGGCAACATCAAATCAAGAGGCTGCTCAGGTTACGCGTCAGCATATTCTTGATTGGGCTGAATTCTCTTATGCGGTTGCGATCCGTAGAATTAATACGCAGACGCTATTGTCTGATGTCAAAACAAGCCATTTTCAAGAGCATTTTAAGAATCAGCCTGGCTGGACGGTTTCGTATCTTTTTGGGCCTAAGTATAGGCTAGAGCGGAAAGATCATTTCCAGGAAATGGCTATTGGCTCACTCTTGCACCTAATCCAAGACTCGTACTCGGACGCACATGCGCTACGAAATTTTGAACCTTCAGAAAAGTGTCCGCTCGGGCGAGTTATTGAATTTCATTCATACGGGAAACAGAACCCAGACCTTCATGGAGTGGCTGATACTCGTGCGGCAATGAAAAGTCAGAAATTCACAAAGGAACAGCACCCTGTTAATGCAAGTGCAACCATCTTGCGATTCATGGATGACCAAGAGGACTGGCCTGTTGTCAAAGCGTATTTGAGAGATACGGTCTTTTGTCTGGATGCTGATGCTCAGGGGGCAGGTCCTGGGCGATATGCGCAGAAGTAAATCCCCCAAAGGAGAGCGATCATGTTGAGCCGAATTGAGTTTCGCAAACTTTGTGAAGCTGAACTTGGAAGGCCATATATCTGGGGAGGCAACGGGCCGGACTCCTATGACTGTTCTGGCCTGGTTCAGTCACTTTTAGCTCATTTAAATCTTGACCCGCCTGGTGACCAGTCCGCCGCGGGGCTCTATAAACACTTTATGAAAGAGCGCCATAGTCAATCAGTAGGGCTCGCAGATAGCGAACTGGCTGATCTTGTTTTTTATGGACAGAATGAGGCTGTGACCCATGTTGCTCTTGCATGGGGGGATCAGCAGATGATTGAGGCCGGAGGTGGAGGGATGGATACAACCACCCCTGAGAAGGCGCGGAGCAAGGGTGCTGAGGTGCGAATTCGACCTATTACACGCCGCAGTGATCGTGTTGCAATTCTGCGGCCATTAGCATTGGCATGGGCGCCGGACGCTACACACTATTACACAAGTAACATTGGTAGTTATGGCCGGTTCGAAGGAGCACTGCTTACAGAGTGGCTGCCGAATGGTCGTCACATGCGACTTAAATTGCCATACACATATATTGCCCAGAATGGCACTCAGTGGCCCGTGCCTGCCGATACGATTGTAGATGGCGCGTCAATTCCTAGGCCATTTTGGTCAGTCATTGGTGGGCCGTTTGAAGGTCTCTATAGGAATGCGTCAGTGGTGCATGACTTCTACTGCGTTAGTCAAAATAGAACCTGGCAGTCTACCCATCGCATGTTTTATGAAGCCATGCGCTGCAGCGGCGTAGAGGAGGGCAAAGCAAAAATCATGTACTATGCCGTTTACCGCTTTGGGCCACGATGGCAGGGTGGGACTTCATCGCTGCTCCGCCTCCCATTTGAACACATAGAGTTGCAGTTGCCGGCCTCAATGCCGATTCCCGCTCAGCGTTTCGACCCAGGGTCCGCAAGTGTAGATTTGGCTCTGATCGTTGAAGAAAACTTCTCACTCGACGCAATCGATGCACTGGTCGACTCACGGAATGGATCTTGAAAAATTCAAGCTGCCTTGGCAGTCCGGGGATAAGACTGGGCGCAGATCTGGCGGGCGGACCGGGGCCCCTAGAAGAAAGTAATGACGTAGACACCGGCACCAGCAATCCAGCATGGCTACTGCGGTACGAAGGATTGGAAGACACCGCCCAACAGTCACTGGGCATGGGATCAAAACCTAGGGAAGGTCTGAAGTAGAGCGGTTTTTCTGGCTGACTTCGGCCTTCGCCAATTTTGAAAGCGGCCAGTGGGTCAAAATCGACCAGATGGCTCGCTCATTTCGGTGTTTCTGGCCGCCG
>NZ_JBDQQT010000037.1:0-2384 GCF_039888625.1 Pseudomonas sp. CAU 1711
GGTCTGCTTGCGCTTGCCGGCGTACTCGGCATCGGCGAAGGTCATCTGCTTCATCGGGAAACTCGGGCAACGGGATCGGCGTATTTCACCAGATTCGGGAAGTCTTCTTCAGAATTTCCCTAACGTTTGGTTAAGGGGCGGCCAAAAGCGCAGCTTTGGGACGTCCAAGTGAGCGGAGCGAACGACTTGAACCATTTGTTAGGCCCAATGCAACGTCGAACGGAGAGGGTGCATAGCGCACTGATGCTTGCCATGCTGACCTTCCAGGCGACGCGATGGCTGATGTCGTGAACTGGTGCGTGGCCTCTTTGCCGCACTTTCCTGAACATAACCTGCGTACTTTCCCTGCTTGCATTTAGTTGATTGCTCTTACTGCCTAACGTTTGGCTAAGGGGCGGCCAAAAGCGCAGCTTTTGGACGTCCAAGTGAGCGAAGCGAACGACTTGAGCCAATTGTTATGCGATACACTTGCACCATTGGTCTTGATCTTCTTAAGTTGAGGTCGTAATGGGGCGGAGAAGAACTTCGGCACAGTGATGAAATTCTTCATTTGAGTATTAACGATCCGAGCCTGCTTGGTGGGCTATTAACTCATTCATCAAAGTCGTCTTCATACACTTTGTTCTGTTTGATGCTTAATTCTAGTTGCTGTTGTCGAAGCATGATCAACTCTTCGCAGATTGATTCTAGTTTTTCATTGGAGATCATTTGAATCTCCGTAAGCTTTTCGTTTAGTTTTGTTGTGGCTTCAAGGGTGGATATTATTTTGTTTATTTTCCAGTACCAGCAAAGAATCTCCCTTAGAACTAAGAAGATGAGCACTATTCCGAGTATGTATAGTAAGGCATCTGGGCTGTTTAGCATTCGCTGGCTCTCGTATTGTTTGTTTTTCAAGGCAATCCTTGGATTTCAACTTCCTAAGTTGCCTTGGGGTTGGACGCTGACTTGGTATTGCATAACGATTAAGCTAACGGGCAGACAAAAGCGTAGCTTTTGGCTGTCCAGCGAACGAAGTGAGCGATAGTTGAGCGCATTGTTGTGCCTGGACTCAGGTTATTGTGATGGTTGTCTTGAATTTTTCCAGTGTATCTATTTGGTCTGCGTTTGGGTTAACTATAAGCTCAAAGATTTCTAGTCTGTAATCGTATTCGTCTATGTAAAGAGTCTGATTTGCTTTGAATAAATAGGCGAATTCTTCGGCTGATAAGGTATTTGCTTTTATGGCTATTGGTGGTAGTTCTTTCTCGATTATTTTTCTTAGGCTATTCAGTGCGTTGTAAGTGTCAAGTTGAGTCTCGTACTTGTTGTTGCTGTGATGGAAGGCGTCGATTCTGTTTTTATATTCTTCATAGCGCTTCAGAAGATCATCGATGCTATGCATGGCTTTGTCTTTGGTAGGCATAACGTTTGGTTAAGGGGCGGCCAAAAGCGCAGCTTTTGGACGTCCAAGTGAGCGAAGCGAACGACTTGAACCAGTTGTTAGGCTGCGGACTTCGAGTCGGACGCAGGAAATGAATATCGCACAGTGGCCGACCCGCAGCGAACTTTCAAGCCACGTATTTATTTTGGCTGGAGCCTCGACTGAGCGAACATCCAGGCGCTTGCTTTGATAACCCGCTGCCTTGATGCGCGGCGAGCAGCGAAGAAGCCGGAGCGGGGCGCCGAACCAGTTTCTGAGCACATTTGGCTTTGGCGTTGCACGTAGTACTGGGATGTAACTTTTCAAAACTTCCATGCCCGCACATTCCTTTGTTGCTTTTGCCGCCTAACGTTTGGTTAAGGGGCGGCCAAAAGCGCAGCTTTTGGACGTCCAAGTGAGCGGAGCGAACGACTTAAACCAGTTGTTAGGCTGCGGACTTCGAGTCGGACGCAGGAAATGAATATCGCACAGTGGCCGACCCGCAGCGAACTTTCAAGCCACGTATTTATTTTGGCTTGGGCCTCGACTGAGCGGACATCCAAGCGCTTGCGGCGATAACCCGCAGCCTTGATGCGCGGCGAGCAGCGAAGAAGCCGAAGCGGGGCGCGGAACCAGTTTTTGAGCACATTTGGCTTTGGTGTTGCACGTAGTATTGGGATGTAACTTTTCAAGATTTCCATGCCCGCACATTCCTTTGTTGCTTTTGCCGCCTAACGTTTGGTTAAGGGGCGGCCAAAAGCGCAGCTTTTGGACGTCCAAGTGAGCGGAGCGAACGACTTGAACCAGTTGTTAGGCAACGGACATCGAGTCGGGCGCAGGAAATGAATATCGCACAGTGGCTGACCCGCAGCGAACTTTCAAGCCACGTATTTATTTTGGCTGGGGCCTCGACTAAGCGGACATCCAGGCGCTTGCGGCGATAACCCGCAGCCTTGATGCGCGGCGAGCAGCGAAGAAGCTGGAG
>NZ_JBDQQT010000038.1:0-1567 GCF_039888625.1 Pseudomonas sp. CAU 1711
TAGCGGGTGCTGCGCTGCAGGTTGCCACGGTAGTCGTAGACCAGCTCGGTCAGGCTGCTGCGGCTCAGATCGCGCGCCGCCGCCCAGGCGTTCAACTGCGCTTCGCTCGGGCCGGCCTCGGCCGTCAGCGCGCCGAGGTCATAGCGGGCATCGCCGTAGCTGCGCTCCTGGCTGCGCAGGCCCTGGCCGTTGTAGCGGTATTCGCTGACTTCACCCGTGGCCGACAGCGCGTAGCGCAGGCGCCCGCTGGCGTCATAGACGTAGCGCTGCACCTGGGCGCTGGCCGCCGGCGGCTCGTTCCAGTTGGCGCTGGCGGCGTTCCAGGTCGCCGGCTGGCTGTAGCGGATCTCGTTGAGCAGCTGGTTCTGCGCGTCATACACCCGGCGCAGGGTGTTGCCCAGGGCGTCGCGCTCCAGCACGCGGTTGCCGTTGCCGTCGTAACCGTAGGTGATGGCGTTGCCGCGGCCGTCGGTGACCTGGGTGAGGTTGCCGTCGGCATCGTAGGCGTAACGGGTCGACAGGCGCTGGCCCGCCACCGCCGGGGTGCGCACCTCGACCAGGCGCTCGGCCGCGTCGTAGAAGTAGCTCCACTGCTGGTTCAGGCCATTGCTGATGTCGGTACGGCGGTTAGCCAGGTCGTAACTGAAGGTGGTGGTGCCCGAAGCATCGGTGACGGTCTTGACCCGGTATTCGCCGTCCACCAGTTCGTAGGTGAAGCTCACCGTGGTGCCATCGCTCTGGCTCACGCTGGCAATGCGCAGGCTGGCGTCGTCGTAGGTGTAGCGGCTGGTGTAGACCCGGCCGTCGCTGATGCTGTTGTCCGCCGGGGTCAGGTCGGTGGTCACGCTGGCCAGGCGGCCCAAAGCATCGTAGCCGTAGTAGACCTGCCGGCTCAGCGCACCACCCTCGACCTGGCGGGTGTCCAGGCGCTCCAGGCGCCCGGCGGCGTTGTACACCAGCACCAGCTCCTGGCCCGAGGCGTCCTTGACGCTGCTCAGCCGGCCGGCGGCATCGTAGCCGTAGTCGATGCGCGTACCAAAGGCGTCGCTGACCTGCACCAGCCGGCCACTGGCCCCGGCATAGCGCTCCTCGCGGCGACTGCTGCCGTCGCGCCACACCCATTCGCTGCGCGCCGCGTCCCAGCTAAGGCTGTCATGGGCACCGTCGCCGTCGCTGGACTGGTAGGTGGCGCCGTTCCAGCGGTACAGGGTCTCGTGGCCATCGCCGGTGGTGCGCACCAGGCTGCTGCCAGGGGCATTCAGCTCGCCGTTGAGGGCCACCCGGCGCTCGCCGTCCCAGCGCCAGCCGTCGCCATCGGCGTCGCCGTAACTGCCCTGGGTGTTGTAGGTGCGGGTGTGCAGCAGGTCCAGCCCCACCCCCGACAGCTGACGGTCGTTGAACTGCAGCACCAGGTTGCCGTTGCTGGCATTGACCCAGGAGCGCCCACCCACCTGGCCAAAGCCACCCTGACCCAACACCCCCGCGCCACCCAAGGTGTTCAGCGAGGTGTTGAACAGACCCAGTCCATTGCCGGCAATCACCGCAACCATTTCCCTTCCCCCAATCA
>NZ_JBDQQT010000039.1:0-1500 GCF_039888625.1 Pseudomonas sp. CAU 1711
AACATCGCGAAGATGCGTTGATTGTGTTCCCTGACACGGTGCTGAACAACCAATTTTGCCCTTGCGCCTAACGTTTGGTTAAGGGGCGGCCAAAAGCGCAGCTTTTGGACGTCCAAGTGAGCGGAGCGAACGACTTGAACCAATTGTTAGGCACGGTGCCGAGTCGTACGCAGGAAATGATGCCAACGCCGAGCATGACCGGCGGAGCGCACGGCGTGTCGGACTTGGCCCGGAAAGTTATTTGTGATGTGCACATGTTCTGCAAGCAACTCCTTTGCGGACCACAAATAACGGCCTTTACTGTCCGGCGACCATTCGATTCAGGAACACCGCGACGATGCGGTGATTGTGTTTCCTGGCTCGGTGCTGAACAACCCATTTCGCTCTTGCGCCTAACGTTTGGTTAAGGGGCGGCCAAAAGCGCAGCTTTTGGACGTCCAAGTGAGCGGAGCGAACGACTTGAACCATTTGTTAGGTGACTGGTTGCCACCGGTTTGAGATTTTTTTGAGTTCATGTGCGTCGATGTTTGCAGGCAGATTGTGTGTTAAGTGAGCGATGAAGTGAATGATAGATTGCTTTTGTTGATTTGAAAGCAGGTACCATATGCCTTGATGTTGGTCGTCTGCCGACTTGCACTTGCTGTAGTTATTTAATGTATATAACACTTGCACATAGACTAAGGAGCCAGGGTTGACCCTCAGCTTTTGAAGGACGTACATCAAGTAGCTGGGTAGATACTGCAAGGCTTCAGATGCTGAAATTTGCTCGAATAAATATGGATTTTCCTCAATCCACTCGTCGGTCAATTCTTTTCTTTCAGGAAAAGCCTTTGCGATTGATTCGATGAGGATCTGCTCGGCTTTCACGAGAAGGCACCTAACGTTTGGCTAAGGGGCCGGCTATGCCGGTCCCGAGTGAGCGAAGCGAACGACTTGAGCCAATTGTTAGACAGCCCAGCCGAACGCCGGAAATGGTGCCAGCGCCGAGCATGACCGGCGGAGTGAACGGCGTGTCGGTTTTGGCCCGGAAGGTTATTTGTGACGTGCACATTCTCTGAAAGCAACTCCTTTGCTGAGCACAAATAACGGCCTCTACTGTCAGGCGACCATTCGATTCAGGAGCACCGCGACGATGCGGTGATTGTGTTTCCTGGCTCGGTGCTGAAAACCAATAATGCCTTTGCGCCTAACGTTTGGTTAAGGGGCGGCCAAAAGCGCAGCTTTTGGACGTCCAAGTGAGCGAAGCGAACGACTTGAACCAATTGTTAGGCACGGTGCCGAGTCGAACGCAGGAAATGATGCCAACGCCGAGCATGACCGGCGGAGCGCACGGCTTGTCGGACTTGGCCCGGAAAGTTATTTGTGATGTGCACATACTCTGCAAGCAACTCCTTTGCGGGCCACAAATAACGGCCTCTACTGTCCGGCGACCATTCGATTCAGGAACACCGCGACGATGCGGTGATTGTGTTTCCTGGCTCGGTGCTGAACAACCCATTT